>CAYUGI010000190.1:0-13390 GCA_964444105.1 uncultured Pirellulaceae bacterium
ACTCGCGATCGAACCGACGTTGACGCGTTGACGCAGCGGGAACTACAAGCAAGACCGAAATACCGTTCGCGCGCAGGAATAATGCGCCCTACCCCAGTCGGAGCTTCCGATCGTGATTCGCAGTTTGAAAGCATGGAAACAACGTCGGCGTGCAGCGCGACAAGAGCGGAAGTTGGCGGATCCAAGCTGTTACCCGGCCGATCTCAGCCGCGATAGCGTCGAGACGATGGCATCGGTCCGGCAGTTCACAATGACTTCCACCGAACGCCTAAACGGGCTTTGCGAAGCGGTCCGTTACATCAACGAAACCGGCATCGAAGGCGACATTGTTGAGTGTGGTGTGTGGCGCGGCGGCAGCATGATGGCGATTGCCGAAATGTTGAAACGCTCTGGCGATACCAGTCGCAACCTGCACTTGTTCGATACCTTCGAGGGCATGAGCGAGCCTACCGAAGCGGATGTGTCCGTCGATGGAGCGACCGCCGTAGATCAGCTCGCCAACGAAGACAAAAACGATGGCAAATCCGTATGGTGCGTCGCATCACTAGAAGATGTCCAGTCGCACATGACGCAGACAGGATATCCCAATGAGCGCGTTCACTATCATGTGGGCAAAGTCGAAGAAACGATCCCCGAAGCCGCTCCCAGCAAGATTGCGTTGTTGCGACTGGACACCGATTGGTACGAATCAACGGCTCACGAAATGGAGCATCTATTTTCGCGATTGTCCGACGGTGGCGTCTTGATCGTCGATGACTACGGCCACTGGCAGGGCGCCCGCCGAGCGGTCGATGAGTACTTTGCAAAACACAGCATTGGCATGATGCTTCATCGACTCGATTACACCGGACGCATCGGGATTCACCATGCAAAGATCACACGCGGAGCACCGGGAAATCAAGCGACCAGTTCTAAGCAAGCGACCCGTACTCACCAATCGGCTTCGGCTGAGGCTGGAGAATCCCGTGAAGCTGCTTAATGTTGGCTGTGGCCGCTGCTACCACAACGCTTGGACGAACATTGACTTAGTGGCCGCCACACCGGAAGTGCGCGCCTACGATCTTCGTCGTGGCTTGCCGTATCAAGATGACTCGTTTGATGGTGTCTATCACTCACATGTCTTAGAACATCTCACCCCTGACGCAGCAAAATCAATGTTGCGTGAATGTGCGCGCGTGCTGAAACCGGGTGGTGTGCTTCGTGTCGTGGTGCCTGATTTGGAAGGCATTGCTCACGAGTACTTACGCACTTTGCGAACAGCGAACGAGGATGCATCGCCGACCAATCTTGCCAAACACCGATGGATGACGTTGGAGTTGATTGATCAGATGACGCGTCAACGCACCGGCGGACTGATGGGCCAGACGATTCGCGAACCTGGCAATACGCCTCAAGAGTTCATCCGCGGTCGACTTGGCTACGAAGTGGAGGGCAATGCGAAAGTGAAGAACCGCAAGACAATTGGTATGCGTCTTTCAAGGCTAATTGCCAGTGCGCGTAAGCAAGCGGCTATGGCTGCTGTGACGCTCATCGATGGTTCGACGGGACGCAACGCTTATCGTGAAGGTCGTTTTCGGCAATCCGGTGAACTTCATCGCTGGATGTACGATCGTGTTTCGTTAAGCAACTTGCTGATGGACATTGGTTTGGAACACCCGCGCGCTTGTCAGGCAGATGAGAGTCGCATCGATCGCTTCGATAGCTACGAACTGGATCGCGATGGTCAGCGAATTCGTAAACCAGATTCGCTTTTCATGGAAGCAATCAAAACACCTCAAGCCGCGGCACTTCCCGAAGTGGTGCCTTCCAGCAATGCCGCGTAAAGCCGGCGGTAGTCGGTTGCTTCGCGGATGCAGGCGTATTCGTTGACGATCATCTGTCGAGCCGACTGACCCAGTTCAAGGCACTGCTGCGTGTCAGAGAGCATCGAGCGCAGCTTCTGGCCTAAGTCCTCGGCATTGCCAACCTCGGCAAGCATTCCTGAGACGCCCGGACGAACGTAGTCGGGAATGCCACCGGCTGTAAAACCTAGGATGGGAGTACCGCACGCCATCGCCTCCAGGCCAGTTAGCGGAAGGTTGTCTTCCAGCGATGGCAGCACGTACACGTCCGCGGCGCTGAATACCGCTCGCTGTTGTTGCACGCCGTGAACCATACCAACGTTGTGTATCGGGGGAAGCTTGACTCCAGGCGCTTTCAACTCACCCGCTCCAAACACGAGGCCGGTGACGTTGGGCATGTCGGAGACGGCGGCAAAGGCAGCCAGCATTTGTTTGCCGCCCTTGCGACGATTGTTCATGTCCATCGCACCGAAACAGACAACTTTGGCGTCATGCGCGATACCAAGTTGGTCTCGAGCTTCGGAGCGATCCATCGGATGATAGACGTCAGCGTCGATGCCGTAGGGTATTCGAGTAAATGACTTGGCCGAACGAAGCAACAAGCTAGATTCGGCGGACTGGATCAGCCACCGACTGGGGGCGACAATGTGCAAGTTCGTATCTGCGATCGCTGCTTGCTTTTCAAGGAAACCGCGTCGTGAGACATCGTTGGCGTTCCCATGTGCCAGTTGTGGGCAATTACCGCAACCCGTTAGATAAAACTGACAGCCATCACTAAAGTGACAGCCGCCGGTCATGGCGCTCATGTCGTGAAGTGTCCAAACAACAGGTTGAGACTGGGGCAACGTTTGGAAGAAGCTTCGATAATCAATGAACTTGGATATCCAGTGCAGTTGGATAATCTCGGCGTCGCTCTTGGGGTGGTTCACTGGCGGCCACAGCGATTCTGAAACGCCACGTGGTGTCGTAAAAATTTCCAAGTCGCTCGGTCGGTTGCGAAGAGCTCCTTTGAACTTCTGACGATGGATACGAAAATCAATGGCCTTGGCAATCGATTTGGCGATATTGCTACGGCCCAACGTCGTCGCGTGATACGTTGGCCCCAAATCGATCGCAGACTGATTCTTGGCTGCGTAATGGAAGTGACTATCAACTCCGACGCGGGTCAAGCTTTCATGTAATCGGCGTCCTGCGGTCGCAGCACCCCCGTCCAAGTAGGTGTTGAAGTGGCTTACTCGCATCGCATTGATTCCTTTCTTTAGCCACGTTGATTTGGTCAGCTTGAAGGGGAGCTAATCTGCTAGTCGGCATGTCGCTAAGCCGCCATTCTATCGAGGTCGATACGTATTTGAAACGCGCGATGCTACTGATGCAGGGCTAATTCGTGCTGGTCCAATCGCTGCTTCCAGCGTACTGTTAGTCAGATCCTGTACCAATGGAGAAACCAATGCCCGACGACTCAATCAACCTTCATCCAGCCAAACAGATTCTTCAATCCGCCTCAGTGGGTAGCCTAGCAACGCTATCGGCCAAAGGAAGCCCGTTTGTCACTCTCGTCACCGTTGCAAATACTTCGCCAACTCAGTTGGTCATGTTGCTGAGCGGATTGGCGCGGCATACCAAGAATCTGGATTCAAATCGTCAATGTAGCCTGCTGCTGGTTCAGCAGGGTGGCGAGGGCGGAAATCCACTTGAGGGTGCGAGACTGACTCTGGTGGGTGAAGTCGCGAAACTGTCCCGTGAACAAGACACCGCCGAACGTGAAGCGTTCTTGGCAGTACACCCAGATGCAGCGATGTATGCAGATTTCGGTGATTTTTCGATCTATCGAATGGATATTCGTGAAGCACACCTTGTCGCTGGCTTTGGACGCATCGAAACTCTATCCGCCGAGCAGCTGTCTGCTTAGCTTTCTCGCAGTTAACAATCGCCTCCAAGAGCAAGACGCCTTCTTATGTCACAAGTTAAAGTTGCCCAAAAAGTCGATAAAGATAAAATCTCGCAGTTTGTTACGACAATCAAAAATGCTGAGCAACAAGTCGGCGAGCACATCATTGGCGCTTTGCAGCACGAAGATACGGTCGCCGTGATCACAACGGTGATGATGGGGCCTGATGGCGAACAGCGGGTAGTGTCTGCCGCACTAAATCCACTTCGGATGCAGCAAGTCCAAGAAATTTTGGAAGCCGCCGTGGTCGAACGTGAAGAGGAAGAACCGTGTGTTGGTTTTCACTGTCTTGTGAAAGCGAAACCAAACGTGGTCGACAGTTCCGCTGACGAAAAAGCCTGACTCACTTCTTTTTGACGACACGCTTTTTCTTGGCCACTTTCTTTTTGGCTGATTTCTTGCGTGCGGTCTTTGTCGCTGCTTTTTTTGCCTTATTCTGGCCGATGGCGGCTTCGTACTGACGAATCATGTGATCGACGGGAATCTTAGCGATGGTCTGACCAATCAGATCCAGCGGCAAGTCTTCCAGCTTGCGAAAGCGGATGCAGGACTTGCCCATATCTAGCTTTTTGCCGGTCTTCGCCCATTGATCGCGAAACCACTTTTCAATCTTGGAATCGGCGTACATTCCAAATAAGTAGACCGCCATGTGATTTTTCTGCGACGCCAAGTGTGCGAATGGAAGCGGTTGGCTTGGATCGCAGTGGTAGCCAGCGGGGTACACTTTGTGCGGTACAAAGTACCCGATCATTCCGTACTGCATCCCTTCTTGGTAACCCGACGGCAAGTGTTCTCGCATGGTCGTGCGTACGGTCTTGATCGCGGCGCGACGATCGTCTGGTAGTTCCCGCAAGTACTGCGCGACGGTCGTTGCTTTGCTGTGCATCACGAAAACTCTGCGAGTAAGGAACAGGCTAATATGAAGATTCTAGTGTTCGCATTCTTGATTCTGGGAACGAGTGCGTTTTCAAATGCTGAAGAAGTAAAGCGGCGGACGATCAAGGCCCGGACGCTTGAGCTGGTCATTCCGGTCGATTGGAAACCAGTGAATACTGCTGCGACCACGCGTGTTGCTCAGTTTAGCATTGGTGATGAACCAGACTCGGCAGACCTTGTCGCGTTCTACTTTGGAGGTCCGACCGGCGGTGTTAAAGCGAACGTGAATCGTTGGCTGGGTCAGTTCCAGAAGAAGGATCGCCAAGTCGAGATGCTGCAGGGCAAGTGTCAAGCTGGTCGCTACGTCTGGGTCGATACGATCGGAACTTGGGACAAGCCCGATGGGCCTCCATTTGCCCAGAAGAAGATCACGACCCCGAACAGTCGCGTCGTCAACATTATCCTGATCGAGCAGAAAGCTGGGGCGGAAGACTACTACTTTCTGAAGCTATCGGGACCGAAAGAGACGGTCTCAAAGCACATTGGCGAATTGCGATCTGCCATCGGGATACAGAGAAAGACAGAGGCGACCTTCGAACTGAAAGACGCGCCCAACTAGCGAAAGGTGGACAATGTTCGTAGAAGCGAAGTGCTGATACTGTCTGCGCGCAAAAAAAACGCCTCGATTCTAGATCGAGGCGTTCCGTGATTCTTTGGACGTTGCAACGATCTTAGTTAGGAGCAACTGGGCTGGCGATTGGAGCTGGAGGAACGAAGTTGTTGTCATCGTCATCACTTGTTGCAACGGCTGCAACAAGGCCACCGATACCAGCAAGTCCAGCAAGTCCGCCTAAGCCACCGCCGCCGAGTAGACCACCGCCGCCTCCGCCGCCGCTGAATCCGCCGCCGCCACCGAAACCACCGGCGTAGCCAGGTGCGTATCCGCCACCGCCAGCAAGTGACGATCCGAAGCCGTCAACGGGTACACCGTCAACAAAACCGCCGTCGATGATTCCACCGTCGATGATTTCGCCTTCCATTGGAACGCCCTCAACGATTCCGCCTTCAACGAAACCTTGATCTGCGACGATCGTTCCGCCACATCCACACGGATCAACCGGGATGCCACAACCGCAAGTTGCTGCTGGCTGTCCGCAACCGCATGAGCTCTGAACAGCGACAGGTGTTACAGCCATCGGGGCTTCAACGACAGTTGCCGCAGGCTGGAAACAAACAGCCTGTTCAACAACCGCTGGTGCTTCGCAGGTTGAACACACATCAGTGCTGCAAGTGTTGCAAACTGGTGCGACTTGCATACCGAATTTCCGAGCACAACGACGTGCTCGCAAGCGACTCAGCAGGCCTACGAAACGTTCGCCATCCTTCGTCACTTGGTCGGCTGTTTTCAAGGTCTCTTCGTTGACCAGTTCAAACCCGGCCAAACCTAGGCCTTCGGGTCCGACAGCCATGATCGAATAGCTACCCAGTTTCAGACTGGCAACTTGGAACTCACCCTTGTCGTTTGTGACGGTTCGAGCGATCTCTTTCCCATCCTGAAGAATGAAGACATTCGTCACGTTTGCAGTCGGGAGTTCTGCGCCTTGGACGCCAGCTGAAAAGATCTGACCTACCATACCACCATCAATCTGAGCGATGCGGAACGCTTCTGTTCCAATGACCTGCTCAGCCAGAGCACCAAGTTGCTCTTTCGAGATAGTAGGCTTGAGAGCCGATGGGCTTGGCTTGGTTGTTTTTGGCAAGTAACGAACAATCGCGTCACGAAGTGTCGCGTAGTCGATTGCAGCGGCGGCGATTTCTGCTTTGCTGGCGAACTGCTTTTCGTCGCCGTCCACGGTCGCCAAGATATGCATCGCACAAGCTGCGATCAGGTTGCCTGAACGGGCACTCAACGCGTAAACACCTGGCTTCACATTCTTCACAACGAACTCGCCTTTGACGTCCGTCAAAGCTTCGCTGCGTAGAACGTTGCCATCCTTATCGACCAAAGCGACACTCGCCTTGGCGACGGCAACCGATGCACCATCGGTCGCGTGTGTGACAACTCGACCTTTTAAAAGGCCTGCTTCGTTTGGTTGGACCCACTGACTAATCGTTAGGTCTGCGACAGATTTGTAGCTGCTCGGAGCTGGTCCATTCTCGTCCGCGTTCACCGTCGCTGACGTGGTCAGGCAGGCGGCGACGCAAAGGAGAAGGTGAGGGAGACGGCACATAATGCGTCCTCTGAAATTGTTTTGGGGCATGAACAAGTTGGGCAAGATCTAACAATTAGGCGGAAACGGAACTCCGGTCCCGGCGGTCAGAATGTAGTAAGTTCCAATCTCATGTCCACTAGAAAATCCGTACTTCTTGCCAGGAAGAGCTAGATGGTGAGATTAGGGACCGTTACTGGGGATTTCAGACGCACCCAACGTAACGAGGGTTCCATAATAGTCGCCGAATTTGTGCGGACAAGCTTGCTTCTGCCCATCTGGCGACCAAAACAGCTCGGCAGAGGGGGTGGTCAGTTGTTGTTCGCGAGGATGCGTTTTACTAATTCGGCGGTAAGAACGGCAGTGTTCTCATGTTCAGGATCGATCAGGACACCAAAGTTTTCTGGCAAATAATCCAGCAAAGTTTCGCCATCGACGACGAAACCATCGATTTCCTCCTCCTTGTCGAACAATTCTTCTCCCATTTGTGAGATGAAATCGCTGGCTGTTTGCTCGGAAGTGAAGGCGACTAATACGTCAGTGCCATCCACGTCAGCGGTCAAGGCGCCGAAGTTCTCGTCGTCGTCTTCTTCCTCGTTGACGCGGATCAGGATGAACTCGGAGGCGATCAGAAGTAGGCGAGTCTGATCGGCATCGCCCGCTGCAATGGCCTCGAACAATTTTGAATCGGAAGTTTCAGTCATGGAAAAGCAAAAGTGAGTTAAAACGTATGAAAGTAGACGGGCATCGGATCGACGATGAATGCCGCGTTTGACGTCAGGTTTGCGTTCCTGCTTGCGAAAACGAAGCACTCTTCCACGCACGCTTTGTAATGCACTCGCGTTGGCAAGTCATTTCAAAAAACGAAGAAACACTTTCACAACATCCTATTCTCTTGGGTAAGCTTGCTCCGTCTGAAGGTGCCCGTTTCCATCCGTGATGAAGTGATATGAGGACAATGCCAGTGTTAAGTGAGAATCCGTTGTCGCCAAAACAACCCACGTCGGAGAAGAAAAACCAGCGAAGAGACTTTCTGAAAAAGACGGTGGCCGTCGGCACAGCAGCCTCGGTGCCGTACTTCTTCTCGACCGCAAAAACGCTGGCTGAAGAGACTAAGAGTAAGAATGACCGAGTCACATTGGGAGTGATTGGGGCTGGCGGCATGGCCAACGGCAACATGAAAGCGGCCAAAGATTGGGTCGATGTGGTTGCGATCGCTGACGTGGATTCGCGACGTCTAGAAAGCTCCAACAAAAACATGAGCGGCGGGAAAGCCGACACCTACGAAGACTACCGCGAAGTGCTTTCGCGCGACGACATCGATGTCATTCATATCGGAACGCCAGACCACTGGCACACCAAGCCGCTGATTGAAGCGATGTATGCCGGTAAAGATGTTTATTGCGAAAAACCTTTGACGTTGACGATCGACGAAGGCAAGTTGATCCGCAAAGTGCAGGAAGAGACGGGACGCATCGTGCAGGTTGGCACGCAGCAACGCAGTACGTTCAATCTGTTCGTGAAAGCGCTGGCGATTGTGGCCGAAGGTCGATTGGGGAAAATCACGCAGGTTCAAGCGGCGATTGGTGGTGCCCCTCAATGTGATGCGATTCCTGTCGCAGAAGTGCCCAAAGAACTGAACTGGGATCGTTGGCTTGGTCCAGCGCCAGCAGTTGACTACCGCCAGAAAGGCAAAGGGCGTGGCAACACTAACTGTCACTACGAATTCCGCTGGTGGTACGAGTACTCCGGCGGCAAGTTGACCGACTGGGGTGCTCACCACGTTGACATCTGTAATTGGGCATTGAAACTCAACGGGCAAACAGCTGGTCCGATTTCGGTTGGTGGATCCGCCACGCATCCGGTTGAGTTCAAAGACGGTTTCCCGGTCGACAAAGATCGCTACAACACGGCAACCAATTTCAATTTCAACGTGATGTATCCCGGTGGTACGGAGATGATCATTCGCAACGACACTGATAATGGGGTGTTGATTACGGGCGAGAAGGGTCGGATCTTTGTCAACCGAAGGAAGTTGACTGGCAAGCCAGTCGAAGATCTCAAGAACAACCCGTTGGCCGAAGATGCGATTTCCAAGGTCTACAAAAACCTGCCAATGGAATCCAACGCACGCGAACAGCATTGGGCCAACTTCCTGCACTGTCATCGCAACAAGCTGGAACCAATCTCAGACGTCCACTCCCATATGGAAATGCTGAACATATGCCACTTAGCAGGAATCTCGGCACGCCTGGGTCGCGATCTGAAATGGGACGACAATTCGGAGCAAATCGTGGGCGACGAAGAAGCCAACTCGTTCTTGGCTCGGCCTTATCGCGAAGGCTACGAGATTGAAATGCGAGAAGCGGTTAAAAGCTAGCCGTTACTTCTGACTCGACCAATCTTCAACGCCGCAGAATCGACCCTGCGGCGTTTTTTGTGTCAGCGTTGCTCAATCGCGATACAATCAAGCGGGATCCAATCACTTTACATCCGAGGCCAAGATGAGTAATCGAAAACCATTGAACCGTCGTGAGTTCCTTGAGTCTACTTCCGCAGCCGCAGCCGCCGTCGCTTTAGGGGTGGGCGCATCGTCGGTAGCAAATGCCGAAGCGGCATCCAAGGTCACTGCCGAAACACTGGTGGGACGACTTTATGCTTCGATGAGTGAAAAACAAAAAGGCGATGTGTGTTTCGATTGGAACCACACCGATAAAAAGCGCGGCTTGCTGCGGACGTTCGTGGCTAACAACTGGAATATCACGAAACGCGAGATCAACGACGATTTTTATAGCGACGAGCAACGCGACCTGATCACGCAAGTGTTCGAGTCGATCGTGCATCCCGAGTGGCACGAGCGTTACTACCAACAGCTGGAAGATGACTGCGGCGGATTCGGAAACGAGCAATCGATCGCGATCTTCGGCAAACCAGGCGAAGGCAAGTTCGAGTTGGTTCTCACGGGTCGACACATGACGCTTCGTTGCGACGGTAATTCGGCTGATCACGTCGCGTTTGGCGGGCCGATTTTCTACGGACACGCCCCAGTGGATAACGAAGATCCGAAGCACATCGATAATGTGTTTTGGAGCCAAGCGGTCGCAGCGAACGATCTCTACAAGATGCTAGACGGACGTCAGCAGAAACAATCGCAAGTTCCCAAGACACCACGCGAACAGCATGTGGCATTTCGCGATCGCGCCAAGTTCACCGGCTTGCCCGTTACTGACATGTCGTCGGATCAAAAAGAGCATTTGCAGAAAGTGTTGGCCAAGATGAGCGAGCCTTATCGCCAAAGCGATCGCGACGAAGCACTGACGTGTCTCGAAGCTCAAGGTGGCATCGACGCCTGCAACTTGTCCTACTACACCGACAAGGACATCGGCGGCGACGAAGTTTGGGACAACTGGCGAGTCGAAGGCCCCAGCTTCGTTTGGCATTACCGCGGCGCACCCCACGTGCACGTGTGGATCAACGTTGCAGATTCACCCAACGTCAAGCTAAACGCTTAAGACGATAGATCATCTTGAGAAGAACAGTCGCTTCTGCAGCAGCCTTGGTGCTCTGACTAAGACATCGGTTTGATCGTCTTCGGCTTCGACTCCGTTGGCGGGTGTGCTGTCGAAATCGAATTGGTCGGTGCTGATGACTTCGATAGGCACGCGGCGAATGCCTCGGCTGTCGACCATCGCGTTGAGCGTCAATGTGGTGGATGCTCCGGCGGCTAAGTTGCCAACAGTCCACTCGCCTGTCGCGCTGTTGTAGCTGCCCGTTTGCGGCTGACTGGATAGGAGTGTCAAACCCGCAGGCAGCAACGTACGTAGATTAACATTGGACGCCGAGTCTGGACCGGAGTTGGTGGCGTTGAACACGAGCTGAATGCGTTCGCCTTCTAGTGGTTCTGCATTGTCGACGGTTCCGCTGACTGCGATATCAACCACTTGAGGATCCACGGTCGCGTTTGCGATGTCATCTTCGCCTGCGACAGCATTGCCCGGCGTGCTGTCAACGTCGAACTGCCTTGCCGAAGTGATCTCGGCCGTATTGGTCGTCGAGTTGGCGCTCGTCACTGCCGTGGCAATTTGCAGTGTTGCTGCTGCACCCACCGGCAGGCTCGGCACGGTCCACATTCCCGTTGCCGCGTCGTAGCTGCCAACGCTTGGATTGGACGAAACAAAGCGTAGGCCCGCCGGTACCAAATCGGTCACGACGACGTCGGTTGCCGTGTTAGGTCCGTCGTTGGAAAGCGTCAGCAAAAAGTTCACGCTATCTTCGCGACCTGGAGTCGAATTATCGACCGTTTTGGTTAGCGATAAGTCCGCAACTTGCGTTACGAAGTCCGCAGAAGCTTGGTCGTCTTCACCCGCGACGTTGTTACCCGGTGTGCTGTCACTGTCGGGCTGATCGGCGGCGGTGATTTCAGCGTCGTTGGTGCTTCCGCGTGTGTTGTCCACGGTTGCGTTAATCGTCAGCGTGGGAGTCGCGCCGGCTGGAACACTGCCGATCGCCCAGATACCGTTGTTTGCGTTGTAGGTACCGACGGTTGGAATGGCACTGACGAAATTCAATCCACTGGGTAACAGGTCCGTGACCTGAACGCCTGTCGCAGTCGACGGGCCATCGTTGGTCAGGCCCAGCGTGTAGGCAATCTGATCGCCAACATTCGGGCTGGCGTTGTCAACACTCTTGGTCAACGCTAGGTCGACCAGTTGCGGCGATAGGTTCGCGCTGTCTTGATCGTCTTCCGTCGCGTCGTTGTTTCCCGGTGTGCTGTCTGGATCAAACTGACTGCTAGTCAAAATTTCGGCTGTGTTCACTTTGTCACCAACAGCATCCACGTTGGCTTGGATGACCAAGGTTGCTGATCCATTGGCAGCCAAAGTCGGAATCGTCCAAATGCCGGTGGCAGTGTTGAAGTTGCCGACCGATGGATTGGCGCTGACCAACGTCATGCCGCTGGGCAGCGAATCACGCACATCGATATTCTCGGCAGCGTCGGGACCTGCGTTGTTGACGCTGACATTGAAAGTGACTTGTTGTCCGACGTTGGGGCTCGGGTCGTCGACGGTCTTGGTCAGCGACAAGTCAGCGCTGGCAGGCGTCGTTGTCACGGTCGCTTGATCGTCTTCCGCAGCGACACTATTTCCTGGCGTGCTATCCAGGTCAGCTTGGTCAGCACTGGCGACCTGTGCCGTATTGGTTTTCACGCCCGTCGTATCAGCCATCACCGTGATGTCCAACGTGGCCGAGTTACCAGCTGCGATTGTTCCCACTGTCCAGAGTCCACTCGCTGGGTTGTAAGCCGCCGCGGGTGAACTACTGACAAACGATACTCCCGCAGGCAACGGATCGGACACCGTCACACCCGTTGCTGCATCCGGACCGGCGTTGGTCGTAGTTAATGTGTACATGAAGGCTTGCCCGATGGCTGGTCGATCTACTGAAGCTGTCTTGGTCAGCGAGAGGTCGATTTGCTGAGCGCTGAACTGAGCCGAATCTTGGTCATCTTCGCTGGGAACATTATTGCCAGGTGTGGAATCTGGATCCGCTTGATCGACCGCTGTCACTTGTGCCGTATTCGTGGTGGCACCCAATGAGAGCACTTCGGCGATGATGTCCAGCGACGCCGCTGCGGTGCTGGCCAGATTACCGACGTTCCAAATTCCTGTGTTGGAGTTATATGTTCCCGTCGTCAAACTGCTCGATACAAATCGCACGCCAGTCGGCAAGACATCTGTCACGCTGATGCCAGACGCCGCGTCGGGTCCTGCGTTCTGAAGAGCAACGGTGAACGTGATGTTCTCACCCACGTTCGGGGCGGGATTGTTCACCGTCTTGGTCAGCGAAAGATCGGCCTGCGGCGTCACGAAGGCCGCGGAGTCTTGATCGTCCTCGGCCGGAACACTATTACCTGGCGTGCTATCGACATCACTTTGGTCTGCCGCGGTGACTTGAGCCGTGTTGGAATCGTTGGTGATTGCGTTCACGCGGGCACGAAGCGACAGCGTTTGACTACCGTTGACTCCAATCGTGCCCACGGTCCAAACACCCGTCGATGAATTGAAACTGCCTTGGCTTGGCGTGCTACCCAGCAGAGTAACGCCAGCCGGCAATGTCTCGGTTACTTGGACACCCGTCGCCGTCGAAGGTCCGGCATTGTTGACCGTGATGACAAAAGTGACTTCTTCGCCAACATTCGGGCGGGCGTTGCTGACTGTTTTGCTCAGCGATAGGTCGATCTGCTGCGATGTGATAGCAGCACTGTCCTGATCGTCTTCACTCGCGACACCATTGCCGGGTGTCGAGTTGGGATCGAACTGGTCCGACGCGATGATTTCGGCGGTATTTGTGTTCGTACCCGCCGCGTTGGATGTCGCGGTCAGGTTTAGCGTTTGTGAGCCACCAACCGGAACAGTTCCCACGTTCCAAATGCCCGTCGCCGAGTTGTACGAAGGTGATGATGCTGAAACAAGTGTCGTTCCTGGCGGCAATTGATCGCGAACATTCACGCCCGT
>CAYUGI010000191.1:0-13351 GCA_964444105.1 uncultured Pirellulaceae bacterium
CCGGCCCCCTCATCCCCAGCCCTTCTCCCCCAACAAGTTGGGGGAGAAGGGAGCCTGAGAAATTTTTGTAGATGCCAATGCCCTCGGGAAGGAGGACTGATCGAAACACCTAGTCCGGTGCAACCTACCGCCAGAACTGCATCACGCTCAAAATATTGCTGTAGTCGTCTGTCCAAACGCGAACTCGCGTTTCATTCTCGGGGGTTTCCCAGTCCGCCGGTAGGCTTTCCAACGTGGATTGATCCTTGGCGATGACGAAGTACCACGCGTCTGCTTTGCCGATGCGGACGGAGTCCTGGCGGTCTTGCTCATCAATGTATCGGTCGTGTTTGACCCGGCTGGCCAGACGCAGATCTTCAGCCGCTGCGGTTAGCACCCGATCCAACCGCAAGTACTTGTTGGAAATGTGAAACGCCACGACCCCATCGTCGGCCAGTTTGTTGATGTACGTCAGGATCGCTTCTCGCGTCATCAGGTGGGTTGGCACTGCATCACTGCTAAAGGCATCCAAGAAAATCAGGTCGAATTCCTTGTCGCTGGCCGCTTCCATCGCTTGCCGTCCGTCCGCCATCACAATTTCACAGTGGTCTCGACCGCACTGAGATAGATAGCTGAAGTATCCATCGTCACTGGCGATGTCTCGGACGGCCGGGTCGACTTCGACAAACGTGATCTCACAACCTTGACCGGCGTAGCAAGCAACGGCACCCGTGCCCAATCCGATAGCGGCAACTTTGTAAGACGCTGGATTTGCACCATCACGTTGGGGCTGAAAGGTCGTGAAGATATCACCCAAAGGCCCGGTTCGGTGATAGTACGCTAGCGGTTCACAAACACGCGCGGGGTCAAGACTTTGGAAACCGTGCTGTGTGTTTCCATGCAACAAACGCCTGTAACGTGCATTCTGGCTCGCCCCGACTGCTTCGCTATCGTCGACGACTAGATGCCGCCCGAAAAAGCTCCTCGCGCGATGAACGACGTCGTACTGCGGCCCACCGTCATATTCATCCACCATCAAAGACGCGCCAACAAGCAACGCGAAAGCGACCGTATAACGTGCCACGTACAGCGCAATTAACGTCGGTATCAATAGCACCACTACCAGAGTCACCCAAGCAGAACTGTTGGCGTTGTCACTGGACACACCACGCAGCATCACCACACTCAGCACGGCTACGACTAAGAAAGGCCAATGTTGCTGTAGCAACTGTGCATTGAAGAGCGAACTCTGCTTCGCCGGAACTTCGGCTTCCGTTTCTAGAATCGCTTTGCGGCGTTTCGGTTTCTTCTTAACGCTTTTCGGTGCTATTGGTTTTGACTCGAGCTCAGGTTCTTGCACCACGCGATTTTCCGGTCGCGTAAACAGGCACGCAAGCGAAACGGCGATACCGAATTCCAGCAGGACCGTGAAAACGTTGGGCGCGATAATCGAGTTGAAAAAGCCACCGGCTACACCACCGACGGAGAGCCAAAGATAAAACTCAGTCAGTCCGCTGGGACCGGGACGCCTCTGAACCAATTCACCGTGACACAGCATCGCTCCAACGAAAAACGACAAGAGATGCAGTGCGGCCAACCATGTCGAACTGGGAGCGACGATCGCAGCGACTAGCAGCACGGCCAATGCGGCCATCCATTGCTTGCTCTGTCGATGTGTAATCCATTTTCGTGAAGCAAATACCAAAACGAACGTCAACAAATAGATTGCCAACGGAACCACCCACAACAGTGGAATGGGCGCGATGTCGGTTGTCAGACGCGTCGTCACGCTAAGCAGCCAGCTAGAAGGGATGGCTGCCAACAAAACCCAAGTCGCCCTTTGCCGCCAGGTAATCGCCAGCGCTGATTCGACGTGTTCAGCCGCAAGCGACTCGGAACTTCGTTTTCGAAAACGCATTGTCGTGACAACACAGGCCAAAAGCCCAATTGCCAGTATGCCGAACCCAAAGGCCCAGTACTTTGTTTGCTGCGATAGACCAAAATTTGGCTCAACCAACAATGGGTACGACAACAGGCCTAGCATGCTGCCGGCGTTGCTGACGGCGTACAGAAAATAGGGATCCGATGCTGACGCGTGTGATGTGCTGGAAAACCACCGTTGCAGCAAAGTCGCGTTGGCTGACAACGCAAAAAACGGCCCCCCAACTGAAATCAGCAGCAGGCTAAGCAGGGACGCGACGGGTCGCTCGGGATCATCGATCAACCAGTCTTCTGGAACTGCGATCGGCAGTAAGCAAGCTGCGACAACAACGACACCAAGATGCAACAACATCTGACCGCGTATCGATAACAGCCGATCAGAAAGATGGGCGTATAGATATCCAAGCAGCAGCACTGCTTGGAAAAACATCATGCAGGTGTTCCACACCGCTGGCGAACCACCATAAAGCGGTAGCACCAAGCGACCAACCAGCGGCTGCACCGCAAATAGCAAGCACGCGCTGATCGCTATGGTGAACAGATACGTCGCCAATAGTCGCAAAGTTCCGCTCCCAGGCTACTCGCCCAATGCCGAACTGACTTTTGCAATCAGCTTGCGGCGTTCTTGGTGATCCTTGGTTTCCTCAAGCTTCGCGCTTAATGCAACCATGAATGCGGCGTAGTCGTTATGCCAGTCCGTCTGCAGTTCGGAAACATCGATGCGTGGCTCGGGCTTTCCTTGGGAGACCGGCTGATCACCTGGAACCAATTCAAAAGTTTCGTCGAATGCCGGCATGAAGATCTTTGATTTATCCACTCCTTTCGTTGCCAGCAGATCTCGCATGACTGCTCGAGCATCATCGTCACCGTGGTTTAAGAAGAGGGCTCCACTTGCTGGGCCACGCTCCATGACCCAATCAATCAATTCGCCTTGGTCAGCGTGTGCAGAGTAGTTTCCGAGTCGTCGGATGTCGGCGGCCACTTTGTATTGTTTGCCGTGAATCGTCACGCGCTTTGCACCCGACGTGATAATGTGCCCCAAGGTCCCTGGCGACTGATAGCCAACAAACAAGACGGTGCAGTTTTTGCGAGCGATGTTCGCTTTGAGGTGGTGTTTGATCCGACCTGCGTTGCACATCCCGCTGGCCGAAATAATGACAGCGCCGCTTTGGATCCGATTGACAGCCTTACTTTCGTCCACGCTTTGGACGATGTGAAAATTCTTGTGCTTGAACAATTGCGATTCGTCCATCGCAATGTCTTGCAGAGCGTCCGAGTGCTTGATGAAAACTTCGGTCGCTTTTCGAGCCAGGGGCGAATCCAAGTAGACGTCACAGCCAGGAATCTCGCCGGCGTGCAAAAGCACACCAATGTCGTGCAGTAATTCCTGACTTCGCTCGACAGCGAATGACGGGATGATAACGTTACCGCCCTTCTTCAGGCCTCGCGTCAATTCTGCCTTGATCGCTTCACGCCGCTTCTCCAGCGTGTAGTCATCACGGTCACGATCCCCGTAGGTGCTCTCGCAAATGATGTAGTCGTAGCCCGTGGGCGCATCGGGTTCGGGATGAAACGCTTTTTCTTCGGGACCCAAGTCGCCCGAGAACAACAGCGAGAGTTTTTTGCCAGACTTCTTTTCGTCGATTTGGATCTCGGCTGAAGCACTACCCAGCAAGTGGCCAGCATTCCAAAAGCGAGCCTTCACACCCGGTGTCGGTTCAAACCAAGTCTCGTAATCGACACTCGAGGTCAGCTTGATGGTTTCCTCCGCGTCGGCCATTGAATAGATCGGCTGGACAGGCTCTTTGCCCTCGCGGTTGCGCCGCTTGTTGAAGCGTTCTGCATTGGACTCTTGGATCCAGGCCGAATCGAGCAACATGAATTGCAGCAGATCACTGGTCGGTTCGGTTGCAAAGATTTTGCCCTTGAACCCAGCTTTGACCAGTTTTGGCAGCAAACCTGAGTGGTCGATGTGCGCGTGCGTCAGAATCAAAAACTCTGCTTTGCTTGGGTCAAACAGAAAGTCGCCGTAGTTCAACTGCTGCGTTGTTTTGTTTCCTTGAAAGAGGCCGCAATCGACAACGAAGTTTGCTACGTCCGATTCGATGTAAGAACAAGATCCGGTCACGGTGCCGGCAGCGCCGCAGAAGGTAAGTGTCGTCATGAGCGCTGAAGTTCCTGAGTTGCCAAGTGCCTGATCGAGTTCGAAGGATCTCGGTTCAGTGTCAATTACGTCTGGTTGCGGTCCGCTAGATCATGTCGTTTATCACGACATGCTGGTGTACCGCCTTTAGGCGGCCTGTACGCAATCAAGGCCGGCTAAAGCCGGTACACCAACGTACGCATTCTGCTTGCGACGCAGTTTTGTAGAGCCATAAAGGGTCCCGACCAGATCAAACCAGCCAAGAGTTTAACGCAATGATGAACGTGAACCAGAGCGTTGGCGTTAAGAAAAGGACGTTACCACACCCTAGAGTAGCCAAAAAACAGCGAAGACAATAACTCAAAGCAATTCACACCCCAGGGCGGCGCCGGCCTTGCTCGCGGTCACAACCGTGCCGGGGCCAATGAATGCAGTCGTGGCCAACAGCCCGGGCCCAAAGCGATACCGTTTGCGATCGTCGGCGGGATCCTTGGATTTCAATGGACGCTCGATGGTTTCTTACTGATTCACAGGCGGTTTACCTGCGGCCACAGGCGTTCGCTGTGAACACAAAAATGCCAGCAGGTCGGCGGCTTGTTGTGCGGTCAACTCCGCAAGCAGGTTTTCAGGCATCAACGATTTAGCCATTGGCTTGAGCTCTTCGATTTCATCTTGGTCAAGTTCGTGAACCTTGTTCTGCGCATCGACCAGGAACACAGACGCATCGGTTTCTTTTTGTTTCAGCCCCGTGACAACTTGCCCGTCCGACATCAGCGCAAGGAAGCCTTGATAACTCGCTTCAATCTTCGCCGACGGCAGCAGAATGCTCTCGAGAATTTCGGCCGGCTTTCGAACAATCCCAATGCTCTCCAAACCCGGCCCAACGACTGGGCCGGTGTCGCCAATTCGGTGACATTGTTTGCAGCTCATACCAGCGGAATTGAAGTACAGATTCTGGCCACGCTCAATGTCACCTTTCAGAGCTAGTATTGATTCAGCGTCGATGTTTGTCCCCAGACGCTTGGTGCGCAAATGCTCCGGGAGAAAACGTTCAAAGAGGTCACGGATTTCTGGGTGCTCGCTTTTCGATGCCGTCAGTGCGACGGTGTTTCTAACATCGGCCGGCAACTCGCCAACACAAGCCACTGACAATCCGATGGCACCTGGAACACTGCTCAGCAAGTGATTGATGATTTTCGTTCGCTCCGATGGATCGTTTGCCTCTCGCAATGACGATAGCTCGGTGGAAACCGCGCTGTCGCCTGGGGCATCTGTTGGCAGAGACGCGATCCAGTCGTGAACGATTCGAATGCCCGCGTCGTCTACTAGCGTTGGGCCAAACTGCGGCATGTGACCCCGCCCAGCCTTGGCCATCCGATAAAGCAGAACGCTACGCAACGGATCGCCTGAGGCAACGACACGTGCGTCGGGAATATGAAACGAACCCTGTGTAGGCAGAGCATCTACTAGATCGAGTTCTTCGAGCGGGACGCGGCTGCTGAGAATAAACGGTGCTGTTCCGCCGCCACCACGACGATGACAATGGGCGCAATTGAGATCCAAGTAATTGCGGGCTCGATCTGCAATCGACGCTGCCGGGTCATGCGGCGAGGCGTACGTCTCGATTGATTCGGGTAGGTCGGTGAAAAACCCAAACCGCTTCAACTTGTCGATCTGATTTTCCGTTTCGTTTTCATGCCGACGATTGAGCTGGTCCAACTTGAAACCATGGACAGCGCCGGCGCTCCAAATGTGACACAACGAACATTGGTCTCGGCTGGCGTGCAACCATTTCTGATTTCGCACGCCGTCCGGTTCGCCTGGATCGCGAATCTGCAGTTCCCTCGTAACGGGCACATTGTCCTGCAAGACAGCGTCGGTCTGGTCTTCGTTCCAAATGTAATTGTAGGCGTTCCAGTCATCGCCTCGGCGGTGCAATACTTGCGTTTCCAATCGTTGCGTCGAGGCGGGGTCATTGACATCGGTTTGATAGTTGACCGTCTTTGCCAGCACCGTATTGTCCGGAAACGATAGGAAGCCAGCGACTTTTCCGGTCTGCCAATCGTTCTTAGCGAACACGGAGATTTTCTCGTCGTGTGCCTCCTGGTTGCCGGCCTTCGTGTTGCCGACCAGGCCAATCCACTGCTGCGATGTGGTGTGATCCGACCAATGATGTGCGTTGATCGAATAGGGAATTACTCCTGGCGAAGGCGTTTGATTTTTGGTGGAAACGAAAAGGCCCGTATCGCTCAGTCGGCGCGGGAAGTCCTCGCTTGCCGATTCGTCCACGTTGGCGACCAAGCGATGGATCGTCCCGTCATAGCCAACGGTTAGCACTTCACCATCATCGTCGACCGCAAAACAAATGATCTGCAAAGTGCTGTCGGCGATTTCTTCGTGCCAAGTCACTTCATGGTCGTGGTACTTCAGCGCCCAGATTTTGCCGGTCATCCAATCACCGTAGACGTAGGCATCTTTCAGTTCATCGATGCGGTCGCTTTGCCAAAAGTAGCCGCCGGTCACCGAGCGTGCTTCGGTGTGATCGTGCTCGACGACGGGTGGCGTAATCGGAATTTTACTTCGTTTGCCATCCGGTTTGACGATCTGGCTGCCTTCGGTGGAACTCCAGCCATAGTTTCCGCCGCGATCGATTCGGTAGACCATCTCCCGCATTTCCCAGCCGACATCGCCGGTCCAGAGTGAATGGTCTTTGGGGTTGAAACACATTTTCCAGGGATTGCGCAAGCCAAACGCCCAGATTTCTCCGCGAGCGTTCGGAAGGTCTACGAACGGATTGTCGTCTGGAATTCGATAGGGAAGTGCCTTCGAAGACTGGCGAACATCAATGCGCAAAATCGATGCTTCAAAGTCCGAGAGATCTTGCCCTGTGTTTCGCTTATCCGGAGGGTTAGGGTTTTGCCCATCTCCGATGGAAACGTACAGGAAGTCGTCGTCACCAAAATGAAGGCTGCCGCCGCTGTGACCTTCGCTATCCCATTGCACAAGCACGGTTTCACTGGCTCCATCGATAGTCAACAGCTCCGTGTCCGAAACAGTGAATCGAGACAATCGCGTTCCCTGTGGATTATTTTGTTTCGCCGTGTAAGCGATGTAGCAGGTGGGCGTCTTGGGATAGTCGGGATCAAACGTGATTCCGTAAGCCCGAAACACTTTCGTGTTGAAGTCACCTCCCGTAATCGACGTGTGAAGGGTGCGTGGGTCTGATTTATCGAACGTGACGATCGTCCCGCCAAGCTGCACGACGACCCAGCGATTGGTCCCCGGCAAACGTACCATTTCAGTGGGACGCACAAGATCCGCTTCCGCAAAAACGCGTTCTAACTGGTAGGGAGCCGGCGGGTCAGGCGTTCCAATGATCCGAGACGAGTTCCAGCGGACCGGTTTTTCCGCAAGAGCACTGACAGGCAGCGAGATCGCCAATAAAACAAGGCAAAGACGACGAGTAAACGACACGACCAATCAGGCTCGATTCAAATTGAGTAAGCGGCATCAATCTAGGCAGAGTGGCGAGTTTACTCGAATCAAGACTGTGCTGCATGAAAGGAAAGCGACGTATCCATTTCTTCGTTTCCCAGCGTCCGGTTTAAAACGCGGAGTAGCGGAGGTGCGAAGAATCGCGGAGAGTGTTGATGCAAGCGGCTTGTCCGTTGAGCTTAGCTCGTTGGCCGCAAATACCATTGCCAGATCATTCGGGTGGCTACGCTGCGGTAGGGTCGCCAGGATTCGGCTCGCGCGATTGCTTTTTCGGCGGTGCTGTAGTCGCCGCCATCCAGATCGGTCATGCCTTTGATGAGCGCTAGGTCGCCCGTTGGGAAACGGTCGGGTCTCATCAACGCCATCATTAGAAAAACGTCAGCGGACCAATCACCCAGACCGAGTCTTGCTGTGATCTGCTCGCAGGCTTCTTGATCGCTGAGCTTAGCAAGCGTTCCTATTTGGAAACATCGCGAGCGGACATCGTCCGCCAGCGCCAAGCCGTAGCGGGCTTTCTGGCGGCTGAAACCGATCGACCGAAGTCCTGCGTCGCCGACGGCGATCACTTTGGCCGCTGTGATGCGGCCGCCACACGCTGCCTTTAGCTTGTCGAAAGTGCTTTTTGCTGATGCGAGCGAAACTTGTTGTTCCAAGATGATATGGACCAACGTCGCGTACGTTGCCGGTCGCTTCCAAAGCGGCGGCGGACCCAATGATTGGAGTACTCTGTCGAGCGATGGGTCGACGCGAGCTAATTCTCTTGATGCACGTTTCATCGAAACAGCGTCGAGTGGTTCGCTTCCGTTCGCTCTCGCATTTGCACCGCGGTTCACAGCAACTGATCCAGCTCCGTCGTCAATGTCTCAAATCGCCTGAGTGTCGTTTTGACAGGTTCAGGGCTGGACATATCGACTCCGGCACCGCGAAGCAGGTCCAAAGGATCTTCGCTGCAACCGCCCGAGAGGAACGCGAGGTAGTCTTGCAGTTCTTCCTGACCACCTTCGAGCACGCGACGTGAAAGGGCAACGGCGGCGCTGAGTCCGGTCGCGTACTTGTAGACGTAGAACGCACGGTAGAAATGCGGGATGCGGAAACACTCCAGTTCCAAGACTTTGTCGACGGCGAATTCCGGTCCGAAGTAGGCGTTAAGCAGTTCGCGGTAGACATCGCGGAACGACTGAACTGTCAGTGGTTCGCCAGCTTCCGCCATTTCGTGTGTCTTCTTTTCAAATTCGGCAAACATCGTTTGCCGAACGACGGTCGCGCGGATGCTGTCCAATTCGTTGTTGATCAAGTACGCACGTTCTTGATCGTCAGCGGCATTGTTCAGCAAGTGTTCGGTCAGTAATTGCTCGTTGAACGTGCTGGCAACTTCGGCGACGAAGATCGTGTAGTTGTAGTACTCGTACGGCTGGCTTCGCGAGGAATACCAGCTGTGCATCGAGTGTCCGGCTTCGTGCGTGAGCGTGAACACATCGTTGAGAACCTGCTCTTTGAAATTCATCAAAATGAACGGGTCACCATCGAAAGAGCCACAGCTAAATGCCCCACTTTGTTTGCCGCGGTTGGGATAACGATCGCACCATCGACCGCTTAAGCCTTCCGCCAGAACACTGGTGTACTCGCTGCCTAGTGGTGCAAGCGACTCCAAGACAACTTCGCACGCTTGATCCCACGTGTGATGCTTTTCGATATTGCTCAGAATGGGCACGTACGTGTCGTAGTGATGAATGTCCTTCAAACCCATTTTTCGGCGACGCACGTCCAGGTAGTGATGCACGCTGGGCAATGAATCACGAACCGCCGAAATCAAATTGTCATAAACGTCAACGGGAACATTGTCGGGGAAAAGCGCGGACTGCAGGCTACTGTCGTAGTTGCGGGCGCGGGCGTAATAGACGTCGCGTTGAACGCTACCAGCCAGTGTGGCCGCGAGTGTGTTTTCGTGTTCGGCGAATTGTTTGTAATACTGGTCGAACGCTTTACGCCGAACCTTTCGTTCGGGATTGATAAGAAACTGGCTGAACGTGGCGTGTGATAACTCAATCTTATTGCCTTCGTGATCCTCCAATTCTCCGAAACGCAAATCAGCATCGTTCAGCTGTCGAAAAGCATTGCCAGCCGCGCCGGCCATTTCACCTTGCATTGCCAATAGGCGTTCTTCGTTGTCCGTCAGCGTGTGAGGGCGATAGCGCAGGAGCCTTTCTAACTGCAAGCGAAAACGCGCGAGTGCTGGGTCTTCGATCAGCTTTGACATGGCCGCTTCATCGATTGCCAACAGTTCAGGGCGCATGTAGCTGGCGGCTTGGCTTGCCCGAACGGCAAGATTCTGAAACCTCGCCTTCATGGCTTGGTAATCGCTGTTGCTTTGATCTTCCGTGGTTCTCAAAAAAGCGTAGTAGCCAAGTCGTTCCGAAGTGCGATCAAAGTCGCTATCGAAGATCATCGCTTCGGCTAGGACCGCAGCGGATTCGTCCAAACGTCCGCGGAACGTTTCGTACGTGTCAATCAAACTATCGACGTGTTTGAAATCCTTTTCCCAGGCGTCATCGCCTTCGTACAGACTGGAAAGATCCCAGCAATCGCCGGAAGGAACGTCGCTGCGATTGGGAAGCGTGGCTGTTGCGGACATGCGATATGAACTCTGGCAAATGAAATGGAGGAGAGCGTTTTGTTCGGTATACCGGATACCAGATCATCCCGAACAGCCACATCGTGGCGACAGCACGGTGCCGTCGGCGTAAGCCGGCGGATGTGCGTTCATTCAGCGGCGTCTGAATGTATCAGCTTCGAAGGGTAGCAGGCAGACTCCGTTCTGCCGCCCGCAGCGAAAGGCGATTTTTCAAGAACGGAGGCAGGCGGCAGAACGGAGTCCGCCTGCAGCTTTGTGTTCAGTCGTCGGCGTCAAGAATCTTACGACGGATCTCGGGCAATTTGTCGCGGTGGTGGATGTGTGTGCGAACACCGTCCAGCATCGCGATTCCCATGATCGCCATCAACATGAAAGCCACACAACTCCAAGCTGCTACAAAGAAAACGCTTGGTCCGGCGATCGCGGCCAGTAAGACCAAAACGCCACTGACAGCGAATAGAAAGTGCACCTTGTTTCTTGAACGTCGCCGACGTGCTCGGTACTTTGCGTCTTCTTCGGAATTGCGTTCGGTGGAGTCACGATGGGGCGAATTCTGCTCGAAGTCCCAGCCATTCTTTTCGTTGAAGTGCAACCAAGCTGCAAAGCCGAGCAGCGTTGCCGACAGAAGCAATCCGCCGGCGAAGGTACCGTCTGCGATTAGGAGTCCATCTGCGAGCAAGAACGACATCATTGCTTCTTTAACCATTCGTGGATGACCCAGACAACGGCCGCAATCGAATCGCCGCTGCAATTTTCGGGTACGTCTTGCTCGGTGTGCCAGTAAGATGGAGCACCGAAACCCTCTCGGGGATAGTCGAAGTCGATCAGGTCAACGGTGGGAATGTTTGCAATTCGGTTCAGTGGCAAATGGTCATCTTGAATTTCATGTCTGGACTTTGGCACAAACGCACGGACACGCAGACGCCGCGCGACCGACCAAATTTCACGCGCAACCTTGGGAGCGAAACGCAGGCTATTTTTTTCGTAGTAGATTTTCAATTCGCGATCCCCAATCATGTCCAACAGCACACCTGCACGATAGGGAACCGGTGGGGGCGTGGCTTTGTATTTCTCGGCGAAGAAATTGGACCCTAGAAAATAATCGTCGCGACCCTGTTGGAAAACAAACTCCTCGCCATCAAACGCAACCAAGTCGACTCCGACATCTTCGGGTAGGTCAGTCATTTGATTGGCTAATTCCATCAAGCCCGCCGTGCCGCTGGCGCCATCGTTGGCACCGACGAAGAGTCCTTTCGGATTTCGACGATCTTGATCGGGAAAGGGACGCGTGTCGTAGTGCGCGCAGATTAAGAAACGCTTCGGTCGATCCGCGTGCCAGGAAGCAATTAAGTTGGCCAACGCTACATTCGAACCGTCTTCGGGATGTCGGATCTGAAACGTCTGAAAGCTGACATCTGCGCCGCGCTCGCGAAAAAACTGCCCCAGCATTTCTTGTTGCTCGGCCATACCTGCCGAACCAGAGGGCCGCGGGCCGATGTCGCATAGTTGTTTTAGATAGCCAAAAGCACGTTCAGATTCGTATTGAATCGGAATCGCAGTCGCTGTTGGGCTGGGGTTGCCAGAGGGGCCACGATCAAAAAGCTGACTGTTTGCAAACCAGATGCCCAGTACGGTCGCCAAAACCAATATGGCGTAAAACGAATAAGCCGAGGCCACGGTTGGTTTTTCGGTTTCGGATCCTGCTGAGGTTGTCTGGGTCAAGATTTGGCTGCTAACGGCGGTGGCGAAGGGGGCTGCGGTCGGATTCTGTGTCGCGGTCTTCATTTTGATATTGTTGCGTATCAAACGATTCTTGACATGAGGGCAAGCTAGCAGAATGAGCCGTCGATGTTATCGGGAAATAATGCCAGGGTTATCACGAAACAATGCCAGCATTGTGGCTCGAAGGACCAGACTTGTTGCGGTTGATCGTCAAAAGACAACGTTTCGCCAAAGTGATCTTGCTGGCATCAAAACTCTCCAGGTACCAGTAAGTCAGCGGACGTGTAGGTCTACTAACCGCGTCTTGCCCCCACCTGCTTATTTCCCACCCGACATTGGCTTTGGATGAGTGACGTTTTGTCGTTCCGGTCCAACTATCACGCCAAAGAGCTTGCACGGCTCATATCGATTACCGCTGCGCTTCTGCTGACGATCGGGTGTGGCACGACACGTGAGCAAAATGCGACTCAGCAATTGGTGATGAGTGACGCGGTGGACAAGAGCGTTCAGTATATCGATTTTCGCCCGCTGAGCGATCAAAAGGTCTACTTGGACAATAGCTATCTGCGTCATGTAAAAGGCGAAGGGTTTGTTAACAGCGAATACGTCACAAGCGCGTTACGGCAGCAGATCGTCGCGGCAGGTTGCTTGATCCAAGACTCGCCTCAGGACGCAGATATTATTGTCGAAGCACGGTTAGGAGTTTTGGGGTCCGACGACCATCGTGTCACATTTGGACTGCCTGAGAACAACGCGATTTCGTCGGCGATTTCTCTTTTGCCAGACACGCCTGCCGTTCCTGCGATACCGGAACTGGCATTTGCACGTCGGGACGCGCGTGAAGCGGCGGCCAAGATCGTCGCGTTTGCGTATCACCGAGAAACCCGTAAACCCATTTGGCAATCGGGCGTGCAGCATTCGATGGCGACTGCGAGAGACACCTGGGTTCTGGGGATTGGGCCGTTCCAAAGCGGATCCATTCGCGATGACACCAAATTGGCTGGCAGCCGATTGCGATTTGGCGAAGACCGTCAGCTGCGTGCGCCGCCAGCTGACTTCGAACGGCCCGACGTCGACTATACCGCGCAAGTTGTTTTCCAAGACGGTTGGCCAGTTGGCAAGGGTCAAGAAGCTAGTCTTCCTGCACCGATTCCAGGGCTCTCTCGTCCGGTGCGAATCGCTCAAGGTTCTGAGGCGAAAGCTGTCTCGGATCAAAAAATTTCTGCGTACGACAAGGCAAAGAAACGCTAGACGCGATCCGTTGGCGTGATAGATTGGCTGATTGATTGTTCAGCCTGATTCGTCTCACCTCGATGTGTAATGCTCCAAGACCGATACCGACTGATCGATTTCGGAGACGGTCGCAAGTTGGAGTCGATTGCCGGGCGTGTGATCGATCGTCCATCGCCAGCGGCTGTGGGACGCCAGCGCGAATCGCC
>CAYUGI010000192.1:0-13267 GCA_964444105.1 uncultured Pirellulaceae bacterium
AACTGGATCGCGGCCATGCAGCCGGTCAGCTTGCCAGCCAGCAACCTTGATCACGAAGATGAAGATGTCGCACACGCTGACCTGATGGTATTGGTGCAATACCGACTGGCCAAAGTCTTGGCACCCGTCGGACAATTGCGATCCCAACTGCTTTGGGAAGGAGCCATCGCGGCCCTATCGGTTTTGCTGATCATTCTGACGTTGTGGTACTTCGTTCGCCGAATCAGTGATCGACCGACCCAAACCTCAAAAGACAGCTTCGACACCGTGCACCGCGATGTCACGGAAACAGCCATTGCCGACTGACTTAGAAATCGGTCAGCGCGAGTGGCTCTGACAAGCACACACCAGTTGGTCGATGGCCTGCCGAAGCTCACCCATCTCATCCGCCATCAAATCTAATTGCTCTTCCCTGACGTGATCCTCGATCTTTTCCGCGATAGCTGCGGTCCTCGCCGCGGAAATCGCGCGTGCTTCGCCCTTGATTGTGTGAGCCAGACGAACCGACACCCCGGTTTCACCGCGTGCCAGCGCAGACTCTAGTTCGTCAAACAACTTCGGAAACTCGGCAACTGCGATCGCAACAATTTGATCGCGAAGCTCAACATCGCCGCCCGCGGTATTCAAGCACGCATCCCAATCGATGACTTCCGCTTTGTCATCCACGGCAGCGGGCGAAGTTTCCCCCGCGACGTCAATCCCAGGAACGGGTTGCGATGTTTCACCAGGAATTGCAAATCGCTGCAAAGCCAGATTGAGTTCGTCCCGTTTGATCGGCTTAGTGACGTAATCATCCATTCCAGCATCAATGCATCGCCCTCGGTCGCCCGTCATCGCATGGGCCGTCACGGCAACAATCAGAATCGGTGTATCCGTATCGCCTTCCAATTCACGAATGCGGCGCGTCGCATCCAGCCCATCTAGAATTGGCATCTGGATATCCATCAAAATGACGTCAAATTTATCTCGCTGCCAGCGTTCAACAGCATCAGCTCCGTTCTCCACCACCTCAACGTGATGCCCCCAACTATTCAGCAAGCCGGTGGCCACCATTTGGTTCGCTTTTCCGTCCTCGGCAAGCAAGACTCGCAATGCAGGAATGACCTGCCCCGCGCGCCCAACCTCATTCTGCTGCGCGGCACTTCTGGACGGTGTCCCCTCTGCCAGGCAGGCCGTAAAATGAAACGTGGAACCTGATCCCATCTGGCTTTCAACCCATACCTTCCCTCCCATCGCATCGGCAAGACGTTTGGTGATGGCCAGTCCCAGCCCCGTCCCGCCGTACTTTCGCGTCGTTGACATATCAACCTGCTCAAACGCAGCGAATACAGCCTTGAGTTTTTCCGGGGGTATTCCCACTCCCGAGTCCTGCACGCTGAATCGCAGCGTTAGCGAATCGGCTTGCGCAGAATCGATCGCGACGTTGACTGCGATCTTGCCATCGGATGTAAATTTGATCGCGTTACCGATCAAATTGATCAGCATTTGACGCAACCGATTCCAATCGCCATAGATCCAAGCAGGCACCTCTTGGGCGGCATGCCACGTCAACTGGATTGCCTTCGCATTTGCCCGAGGCAAAAATGGTTTCAACATCGACTCCAATTCGGCTCGCAGCTCGAAATGCTCAGGATCAAGCTGCAATTTTCCCGCTTCGATTTTCGAGAAATCCAATATTTCATTGATGATATTCAACAGCGCTTCGGCCGACCCCAGAACCGTTTCAAGCGAATCTCTTTGCGACGAATCAAGATCCGTATCGAGCACCAATTCAGTCATCCCCATGATCGCATTCATCGGAGTGCGAATTTCGTGACTCATGTTTGCCATGAATTCGCTTTTGGCTTGGTTGGCAACTTCAGCGACTTCCTTCGCTCGCTTTAGCTCTTCCACAGCCGCTTTACGCTCGGTGACGTCTTCGGAAATCCCAAGCAAATGCGTCGGCACACCGGCTTCGTTGCGAATGGGAATCTTTTTGGTGTGCAAGATTCGCAGCCCTTGATTGGTCATCAACTGCTCTTCCTCGATATCCAGCATCTTTCCCTCAGCAAGCACGTCGCGATCTTTCTGAGTAAAAAACGTCGCTTCATCTTCGGGATACAGGTCGTAATCAGTCCGTCCAACTAATTCGCTTCTTGACCGTCCAACCAATTCTTCGCCTGCCTTGTTAAAGAGGATCAATCGCAAATCTTCCGCGTCCTTGATGAACAACATCGTCGGAATGTTATCGACCACTGAATCGAGAAACTGATTCGTCTCACGCAGTTCGCGTGTTTTCAAAGCGCTCAGTTGCTCCACACGATCCTTGCGATCAAGAATAATACGCGTATACCCGCCAACGGCGGTCGATAGCAGGACTCCTAAGCAGAGTGCAACAAACGGAAAACGCGTGGTGCTCCGAGTCTTCAAAAACTGTGGCGTTGCAATACACTCGATAGACCAGCCACCCGTAACATTCAAACTAGACTTCGTCGCAATTTCATCCGAGTTGACCTTTTCAGCTTCCAGGTCCGTGAACCGGATCGTCTGACTAGTGGAATCATAAAAACCTACCAAACGTCGCTCTTGGTCGTCGTTTGTTTTGTAAAGTCGCAAGTCCACGTCGTGAGGAAATGCCTCGAACGCGTCGGCAATCATCGCATCTGCATCCACCACCGAGATACTGACACTGGTCAAATTCGCCAATCGTTCTTCCATCGTCGTTCGGCTGTTCGGTTGACTGATGTTAAGACGAAAGATCGCGATCGTTGCGGTGTGGATTTCACCGACGGGCCAGCGAAACGCGCTGGTCGAGGCGGTCTTGCCACTACGCAGAGCCTCTTCGATTGCAGCAGCACACTCCGGAACACTTGCCAAGTCCAGCCCCAACTGGTCGCGATTGGCTTCTTCGTCAGCGACGAAGAAGAGGGGCAGCGACACTCCCTGCTTCACCAAATCCGTCTCTTCATCAATCGCGTAAACGCGAAAGTCCTTGACCCCCTGATCGATAGCAACTTCCGTCAACCGCTCTTGCTCCGCTGGATCAACCTTAGTGGCCATGCCAAGAAAACGAGTGCAATTGCTCGTGTCTAAATACCTTTGCGCGAGCGATGAAAATCGTTCACGCGCTTCGGATCGATCTAATTCAAACCGCGATCCCCGTCGAAACGGCGTGAATGCCGACTGGCGAAAAGCCTTCTCGAGCACACGTACACGATGCTCGGCCGCCGCATCCAACTGCGCCCGAACCAACCTGGATTCGCGTTCGGCCAAGACTCGATAAGCAATCAGTGACAAAACTGTTCCAGCGGCCAGCACGCACATCCCGGCCAAAAACGGGATCGAAGTCTTCGATTCACGCGCACCTTCGCCGACGACTGAGCTTTCGTTCTGTTGCTGGTTCACCGCTGTTTTTACCTCACTCCCACTTTGGGAGAATCGAATCCAAGTAAGAAGAGGACGGTATAGTATAGGGGAATCGAAACACTCGATCGATTACTCCAAAGTGCACGGAACGGAAATGCGACGAACAACTTGGGGACGAATTTTACGCGGCGAACGAGCGACCATTGCAATGGGCAACCGCAGTCGTTGGCTGCTGCTTTCGTTTGCTTTGTGGCTAGGACTCTTTCCGCTGCAATCCGGCGTTGTCGCCGAAGATCCATCGGCGACTAGCGCGTTGGAATTGATCGAAGCGGGGCGTGGAGGACGTCACTGGGTGGACGCCGAAACAGATCCGCCGCGATCACCCGAGGAAACCGTTTCTAGTTTCCAGATCGAAAAGGGCTTTTCGATCAGCCTCTTCGCCGCGGAACCTTTGGTGCGCGATCCCGTCGCGATCTCATTCGACCAGCGCGGGCGTATGTTCGTCGCAGAATACAGCGACTACCCGATCGGTCCGCCCAAAGGACAAGAACCTTTATCGAAAATCGTTTTGCTTGACGATTCCGATAACGACGGCAAAGCGGATCGCCGAACCGTGTTTGCCGACAAGCTTGATTTTGCTCACAGCATGATGGCGTATCGCGGCGGCATGCTAGTCGGAGCCAAGACGCAGATTCTTTTTTTGAAAGACACCGATGGCGACGACGTTGCTGACGTTCGCCAGGTATTATTCGATGGATTCAAACCAGCACACGCACAAATGCAAGTTGGTAATCCCAGATGGGGCTTGGACAATCGCATTTATTTCAACTACGGACCGGGCGAAGTTTTTAACGGTCAAACGCCGGACCAAGTAAGCAAGTTACCTCGCAAGGATTTTTGGTTTGACCCCGTGCGTCTTGAGTACGGTTCCGATGGAGGCCTTGGGCAATTCGGCAACACAGTGGACCGATGGGGCGAGCGATTCTATTGCACGAATCGTAACCCAATCATGACCACCTTCCTTTCGCCCGAGCAAGTCCACCGAAACCCATTTCATGTGGTTGCCAAGACGCAATATGATGTTGCCAAGTCGGGTGGTGATACCCGCGTGTTCCCGCTGCGGAAAATGAAAAGCAACTACCTGTCTCATGCCGGTACGCATACGTCAGCTTGCGGTACAACGGCTTACCTTGGTGACCTGGGTGACGAATCGCTAGCGCAAAGTGTGTTTGTTTGCGAACCAATTGGTCACCTTGTGACCCGTTCAGTTGTGTACCGTGACGGCCTAAAAATGCGAGCCACCCGCGTGGGTGAGGGTCAAGATTTCCTTGCGTCAACTGATTCATGGTTTCGCCCGTCTAGCTTGGCAACCGGCCCTGGCGGAGCGTTCTACTTGGCAGACATGTATCGACTGTGGGTCGAGCATCCAAAGTTCCTTCCCCCGGAAATTGCTGCCAAGCTTGATTGGAGAGCCGGCGAAGACCGCGGACGTATCTATCGAATCGTTCCCACTGGCTCAGACCCCCGACCTTTCACTGCAGCTTCATCGGCCGTGGAAACCGTGAATCTACTCGCCGATCCGAATGGCTGGCGACAAACGCTAGGGCAAAGACTTCTGGTCGAGTCGCAGGCGGTCGAGTCGGAGAACCTGGTGAGGGACCTGTTACACGATCCAAAACCAACCACTCGCCTGCGTGCAATGTGGACCCTCGCTGGACTTTCTTGCCTAAGCCCTGCTGATGCACTTCTGCTAATGAAGGACAGTCATCCTGCCGTTCGCAAGCACGCTGTCACCTTGGCTGATCGCTGGATCGATCAGAGCGAAGTGCTCAGCAGCATTGCGCAATGTACCAATGACCCTGATGTTCAAGTCCGGCTTCGTGCTGCGATGACACTGACAGGTCAAGAATCGGCCAAAGCAATCGGCTTGCTAAGCAAATTGGCGGCGGCTGAATGCGAAGATCGATCGTTTACCGAAGCCATGCTGACAGCGACAAAGACCACTTCAGGAAGAATCATCGCGAATCTAATCCAAGACAAAGACTTTCGTGCGTCCGGAACGGAGAATCGCGTCTACCTGTTGCGAGGGCTCGCAGCGATTGTGGGATCCCGTGGTCAACTTTCCGAGCTTTCGCATCTGATCAGCCTCTTAGAAACTGAGACGCGCGGCGGTTGGTGGCGTGCAGCAATCGTCAGCGGACTGGGTGATGGGCTTCCTCGTCATCGTGGCGAATTGGGAAAACTAACCCTGGCAAAATTGATTGACGATCCACCTGCTGGTTTGGCCGATTCAACGACTGCGTTGCGATCCGTGTTCGAGCAAAATCGATTGATCGCAACTGATCCGAAGCGTGATACCCATTCACGTGTCACGGCCCTTGGTGTCTTAGCATTTCAACCTTTCGCCGAGTCCGAAACAACGTTCGCTAGCCTTCTTGGGAGCGATCAACCCGTCGAATTGCAAACCGCCAGCATCAACGCGATCACAGAGAACGGTTCGCTGGAGGCATCGCAAATGATACTCAGCCGATGGAAAACACTGGGCCCAAGTGTTCGCGCTACAGCGATCGAGTTCTTACTGCGTCGAACGGGGTCGACCAAGCTTGCGCTGTCGTCCATGTCCGATGGCGCAATGAGCCCATCATTCCTTAATGTCGATCAGCGAGTTCGCTTGCTGAAGCACTCGGATGAACAAATACGCGAATCGGCCATCGCCTTGTTCGGCAGTGCCGTTAGTGCGAATCGCAAAGCAGTAGCAGAACAGTACAAAAGTGCGTTGACGTTGACAGGTTCTCCGCTGGAAGGCGTCAAGGTCTTCAAACGTGTATGTGCAGCCTGCCATCAACTCGATGGCATTGGGCATGAAGCAGGCCCCAGCTTAAGTGACGTAAGAAAACGCGAGAAAGCAGCTTTACTCTATGAAATCCTAGACCCAAATTCCAAGGTCGAACCGAGGTTCACGGCCTATTCCGTCCTTACAAATGACGGCCAATTGTTCAACGGCTTGATTGGATCCGAAACGGAAGATGCCATTGTTTTGAAGATGGCAAAGGGGCAAGGCAAGACGATTGGTCGGAGTGAAATTGACCAAATCAAAGTCAGCAACGTGTCGTTGATGCCCGAGGGAATCGAGAAAGAAGTCACGACGCAGCAGATGGCCGACTTGCTTGCCTACCTGAACAATGACCCTCCGAATTCACCCTAGGTTCCTACTTGGCATCAAGCGGCAGCACAACTTCATCCAACCACCGCCAAACTTTTCGCCGCGCGGGACTATCAACTAGCAACCAGCGATCATTGTGCGAATGTGAGGCGATGTCATTGGGGAAACCGCCCAGAATACTTCGTTGCTCGACATCGACGAATGTGAATGGCTCCAAGGAAATCTGATCCTTCAAGTATGCACTGACCTGCTTGGTGTCTGGTGACTGGCACACAAGGAACGGACGTCCTTTCAGACGCTGCAAACGACTGGCGGCAGCACGGCGGTAATCGTCGATCGGGTGTCCCCAAGGCGTTCCTTTCCAAGCCTTCTGACCGTCAAAGTGATCATGTGAGACAAAGCCACACCAGAGCTTTGCAATCTCATCATCGTGTAACCCAAGAAAGCTTGTTGCGATCGCGCCACGCGAAAACCCACACAAAACAACGGCGTTTGGATCTCCTCCAAACTCGCTGCAAACGCGCGGAACATTTACCTTGGCATACGCAAGGGTCGCGTCAATATTTCCCCACCATCGCACCGCATTCTTCTTGCCATCGAAATCAATCATCGGCAACGTCACCCAAATGAACCGGCCTCCGCTGATGCCATATCCCAACGCAGCGTCTTCGACGCGGCCAGTTGAACCGGATTGTGGCCAGCGATTTCCCGTGTACTCGACGATGACCGGGTATTTCGATTCGCCGATGGGAGATGGAGTCCAGTCCTCCGGCAGATACACAGTGTGATGCACCTCGGTTGATTCGTATTCCGTTGGTGTCACCGCAACGCGATGACCAGCGCGGGCCTTGCCAGACGACATCGCCGGAACTTCAAGACGCCCGGACAGATTCCCTTGGATTGTTTCAGCCAGCGAATCAGTTTGCCAGGAAACGAAAAAGCACAAAGCAAAGCAAGCAAGGAAAATTTGTCTCACTGGAACTCCCCTCACCCGATCGTCAGTTCCACGGGACAGTGATCTGACCCCATGATGTCACTGCGAATTTCCGCCGACACGATGTGATCGGACAACTTTTTCGACACGAAAAAGTAATCCAAACGCCATCCCACGTTCCGTTCACGGGCACCGCTTCGATAAGTCCACCAACTGTAGCGATCAGGTTCGCCGCAAAAATGACGGAACGAATCGATGAAACCAGCGTCAACCATTCGGTCGACACCATCGCGTTCCTCTTGCGTGAACCCCGCGTTCTTACGATTCGCCTTCGGATTCGCCAAATCAATTTCCTTATGAGCGCAGTTTAGATCGCCACAAAAGATCACGGGTTTCCGTCGATTCAGTTTCTTCACATACGCCAAGAAATCCTCGTCCCACTGCTGGCGGTACGCCAATCGCTTGAGACCGCGTTGAGAATTGGGTGTGTAAACATTAACCAAATGAAAGTCATCGAAGGTCGTCGTGATAACGCGTCCCTCGTTGTCATGTTCGCCGATGCCAATTCCACTGGTCTCCTTTTTAATCGGTAACTTGCTCCAAACGGTCGTACCGCTGTAACCACGCTTCTGCGCACAGTTCCATACCTGCTCGTAACCCAAATCAACGGCCCACTGCGTATCGACCTGCTCGGGTTCCGCCTTTGTCTCTTGCAAGCCGATAATATCGGGCTGTTCCGTTTCCACATAATCGCGAAACCCCTTTCCCATCGACGCACGTATTCCATTGACGTTCCAGGATGTTAGCTTGGTCATGGTCTTGAAGATTTCCTAGGGCAACAATGCGTCGGTATTGAAGAACCGGAAATATACGCCCTGTCCAAGTCCAGAGCGACCACGCAGGGTTATCATAAGCGGCACGATTTCTGTCATCTCAGCCGCTCGCGTTCTCATTGCTCCTCTCTTCAATACCACGATGCCAAAAACTTATCAGCCAAACCAGAATGCCGCAGTCATTTACAGACTGATTGCTGTCTTCTTCGTCAGTCTTAGTTGCTCAACGAGCAAGGGAGATGGGCAAGCGGAAGTATTGACGTCCTGCGACAACGTCGCGCACCGTGGATTTTCGGCGAAATTTCCTGAGAACACACTGCTAGCGATTCGAGAGGCCAGTCGCGCCGGCGCGACTGGTTGCGAATTCGACGTTTACGGCGCGAGGGACGGAACAGTCGTTCTGATGCATGACAAGACCATAGAACGCACGACCAATGGTGTGGGCAAAGTGACCCAGCAGAGCATCGTCGATCTAAAGAAGCTGGATGCCGGCAGTTGGAAAGATCCGAAGTTTGCGGGCGAGAAAATCCCAACGCTACGCGAAGCACTAACCCTGTTGCGCGGTAGTGGTTGCCAAGGCGTGATCGAAATCAAGATGGAAGGCATTTCTGAAAAGGTCGTCCAGGTAGTACGCGAGCTCAAGATGATTGACGAAGTCGCGGTGATTGCCTTTAGCCAAAATGTTGTTCGGGACGTCCGGCGGCTGGAACCGGAGATCACCTGTGCTTGGCTGACCCGAGAAGAGCTGACAGGATCTGCATCCGATCGTGCCAGTTGGATCGTGCAACACGCTCGCAAATGCAACGTCAGCATTGTCGATTTGAGCTATAAGATGCTGTCGGCAGATTTGGTCACCGAATTGAAACGTGCCAAGTTGGACGTTTGGACTTGGACCGTCGATGACCCCAAGTTGATGCAAGATTTGAAACAGTGGGGCGTGCAGAGTATCACCACAAACCGGCCGGACCTTTTTCCAAAAGACTAACTGGTCCTCAAGAGACAAGCTGGCATCCAAAAATTTAGCTGGCAAGCTTGTGCAAATGAAAGTGGTGTTTGCCGAGTTTCCCACCGTAATTACCGGCTGAAATCCGAGCCAACCCTTCGCAGGTTTTCGCGGCGGCCATTCCTGCCAACATCGCAGCTGCAACGGCTTCTTCGGAGAGACCATCGATCACAATCTCGTAGACCGCTCCTTCAGCATCACTCAGCGAAGTCTCCACTTGACCGATCAAAGTGGGACACCACTTGTGATTGGTGCTTGCCTTCAACGCCGCATACTTTGACCCCACTTTAGATCCGCTTCGCACCATCCCACCGGGAAACGGCATGATGACATCGGGAACGAGTCTGATCGCAGCAACTGCTGCACGCGTCGCGGCCAGAGCCGTAGATTGATTGGTTCCACACAGGATCAAATTACCGCCGCCGATCCCTTTGACCGTTCCAACCACGTCTTCACAAACGAACTCGCCATCCATAACAGGGATGCGCCAAAACCGACGATCATCCAGCTTCTTGCTGAACTGGTGTCCGTCACCAAAGAATCGCAACTGTGCCCCCACCTTGATACGGTCCTCTTTGCTGCTGGCAAACAGCCCTGCGTAACATGCAGTTGTGGGACACGTCAAAACATTCTGCCCCACTCGCGCGGTCACTGCAGACTCCAGTGACTTGCGATCAAAAGCAAACGCCAACACACTGACCCCTGGGCGCCCATCCAATGTCTCGTCTTCACTTATCACTCGCTCGATTCCTGCCTCCGCATCGCATCCGATCACACTGGATGCATTTCCACAGAACTCGGTTGCAGCAATGAGCGCTAGTTCACAATCCAACGCCGTGATGACTAGTCGAGTCCCACGCATCGGAAACGCTTCCGCAAAAGTATCGTCGATCGTAGTCATCTTGGTCGCCAGCACGAAGAATGTCACAGTTGGTCATCGCAGAACGTAATGACCTAATCGTAACGTGCCGACACCGTGCTCGGTAGAGATCCAAAGCTTGAGAGCTGACACGGTGACCCGAGTTGCACTCAGAAGCTTTGCTCTGCCACAGCACTCTCAATGCGTCACATCCCTGAGCGTACGACGCCGACAGCAATCCCGATCACCGTCGCGTCCTTCACGTAAATCGGCTCCATCGTTTTATTAGCAGGCTGCAACCGAATTCGGTCTCCCTCAGGGTGCCAGTACTTCAGCGTTTCGCCAGTCGGAGTCTGCGCGACGACCAATTGCCCGGGATCAGCCTTGTCTTGCTTCTGAATAATCACATAGTCGCCGTCGGTGATATGTGCATCGATCATTGAGTCACCTGAGACCCGCAAGATAAACCGGTCATCTTGGAAGAACATTTCGCTGAAATCGACGCGGTTGTTCTTCGCAAATGCCAATGAAGTCGGCCCTGCGGCAACCATTCCCGCCAACGGCAAACTGTTCGCGTTGCGGTCAGCCGCCTGAGTCAGTTCGATCGCTCGAGACTTATTGGGGCTCCGGCGAATCAGCCCTTTCCGCTCCAGCGCCCGCAGATGGCACATCACCCCGTTCGGACTTTTGATACCAAAGTGTTCACCGATCTCGCGGACAGTCGGTCCGTAACCCCTCTTCACGATCAGATCACGGATCATGTCGTAGACGTTCTGCTGACGGTCAGTCAGTTGGGCGGGTGCCATGGGAAGCCCTTATTTCTTTCTATCAGTGGGTCATGCGGTCAGAAATCCAACTGCCTTGATTGTACCAGACGCTAAACGGACGTCCACAACGAAAGGGTGCATAAACCCACCCAGAATGATGGGCCAGGTTAAATCACACAGGCAAAGTGCAGGCCAATTGCCGCGATTCCGACGGGGACACACCACCAAGCGAACAAATGCAGACGGTCCTGTTGGCTCCAACCGATCAACCATTTGAGAGCAAATATACCCACGATAAACGCCAAAAACGCTCCCACAGCCAATTCCATTGGTGAGTGCTCTAGTTGCGCACCAGTCTGAATTTGCTCGACTAAATCCTTAAGCTCCAAGACCGTCGCGCCCAGAATCGCTGGGATCGCCAACAAAAAAGAAAAGGTGACAGATTCATCGTTTTTTAACCCGAGCAAACGTCCACCAAGGATGGTTGAGCCACTTCGACTGATTCCGGGCAGCACTGCGACCGCTTGAAAGCAACCGACCAAGAACGCACCAACAAGGCTCATCGATTGATATTCACCTTCGCGAGGCTTCAGTTTTCCCAGCACGATTAACAAGACACCCGTCACCAACAGCATCGAACCGGCAAGCAGTGCGCTTTGCATGATGTGTGGAAATACCTTTTTGATCGTCAAGCCAACCACGGCAGCGGGGATCGTCCCAACAAACAACATTCCAATAACGCGACGGTCGCGACCGATCAAATCAAGTATCTTTCGCCAGTAAACCAGCAGGATCGATCCTAACGTGCCGCCATGCAGAATGATCGAAAGTGTCGGTTGATCGCTTTTCACTTGAACTGTCTGCCCACCAACAGTGACCAGGTTTTCCAACAGCGCTCCGAAGATCACTAAATGCCCCGATGAACTGATCGGCAGGAACTCAGCGATTCCCTGAACGATCGCGAGGATGACGACATTGAGTACGTGCAAAGATCTGACTCAGAAAAAGTACTGTGCGGGCGAAAGCGAACCGCCACCTAGAAGAAGACGCCGCTGCACATTTTGGCTGTCTAAGCCGAAACGTAAAGTCGTCACGTTGCGGAGGAGCAAAGCTTCGTCAAATGGGCGAAGAATATGCCTGTCAGTTTGAATGTTCCGGTTCTGCCGCCTGCTCCTCGGGCTGTTCCCCGGGCTGCTCTCCGTCACCACCAATTCTTGCAATCCCCATCGTGATTGCGAAACCAATTGCAACCAGCGCGATCGAAGACCCCGCGGTCACCGCACTAGGCTGAAAGTAAACCGTCTGCCAATCATCTGGCTCGATTTCCGCAATCGACTCCGCTGTGACAACGCGTCCCTTAATCGTGTCGCCGATTTCCGGCTCCACGGCGCGCTGAAACGGCCATAGCCCCACTGTCGATCCCAACAAAAGCCCTACCAAAGCGCCTAACGTCGCTTTGCGTTGATGGACCAACAGCCACTGCAGCAGGTTTCCAATCAAAGCCACACCGATCACCACGCCCAATCCAACCGGCAACACAACGCTCAACGCAGGCTCGATCAGTAAATCAAGATCACGCGCTTTCAGCCCCGTCTTGAAATCATCGACACCGCTCAAGATCGGCACGTACTGGCCCAGCAACAATAACAAGTACCCGCCAGACACGCCTGGCAAGATCATCGCGCTGGCTCCGGCCAAACCTGCGATGAACAACATCACAAAATTCGACCCGCCGCTGCCTGTGTAACCCGTCGCTTGTAGCACAGCGAGAACAACCATCAATGCGAAGGCGACAACAGCGGCGATCACTAACCGCTTGGATGCGGGTCGCGCCAACTTCCAAACGACCGGCAGTCCACCAAGCGTCAAACCGATGAAAAGGCTGTACATGATCCAGCGGTGATCGACCACAAGATCTTTCAACGTTCCCGCCAAAAGCAAAATCCCCATCCCGGCCGCACCAACAACACAGCCCAGCACTAGCAACGATTGAAAACGAAAACGAAGGCGTGTCACGTTGGCGACCGCTTCGATGAACCTGGGGTAGATTCCAGCAGCCAACAGCATCGTTCCACCGCTGATGCCAGGCACCAAGTTCGCCAGCCCCATCAGAAACCCGCCGAAAAGCGACTGCGTGATGGTCTTGCTGGATTTCGCTTCAGCAAGATTGGAATGCTTATCTTCGTTCACGCGCGGCTTCGAGGCTAGAAAGGGGCTCTTAGTTTGATCCGTTGAGTCATCGCCAACGTAGTTGATCGCTCGAAGCTGTGAAGACCATCAACGAAAAAACCCTCTCGCCAAGCTCAGAGTGAACTCAACGAGAGGGCAAAATTCTCGACGATATCTAAAAAGACGATCGCGAG
>CAYUGI010000193.1:0-8534 GCA_964444105.1 uncultured Pirellulaceae bacterium
AGGTACACCAATCCGCATTTCCTGGCTTCTTTATGACGAAGATGGGCCCAGCTTTCATGCGTGCCTACTATCGTGTTGTCTTCAATTACGACGCATCTGTTTGTCTAGTGGCAGAAGAGGGCGAGATTTTGGTTGGATTTGTGGTTGGATTTGTGAATCCCGAGCGGTTCTACCAGATTATGTCCAAAGCCAAACGTCGCATGGTTGTTCCCATTGTCCTTGGCGTGATGAGAAACCCTGGCTTGATAGTTCAGATCCTTAAGAATGTTCGTCGCGTTTCGTCCGCAGCCGAGCCACGCAGAGACCCAATCTCAAAATCGACCTGCGAACTATCTTCAATCGGAGTGAAGCGTCAAGCATCATCGAAAGGCGTCGGTAGCCAATTGATGAAAGAGTTTGTAAAGGTAGCAACCACCAAAGCTGCCACGGAGATCATCCTAACGACGGACGCCCATAACAATGAATCAGTCAACAACTTTTACTTGAAACATGGATTTCAGCTCGTTCGCCAATTTGATCGAACGAATGAACGCCCAATGAATGAGTACGCGTTGGAAATCGACAGTAGCAACCTGCCGCGGCAGTCAATCAATTGAGTCACCCTAAATGAACGCACCAGATTTTTTGCCGTTTCACTTGCCTGACTTCGGCGACGAGGAGATCAACGAGGTCGTTGACACTCTACGCTCGGGGTGGTGGACAACCGGCCCAAAAACCCGTGAGTTTGAAAAGCAATTTGCCGAGTATATTGGCAGCAAGCACGCCGTCGCAGTGAATAGCGCGACCGCTGCACTGCATCTTGCACTGGAGGCATCGGGAATTGGCCCTGGCGACAAGGTCATCACATCAACGTATACCTTTACTTCGTCCGCCGAAGTCGTCCGGTATCTTGGGGGAGACGTTGTGCTGGTCGACATCGATAAAGACACTCTGAACCTGGACGTTGGCAGCGTTGAACGAGCATTGGAAGATAACCCAGGGATCAAGGCGATCATTCCCGTTCATTTCGCCGGGCAATCTTGCTTGATGGATCCAATTCAGCGATTAGCCGATGCGCACTCGCTGCACGTCATTGATGATGCAGCGCACGCGTTTCCCACAACGTACCAAGGCAGAAAGATTGGCAATATCAGCGATGCGACAGCATTCAGCTTCTACGTGACCAAGACGCTGGCAACGGGTGAGGGCGGAATGATCACGACCAACGACGACGCCCTAGCGGAGCGTGTTCGAGTCATGCGATTGCACGGGATCAGCAAGGACGTCTTTGATCGCTACGCTGCGCGTACCCCGTCGTGGTATTACGAAGTAGTGGCACCGGGTTTCAAATACAACATGACGGACATTTCCGCATCACTGGGAATCCACCAACTCCGCAAAGCCGACCAGTTTCAGCAGCGACGGAAAGAAATTGCAATGCGTTACAACAAAGCGTTTGCAAACATCCCGGTCGATCTACCTTGCCAGCAGTCCGAATCAGACACACATGCTTGGCACATCTATTTGCTGCGTCTGAAGGAACATGATCGCGATGAGTTCATCGCACGCATGTCGGACTGTGGAATTGGTACGAGCGTTCACTTTATCCCGCTTCATTTGCACCCCTACTGGAAAGATCGCTACCAGCTGACTCCGGAACATTTTCCTGTCGCAACAGACTCTTATCGCCGAGCCGTAAGCCTACCGCTCTATTCTGCAATGGACGACGATTCAGTTGAACGTGTCATTCGCACAGTCGTCGAGATCGTTGGAAGTTGATAGGCCTCCACTCCGATCAAAGACAACGCATAGCCAACGAGAACTTTTGTGAAGCGTTTGCTTGATATCGTCGTCACAGCCAGCCTGCTCTTACTGGCGGGCCCTTGCATGCTTGTGGTAATAGTGCTGGTTCGCATTTTCGACGGAAGCCCCGTGTTTTTCTCGCAGACACGGGTCGGAAAGAATGGTTGTGATTTCCAGATCCTCAAGTTTCGCACGATGGCACATCGTCCCCCAACGGATGGTGCTTTCGACGCAGGAGATTCGTCGCGGGTAACGCGATTGGGAAAATTGCTACGTAAGACAAAACTTGACGAACTTCCGCAGCTAATTAATGTGCTCCGCGGAGAGATGTCTCTAGTGGGCCCGCGTCCAGAAGTTCGTAAATGGGTCGACACTTACCCACAGCGATGGGCGGAAATTCTAAAGGTGCGTCCTGGGATCACTGACCCGGCTTCGATCGAGTTTCGTAATGAAGAAGAGCTACTTGCGAAGGCAGAAGATGCAATTTTGACCTATCGAACAGAAATTCTTCCGCGCAAACTGAGCCTCTACGAGGAGTACGTTCGGTCCCAATCAACCATGGGCGATTTTGCCATACTCGTGCAGACTCTGCTCGCTATCGTCAGACGATAGGAAACCAGACGACAGGAACTCAGACGATAGGAACAGCGCCCAGCACTTGCCAAAGACCGCATCCCTCCCTTTGCCATCGCAAGAAAACGGGCAACTTTCGCGGCCGATCACTAGTCGCATGCGAACTGACGCAACGAGACGTCGAATTCGAGCAAGAGACTAAAACAGAAATGCCTGTAGGGCTTCGTCGTGCCGACGCTCCAACTCTGCAATGTCGTGTGCCAAATCATCCGACAAGCTGTCGGATGATTGTTCAAGCAACCTGTCTGATTGGCTTTGCTCAGAAAGATGATTTAGTATCAACAAAAGGTCGAGAGGCGTGAGCTGACCGTCTCTGTTGACGTCCGTTGACGCGCGACGGATTTTTCCTATTTCACCGCTGGCGTCTCGTTGATCGTTTAGTCCTTCAATGACTCCTAAAGCGTCTGCCACGCTAACTTGCCGATCTTGGTTGACATCCATCGCGTGAAAGGCCGGAGTCTGTAGAGCAGGAAGTGAGCTAGCTAACGCTGCGGCTCCTCCGCCTCCGTCGAGAACCAAAGCAGCGAGTGAAAACTCTGAAGTATTTCCCTGAGCATCTGTCACGGTAGTGGAGGCAAATTCGGGAACGAATAGCAGATCAGAGTTATCAACTATCACTTCGTAATTGGCTGGACCAACCGTCGTGTACGTATCTGTCGCCAGATACTGAGCCCCTTGCCCTGTTGAATCAGACAAAAAGAACTCAACGGCCAGCGGATAAGCTGCATTGGTGACCGCTGTATCGACGCTGTAGTCAAACTCGAATTTTGTCGTACCGTTTCCTTGATCAGTTGCCGTAACCGCAAGCACGTCTGCTTTGTTCTGTATTCGGTTGGCACCTTCATCCGCGTCACCCAAGTCATTGGCGGTAGCATTAGTCGAGCCAATATCGATTCCAATGAAAGTATTGGCGAAAATCGAATTCTGCGAGATGGTATTGCCGACCGAACTACCAACCGTTGTGCCGGGAATGAAAACACCGCGTGCGTTGTAGGCAATCTGATTCTGCTGAATCGCATTGTCATTGGACGCCGACAAAACGAAAACGCCGTGAGCGGAGTTACCCAACGTCGTCGCCGTGCCGGCTGCATCGGCACCAATTGCATTGCCGGCGATCGTATTATTTCCAGAACCGTTACTTAACCGGATGCCGTCGGTGTTGGCAGTGATCACATTGCCTTCACCCGTAGTCGTTGTTCCGATGATTGCGCCCGAAGTGTCACGGATCCAAATTCCATGAGATTCGTTGTCCGTGATTTCGTTGCCAACGACCACCGTGTTAGCACCCGCATTATTAAGTGTGATCCCTTCATCGCTGCTAGCACTAATCAAGTTGCCCTCGCCGGCACCTGAGTCCCCACCAATTTGTGTGCTATCGGCACGATCGAAGACGTAGACCCCGGAGGCGCCGTTTTCCAAAGTGCCACTGGAGTCGAGCGTCAAACCGATCGCATTACTTTGAATCACTGTTCCCGACGTGCCAGCCCCGAGCACCAAAATGCCATTGGATCCGTTGCCCGAGATAAGGTTGCCGGAACCTGGCAAACCGATTTGGGTGTCATCAGCTCCGTAGAACACACTCACCCCACTATCGACATTGGCCACTGCGAAAACCCCGGCAGGATCGGTTCCCACAAGATTGTTCACGACTTGATTTCCGATCGTGCCATTTCCGCGAATATTAATCCCCGAGATCCCATTGCCAGAAATGACATTGCCGGCTGAGGTCGTGCCCACCTGGATATTGCTGCTGCCAATGATTTGAATTCCCTGAACAGCATTGCCAAGCGACGTCCCGCTGGCATTCAATCCAATCCAGTTACTCTCCAGAATGTTCCCATCGGCGGAGTAGAAACCAACACCGGAACCTGCATTGGCAGAAATCAGGTTCCGTGATGCTGGATCACTCGTTCCGATCCGATTATTGGGTGAAACAACCACGATTCCGAACTGACCATTCCCCATCGCAGACATACCATCAGCGGACGTTCCGACGAAGTTGTTCTGCAGCAGGTTGCCAGATGCAGTGGCCCCCGTGATGATCACGCCCGACCGCAAGTTACCTGAGATCACATTCCCACCGCCCGCTGCAAGCGTGCCGATGGTGTTACCAGGTGACCCATTGAGCTGAATTCCATATCGCTCATTTGGAACGGTATTCGCGCCAGTCGGATCCGTACCGATATGATTTCCTTCGATCACGTTGTTCGTTGCCGCAACGCCCTGGAAAAAGACTCCTGAACGAGCATTGCCAGAGATCGTGTTGCGATCACTGGTATTCGGCCCACCAATCTGCGTGGAGGCCGCCGCTATGAAGATTCCATTACCGCCGTTTGGAAGCGGTGAGTTATCCAGCCCATTGAGGCCAATCAGATTGTTGACAACTTGATTCCCGGTCGCTGTAGCACCGGCAATCACAATTCCAGAAGTACCATTGCCCGAAATCAGATTCCCACGGTTTGGAATCCCAACGAGATTGTCTGGCGCGCCCGCGATTTGAATCCCCGAACCGTTGGGAACTGCATGCTGTCCATTTGGACTAGTGCCAATAAGATTAAAACTAAACGTGTTGGCTGAAGCAGCGGCCCCCACGACATAGACCCCCGACTGGGCGTTAGCCGACATCACGTTTCCGTCTGCAAAGTTGCTGCTGCTGGTTTGAACACGCAACCCCGAGCCGCCGTTACCATCACCTGTTCCGTCGGGGCGCAAACCGAGATAGCTATCCGTGATCGTGTTGCCGCTCCCGTTATTGAACTCCACCCCGTCGCCAGAGAATCCATAGACTGACAATGCATGAATGGTGCTTCCCGCACCCGTCGCGGTGATTCGCAAGCCGTCGCCGGCAACTCCGTTGCCATTGATCCCGACAATGGGTGTGCCTAAATAGTCGGGCTCGCTGCTGCCATCGATGATGACTGTATCGGCAATGGGCGGCAACGAACTTCCAACTGCAATCTGATGGGGCACCGCGAGATCAAAGTGGATTTCATCCGGATTGGACAAAATGTTTGCACTCGCGTTGGCTTCTTCGATTGCGGCTCGCAAGGTAGTCACGCCAGGTGCCGACTCCGCGATACCGTCACCTGGATTGCTGTCACCGGCATCACCTGCGTCGTTAACCACAAAGACGTTGCGATCGATGACCGTCACGTTTGCCGACGCGTTTACGAAGTTCCCCGAAGCGTCAGTCGCTGTAAACGTAACAAGCGTTGTCCCAATCGTAAGTGTGCCAGTCGCGTCGTTAGTGATACTGGGTGCGGCATCGACGATGTCAACCGCAGAAGCCGCTGACAAAAACGCAACCACGCTTGCATTGGTCAACGGTGTTCCGGATGCTGTTTCGGCGGCAACGACAACGTCCGCCGGCGCGGTCAATACGGGCGAGGTCGTATCAACCACGTTAATAATGCTCTGGGCTGTACCGATGTTACTTGATGCGTCCGTTGAGCTAAACGTGACCGTTGTCGCACCCAACGCAAACGGTGGAGATGAGGAATTCGACAACGATGGCGAAGGATCGATATTGTCGATCGTTGAAGTACCCGAAAGAAAGGCCGATACCGCTGGCTCACTGGCATCTGCTCCTCCGGTCACGTTTCCTTCGACAGTGATTGATGCTGGAGGCGTGACGACTGGAGCCGTGACGTCCAATATGGTCACGCCATAGTCTTCGACTTCACCATCCTCTGCGAAACCGGTCGGATCCAATCCACCCTCGCTACTTAAGCGTACTCTTAAAAAAGTCGAACCGGCGAAACCATCCTGAACATTGAAGTTAATCGCATTGCCAGCACCTGATACAGGTTCACCGGCAAGAGGCGTGATTCGTTCTGCGGTCGGATCAAAGGTTCCGTCTTGATTGAAGTCGATCCATGCATCAACGAAACCAGAACCGGCACTCCCGGTGAAACCAGAGGTAACGTCGACAGTGATGCTGGATGCAAATCCGGCCTCGAGGACTGCGATCGACACGCCATCTTCATCGTCAACCGAATTGTCGTCGCCCATGGCGTCAACACTGACCAAGCCATCAGGCTCGTGGTCTACGGTCGCTCCCAGCCTGATCCCACCTTCGTAATAGATGTGACGCGCGCCATCGTCGTCGACCATCGTACCGAAGCTAGCGGGCGCGTCTCCAAAGTCCATATTGACTGTGACACGATAAAGCTCGACACCAATCGTGTCTTCCTGAGCGGCGAAGTACCAATTGTCGCCATACAAAATCCCCAGGTCGATCTCGGGATTGCTGTGAGCAACACCTGGGTTGATGTCTGCTGCAAGCATGGTTCCCGCCGCGGTTCCGTCACTTGTCCAAAGCTCGTACCCGGTGGCCGTCGTATTGGCTGCAAACAGAAGCGTGCCACCAGCTCCTACCATATTTGAGACGAGGTCCCCCGTCGCTGGATCATCAAATGTTCTCACCACAACCGTCCCGGCACCAGTGCCATCACTTTTCCATAACGCACTGAACGACGTCGGAGTCTCGGCCACAAAGAACACTTGGTCACCGACGGCTGTCAGATAACGAGGGTAAGACCCGAGAGCCCCCGGGATGGAATCAGCGACGCGCAGCGTTCCCGTATCGGTTCCATCGCTTTTCCACAGTTCTTCGCCGCCGGCTGCATCAGATCCCTTAAAAAAGAGTGTTCCGTTGACGTCTTCTAGATCTGCTGGAAACAAATCGAGCGGCCCTACTGCTCGGGTTCCGTCCGTCGAACTGTTTGTCCCATCGGTTGTGCCATCGGTTTTCCAAAGCTCACGATTCCCACCCGTGGTGTTTACGAAGAACAAGTTGCCTCCCGAAACGGTTGGTTCGTCGAAATCCGTGCTGGTGTTACCTGGTGAAATGTCTTTGATAATCGTGGTGCCCGCGCTGGAGCCATCGCTCACCCACCATTCGTAGCCTTCGGCAACCGAGTAGGCTCGGAATAGAAGCTTGTCTCCCACAGCCTGCAGATCACTTAGATAGCCGGAAACGCCGCCTGGCCCAATGTCTTTGACCAACACGGCGTCACCAACGATGCCTTTACTCTTCCAAAGCTCTTCGCCGCTCACGCCGTCACTTGCCATGAAGAATAGCGTTCCATCAACGTCGGTTAGATACCTGACGTTTGCGCTGCCAAACCCAGGATTGATATCCTGAACCAAAACCGTCCCGGCGATGGTGCCATCGGTTCGCCAGAGCTCATACCCGTTTGCCGAATCAAAAGCGTTGAAAAACGTATAGTCGCCTGATGCAACAACCTCGGTGAACGGGCTAATGAAAAGATCGGGCAACTGAGAGGTGATATCTTCGGTTCCGCTGGCAGTACCATCGGAGCGAAAAACACTGACGGTGCTACTGAGGCCACCTTCACCTACTTCGGCTTGATTCTGCACAGCACCAAAATAAATATCTCCCGCCAATAGGTTGAACTGTGACGGCAGCGAATCAAGCGTCACGTCTACGATATCCTTCAAAGGAGCGGTGCCCGCCACCGTGCCGTCTGTTTGATAAAGTTCTCTATCTCCTGTCTCGTCTGAAGCAATGAACACGGGCGTTCCCCCAATGACGAATGCGTCGCTCGGACTCGAGAAAAACGGCCCAAGAGCAATGTCTACCGTTGAAACCGACGTGCCATCTGAGAGCCAAAGCTCGCGGCCGCTCGTGCCATCGTTCGCTGAGAACAAGACATTCGTACCGTCAGTGCCTTTGAGCTCCGGGTAAGAGCTGTAGTAGTACCCGGTGTTGGGCCGGATGTCCGCCACAATCGCCGTTCCACCGGTCACCCCGTCATATTTCCACAGTTCTCGACCTTCGGCGAAGGTAGTCCCGCTGAAGAATACGTCATTGCCAACACCCAAAAGTGACTGCGGATACAGTGCCTCACCTGGAGCGTCGTAGACCATCACGGCATTGCCAGTCGTTCCATCTGATTTCCAAAGTTCACGGCCAGCGCCGGTATTGTCGGCGGCGGAAAAGAACACATCGCCACCAACGACGGTGAGTTCTCGCGGAGCGCTGGAACCAGATGCGGCGATGTCTTTTACCAATGTCATGCTGCTCCCATCGCTGGACCAAAGTTCGGTCCCCGACACGCCATCGTCAGCGGCGAACAACGCGTTAGCCCCTAATG
>CAYUGI010000193.1:8544-13237 GCA_964444105.1 uncultured Pirellulaceae bacterium
CTCTTCGCCACCGTCGAACGCGCTGTAATAGGGCAAATTCGCTGGCGTTCCATCTCCATCATTCAGGTCTGCCACCATCACAGCATTGCCAACTCCAGTACTGGTCCAAAGTTCACGACCGTGGGCACCATCATTGGCTGTGAAGAAAAGCGTACTTCCAACTGCCGACAAGCTGTCTGGATAGGAGCCGCTGCCGCCGGAGTTGATGTCGTCAACTTGCTGCGTCCCGCCCGCCGTTCCATCACTCACCCAAAGTTCGTTGCCCGCAGCGTTATCTTCAAAAGCGAAAAACAACAATCCGCCAACGCCCGTCAGCTGAGTGGGGTTGGAACCGTTGGCACCCAAGTCTTTGACCAACTCTGGACCGGAAACACCGATTTTCCAAATTTCTGGCGTGAAGGAATAGTAAGAGTAGTTGGTGAAGAAAAGCGTTCCATGCACGTCGGTAAGGTTACCAACGTAACTGTCGCCAGGGCCAACCGTCAGATCACTCACGCGGACCGTGCCGGCTTGGGTCCCATCGGTTTGCCACAGTTCTCGACCAAAATCAACGTCAGATGCGACGAAGTATCCCAGCGATCCAACCTGTGTCAGTTCCGCAGGCTCAAACGAACTCTCGTGCGGATTCAGGTCTGTGACCAATGATACTGCACTGAGCAAATGTCGCGACTCAAGCGTTTCGATCAACGCTCGGCGCCGCGATGAACGACTGCGGAACTGGCTATTAAATCGGCGAACAATCCCGGATTGCGGCGAGCGTTTTTTCGATCGCGAACGGAATGGCTTGGGAAGAAATCGCTTTGTCATTGGAAGGCTCTAAAGCTTATTGTTTCGCTAATAAAGGAGGCTATTACTTGACGTTTTACTCAGGGTTTTTCCGAGGCAGAACCAGGAACTAACCAGACCGGTTCAGTCTGATCGACATCGGGATACGGACCACGAAGTGCGATGTTTTTTGCGTTCGGAATAACCGTGACACCGAATATCTCTTCGACGCCCGTATCCATCTGAAGCCACGCGACCGCTCGGCCACTGTGAAGATCAACGACGCCCACCCCGCATCGAAGTTCATCTTTCTGCTCGGTAATGGGAATGTTCCCAAACACCGACGTTTCACGAGCTCGGGACATTCCAATGAACGCGAAAAGACAGTGGATTGCCATAACGCGTAGATAACCCGGAAGTATATCGACAATCTCTCGCTGCCCGTTCGATTGGTCCACCGTTTCCAACGTGCCACAACCAGAATTCAGAACGTACAGTTCTTCGTTTACAAAACGTGGCGAGTGTGGCATCGAAAGTCCCTGCGTCACAAACTGACCACTATCGATGTCGATTAAAACCCCGCCAGAAGATTTGTTCTCTCGCCATCCACGATGGGTGTTGGTCGACCCTAAGGCGCTGACAAGATTTGGCTTGCCATGCTTGGTAGCGAAACCGTTCAGATGACATCGGTCTTCGGCTGCCAACTGGCTGATAAATGACGGACGCCAACGTGGCGCGAAACTGTAGTCTGCATCTAACGTGCAAAGGCACGAGAAGAGAGTGTTGACGTACCACAATTCATCGCCACACCACTCCATCTCGTGAACGTGAATATTTCCGGTGACAAAGGACTGACGTAGAAGCAGGCTTTGATCATACGTTCCCACAGGCGGAATCCTGGCTGCGAGCTGGGGCTCCGCCTTCAGAATCCAAATTTGATTCTGACCACCAACCGCGAGTCTTTGGCCATCCCAAGCCATACCCATTGCCTGTTGGAAATTGTGAAATTGCAAGGCAACTTGTTTGTCTGCAGCGGCACCGACAACCGCGACTTTGCCTGCAGCGTAGGTCGACACCAACAGGCTGCAGCCCAAGTGCTCCAAGATCGGGACGAAGTCGTCCGAGGCCCGATATTTAACTTCGCGTTCGGGTTTGCCAGTGACCGACTCTGCATGGGTGGCGGTATTCTTCAAGACAGTTGCACAGTCTGGGACAAATAGGCACGACATTTCCGCCCGCTTAGCCAGTCAAAGATAACGCACCACACACCCCCCATGCAAGCGGCTAGTAGGCAAACGCGGTCCGAAACAACCGTCCCATGGCTGTTTTGATGCAGCATGGCACTGGGGCGTGACTCCGGTCGTTTGCCGGCTCGGCAAGCTTTAAGGATTGCCCGGTTTTGTGGGTTGTTCGGCTCGTACGACGCATCACGTTTCTCTTGCTTATTTGGGCATGGGTTAGACGATTCAGTGCGATAAGACCGTCAACGATGGTTGTTCCAGATAATCCTAGCCAGCCCATTTTGCTGTCAGATTTCGTTATCGGGGTCATCCAACGTGGACGCTTTATCCGAAAAACGTCGCGAAAATCCCACGGAAGGGACACCGAAATGAAGATACAACCGCACCAGAGCGCAAGCCTCGGCGCTACCAAGTCAGGCGTTCCTAAACGTCGTTTGTCAAAAACGATGGCCAACGAAGTGCGTCGCCATGCACTCAAGGGCTTACTTTCGCTTCTCGTGGCCGGGTGCACTCTGTCCTCTGTTGGCTGCACGTCCATAAGCCAAGGGGTGTTCGCGCCCTACGGTCAATCTGGATGCGGCTTGTGTACAGATTTGCGAGCGAGAGCTACCGCCCGAGCCATGTGGAATTCTCAGTATTCACATTGCTACTGCAATTCATCGAACTCGAAACACATTCGCAAGGGTTTTGTGGATGGGTTCGTAGCAACAGCAGCGGGCGGAAACGGCTGCACACCGTTGGTACCACCAACTAGCTGTTGCGGATTTGGCAAGCGTTTGGATGCCAAGGCATGGTTTCAAGGCTATCCGCTAGGTGTCGCAGCGGCACAATCTTCGGGTGCGAACAACTGGAGCAAAATTGCGATCAGTCCCGATTTGGCTGCCTGCATGGCAAACACAGAATGCACTCCAGGGTGCGTACCGTGTAGCCAAAACGCTGGTGTGCTACACAGCGGCATGGTTCATGACCAGTTCAACGCTCCGCCGGTTCCAATCGACATCGACGAAGCGCCGATGATCGACGATCCCAATACGATCAACGACACGATGGCACCCTTGCCTCCAGAGGACACGTCTCAGGAAAGCGAGGACGCCCACTTACGAAACGAAGTTTCGGATCTCGATGCCGAACGAATGAACGACGACGAAGCGGCGGACGCACTCAACAGTGCCGAACCGTTAGAAGTTCTCAATGCAGAACCGGAGGTCGACAGCCCGTCTGACCGGGGAGCACCGGCACCATTGGATCGTTCTGACGACGATTTGACCGGAGCAGAGCCACCTAAGCCGCAACAAGCTGAACGGTTCGCTGCGACAAAAGAAATCCCGGTCGCACGCCCTACGCAGGAGGCCCCCATCGTCGGCCAGCCAATTGTGTTGCCCACAATGGAATCCGAATCGCCACCAAGCCAAGTTTCAACGGCGGGCGAAACTGAACCATTCGACGCAGCAGCGCCCGTGGTTGGTGAACCTGTGGAGCTACCCAACATTCAAGTGAGCTTTGATATGGAAGGAGTCGACTGGCTGTTCGGCGAAGTGGATATTGCTCAAGCAGTGCTGGAACAGAGCATTACGAGTTCGTTGACAGAATAGTCGAGAGAGAGGAATCACAGGGACGTGATTTCAAAGTGGGGCTGGTTCTGCAAGACGGGATGTCAAGCGTGCTAGCTAGTGAAAGCGTTGTCAGCCAATGGACTGGCTGGCAACGTTGTAAGTCGCAAACCTGATTGCATGTCGCAAAACTCTGCTGACCACAACTCAGTCGAGGGCCGGAACGTGCATCGGATTAGTACAGCGGAAACAGTCGAAGCGAAATTCAAACACTCGCTTCGAACAAAACAGATCACGGATGATCGCAAACAGTGGAAACAAAAATGACTATCCAAACTTCAAAACATAGACTGACCAACTCTGGTCTTTCAGGACGCAATCCATTCATTGCATTTCTTGCCGTCGCGTTGATGGTATCAGCGAGTGGTTGCACATCGCTACTTTCGCCCATGAGTGGTGTGCCGGTCAAAAGCCTGCCACCGCAACTGATGGGAGAGTCACGAAACAATCTCATCCAAGTGCCCCTGGCACTGATGAGGATGGAAAAGCCGGACGAATACGTCCTTGCTGAGGGTGACATCCTGGGTATCTACATCGAAGGTGTCATGCCGCCGAAAGCCGACGAAGACCAAGTCGCGGCTGCACCGCCGGTTCACTTCCCCGAACCTGGCAGTGACCTACCACCGAGCGTCGGATTTCCAATTCCCGTTCGTGACGACGGTACGCTGCCATTGCCGCTGGTCGAACCGATCTATGTCGAAGGCAAGACGATCTCGGAAGCTGAAGAGCTAATTCGTGAAGCTTATGTCGAAGTCGAGAAAATCTTGCGTCCGGGACGTGACAGAATTCTCGTCTCGCTCATGCGTGAGCGAACAAGCCGCGTGATCGTCATCCGCGAAGACGGCAACGATCAAGAACTGGCCATCTCGGGTGGTCAGAACATTCGTGGTAATTCTGCCGAGGTCGTGAGTGGTACAACACGACAGGGTGCAGGATTCACATTGGATATGCCGGCGTACAAGAATGACCTCATGCACGCTCTTGCGGACACAGGTGGACTGCCTGGCTTGAACGCCAAGAACGAAGTCAAAATCCTGAAGGCCTCACGGATCCCAACGGACCGGCGCGAAGAAATGA
>CAYUGI010000194.1:0-6849 GCA_964444105.1 uncultured Pirellulaceae bacterium
GTTCTTGCGAATCGCCACTTTCGCTTGCGTGCTGTTGACTGCCCTTGCTTGCTGTGGCCGGGGGTGAATTTGGGGATGAAAATCCAGGTCCATCAGTCGCGCCGTTCTGAATCGCAAGTTCGAGCGGTGTTTTCACCGTCATCGCGTAGCGCTTCATCGCAATCGGAGCGTTGTTACCAAACCATGCCGACACGTCGCGAATCGGGGTTGCGCGCGATCAGTTCTGTCTCTCGAGTTGCTCGCATCAAGTGCGGTAACAACTCAGGGAAAATCGGACGAACACGCTGGCTCCATTCGGTGAATCCGCTGGGTCATTGCTAAACGAAGTTGCGTTCTTGCGTCTGCAGTGGTTGTGGGAAAAAGTCGCCAAGCTGCTTGAGGATTTTGGCGGTGACCGATTGAATTGGCGTTAGTGTCACCCCTCAGATGACAAGTAAACGGCATATCTTTGGCTATCGCCGTTGTTGCCGATATAATGGTTCTCACCGGGGGACGACGTGTTCCACGTATCAGCATTTTTGAGTTGGAAGGAGGAGCAAGTGGATCGTGAAACACTAATTCGCGCAATCGATGACGGGCCGGTACGGGTTTACATGAACGATGGCCAATCGTTTGAAATTGCGGATCACAAATCTTGCATGGTTGATGACATGAAAGCCTACGTGCTCTTTCGGGCGGAGGATGGCAAACTACGTTCCCACTGGCTATCGCTTGTTTGCATGACGCGCATCGAACCCATCGTGGCGACGGCCTGATGCGTATTGAACCCATCCGTTTCCAACCTTTCCCCTAGGTATAGCCCCCCATCCCTGAACAACATTTTCGCGATCTGGAGCATAGAGTCCACCTCTAAACCGAACTGTTCCCGGTGACGTTCAGCAAGACGCACACTTTGTCATAGAACCAACCCGAGGAACTGTCGAAGAAACCGCGACTACGCTGCGTGACGGGCCCACGTGATCGGACGGCGCGACAGTTCCGGCGTGACTGTGTGATCGGTAGCGCCAGGTATGCTCCCGTCGACTAACCTTTGTCGACTACGAGGTTCACTCATCCCGCGTAAGGCGGTAGTGACGCCGCGACTGAAATCATGTCTTCCCGCCCTTCATCGTTCGCCCATGACAACCACGAAAAAGCATGACGATAGCATTGCTAAATTGACGTTCGCATCGGTGTATCCGCACTACGTTGCCAAGGTTGAGAAAAAGGGACGGACCGTCAACGAACTTCACGAGGTGATCACTTGGTTGACTGGCTTCAGTGATACCGACCTGCAAACGCTGATCGCAAACAATGCTACGTTTAGTGAGTTCTTTGCCGAGGCAACGGTGAACCCAAACGCCGATCAGATTACTGGTACGATTTGTGGTTACCGTATCGAGGACATCAAGACGCCATTGACCCGGCAAGTTCGATACCTCGATAAGCTGGTTGACGAGCTGGCGAGAGGTCACGCTATGGATAAGATTCTTCGGTCAGCCTGATTTCCAGGGACGTGTAAATTCACAATGGCTGACTACCATCCGATGCAACGACGATGTTCACTGGTTCACGCACAGTGCTTTCGACCGTATGTCCTCTTCGCAATGACTGCGGAACTACCTGGATGAGTGACCAGGATTCGAACCAAAGACATCGAGCCGAACTTGATACGCGTAGTCGAGTCATCGTTAGCGAAGCCAACGTGCACCCTCGGCGCGTCGATGTAATGGTGTCTCGAACTTCAATGCCTGAGCTACGTGTCGAAACTCGCGTTGACCGAGACCGTGCTCTGGAATGTCCAGCCTGGCGCGATGACGCCGTGAATCCGCCCGTTTCAGCACGCGAAGCGATTCAGTCGGCACGAGACGCGGTGGCATCACTCGACTATCCGAGCAACGAAATCGAACGGGAAATCGAATGGAAAATGCATTCGGCCGAATTGCGACCATTCTCACTTCCAAATACCGATGTTGGCGGACACTGAATTTGGGCAGGCACATTTTCCGACGCAAGCGCATCAGAGGGTTGGTCACCTCACATGGTTGTCTACGTACTGATGGACGAGCGCGGTGTTACACCTACAATACGGCCAGTCGATGCAAAGTATGATAAGCCCGAATGGGACGTCCAAGACTAGAAAAGAGCAGCGAACCATGCGGGTGACATTGGGACCGCATGACGATTCAACAAATGCAGACGACATCGGTAGTCCCCACTAATCACCAACCTATCGCGGCAGATATGAAACGCATCTCACTAAAACAGCTCGTCATCTTGGCTCCTCTTCTGATTGCTCTGCCCGTTGGTTGGTACTTCGCGGGCGTTCATCGCGCGAGACGTGATGCGATTGCAGTCTTTGATCGGTGTGTCGAACAAAATGAACCCCTGATTCTTGGCTCGGCGGTAGAGCACATCGGTAAGGAGGATACCATTCTTCGCATCGAGAACGCGTCAAAGCAGAATTCAAATATCGTTTTTGATGGCGATCTTCGATTCGCGCAAATTCTTCCCGGCAACCACGACAATGGTCGTGGCCCCGCGGATGGATATAGCCTTACTGGTCTAGGTGGTTCGATTGGCTCGTCGATCTGGAACGCGCCTGCCGGAACACGGATTTCGTCGATGGTGTTTCGTGACGATTTCCTGATTATCTCAATCTACGGCGACTTAATAATCGGCTCCTTCAACTGTGCTATCTCGGAAACTGAACCTGAGGAATATGCGATACGATGGCCATCGGATTCGCCTGACCCTCCTGATCACGATCTTGAGGTGTTGATTTTGAAGCGCCACCCAAACGCAACCACTCAGGGGCCCACCGCGGGTAACCAATAGGCCTTTTCGGTCGTTGCTTGGCTAGTACCAAATGGAGGGCCGTAACATGAATACACCTTTACCGCAGAAATCTTCGACAGACGTCATTCGGGCTCGCTTTGATGGTGATGTGGAGCGTTTTTCGTCTTTGGAAACAGGACAAGCCGCGACGATCGATGCTCCGTTAGCGATGAGCTTGGTGACGAACGCGGCTGTTGCTTGTACGAAATCGATTCGACGTGTTTTGGATATTGGCTGCGGGGCTGGGAATAACACATTGAAGCTTCGCGAGGTTGCTGGACATGACTTCGATGTTGATTTGATCGACCTGAGTCTTCCCATGCTGGAGCGGGCGGCGATGCGTGTTGAGTCGGTCAATGCGGGCAAAGCTCGGATCATGCAATCAGATTTTCGCGAGACTGAACTGAGTCATTCTCACTACGATGTGATTCTGGCTGCAGCGGTACTGCATCACTTGCGCGATGACGATGATTGGATACACGCCTTTCGCAAAATCTATGATGTCTTGGCTCCCGGCGGCAGCGTTTGGATCACCGATCTTGTTTTTCATGAAGACGCCGAAGTGCAATCGATGATGTGGGATCGATACGGCGATTATCTGGTGTCGATCGGTGACGCAGACTACCGCGACAAAGTATTTGAATACATCGACGTGGAAGATTCTCCTCGATCGGTGACTTATCAATTGGATTTGCTTCGGGCGGTTGGATTCGACACCGTGGATCTACTTCACAAGAATTCTTGCTTCGCTGCGTTTGGTGCGGTGAAACGAACTTTGGCGTCGGGCAAAAACAGCCTACCGATAAAATGAAACACGAGAACTTCCCCTACCCGCGCAGAGGTCGTGCAGTTTTTGAGTGGCTTCCTCGCCTAAGTCTAATTTATTCTCCCTCTGGGAGAGTCGGACGCAGTAGCGGCCGGAGAGGGAGATACGCTCAGCCTAAAAACACGGTTGCAATCTGGCTTGACCCTCTCCTCGCTATGGCTCGACTCTCCCGGAAGGAGAGTGAGTTTGATCATCGGAATATCGGGTGAGATAACGCCGCGACTTCATGCACAACAACTTACTTGGCGAACCTTACTTGGCGACGTCGACGAAACCGTTGGGCGTAAGAAGCGTGCTGCCGAGACCCTGTTGGAATTTTGGATAGATGATCTCGTCGGGAATTTTCAGGTTCTCGAACAACGCGTAGTTGGGACTGGACGATTTGCTAAGTTCACCTCCCAGCGATTCGCCTTCGCGAAGGTGCATCGAGTAGGGCACGCCGCCCATCGCTGTCACCCACGCGGTTTTGTCGCGATACAGGACCTTTGCACTTTGAATCCATGGCGACACCGTGTGCGTTTCTTCGCCACTGCCTCCGCTACCGAAGCTGATCTTGCGGTAGGTTAGCGTTTGCGACTCTCCTTGCTTGGCTGATCCCGTCAGAATGGCTTCGCTGGACGGATCCTCAACCCAACCATTCTGCTGCGCCGCGCGGCGTAGACCTGCGACGATACGACTATCGACCGACGTATCAATTTTGACTCGGCTACCGCGAACTAACATGCGGACCGAATCCGGATCGACCTTCTTCATCAATTCGATCGCGTCTTGGTGCGGTACCGTTGCGACGCCTACCAGCAGCGATTTTCCTCGTGAATCGCCAGCGGTTGCGGCGACCAACATTTGCCGTCCCAACATCTGTTGGTGGTTAATGCTGACGCGAACCGGAGAATTGCCACCGTCATATCGCCAAACAATCAGCCCAAGACCGGTACTGTAGATCTGAGCCCCCGCAACAATCCATCCTCCGCCTAGATCGGCCAGCGGTGTCTTGTCGCTAACACGCAGACCACCGATTGGGAGCGTTGTCACGGGGTTGTTACCAGCCAGATCCCAGCGATAGATGCCGGATGAGTTGGCTGCCATCAAACTCTTTCCGTCACGGCTGAAACAGGCCGTTGTCGCGCCATAACCCTGCCAGTTCCCTTGGGCAACCGGTTCGCCCGTATCGACGCGGTACACGCTGATGGTGCTGCGTCCGCTGAGCGCCGAGAAGTACTGGTGATCGATGCTAAGCTGAAACGTATGCGACTGAAGATTGCTGACTTCGTAAAGCACGCGTCGGGCATCCAAATCCCACAGCGAGACTTTCCCACCGAAACCGAACAACATCGTGTTCTCGCCGATCAGTTCGACTCGCACTGGTTCTCTGTTGTACGAATGCTTGTCCTTAGGGATATCAAACGTCATCTCCGACCGCGCACTGGCTTGGCCTGGTGCGAGACGGTACGTCGACAATTGACTCGGCTCGCTCCAAGTCCCCTGCACACTGCTCATCACCAACCGCTGTTGCCCTGGCGAATAGGCGACCAGACGTTGGTCGGGATGAAAGGTAGGCCCCGGACTGGCGCGTTTGTTGGCCAAACTGGCCCAGTGCAAATGCGTCAACAAGTCCTTGTTCGGCCAATCCGCTTTATCGCTCGCCAATACCCAACCTTCGCTGCCGCCGACGGGAATGATCAAATCCGCTGTGTATTCCGGGCCGATGGGAATTGCCGTGCCGCCTTGAGGCAGACGAAGTGTTTGCTGCGAAACAGGCGCGTTCATCGTTAGCGAAGCACTTGCGAGATCGGGGGCTGACGATGCACTAGATGGGGTCCGGCTGCTTGCGCGAGTCCGTCCATCCGAAGCGTCACCGATCAATTCGGCTCCGGCCAACACGACCCGGGCAGGTCGACGCGTGATAACCGGTGTGTCCTTGAGCAATTTTCGTAGCGGTGCGCTGAGCTTATCAATCGGAACGCGAAGCTCCGACTGGTCTTCCTTCAAAATCGTGACGTGTGTTTCGTCGCGGCCCATGTAGCGTGCAATGATCTTGAAACCGCCCGAACTGTCCGACCACTCTCGCCAAGGCCCTTCGCCGTTGGGGTACCGCATGTCTTTTAGCTCAAAGACGTCGGACTTCGGCCCCCAGCTACCGCGTTCGTACTGGACCACTGCCGCGCCGATTTTCACCTCTTTGACAACACCGTCGTACCAACTGGAATAGCTTTTGATTTGCACCCGATCGCCCACGCGAATAGGGATCGCTCCATCGACCTTGTTCAATTCGCTCGTAACGATTGTCTTGGCGACTTGTTGACGAAGCGTTGGATGCAGACTCTCGATCGGAATCGTCAAATCCGTGCCATCGACTTTGCGAAGTGTCACGTCGGATTCGGTACGTGAAATGTAGCGTGCCTCAACCTGAAACTTGCCGCTGGCGTCTTTCCAAAGCATCCAGTGACCCTGAGCCCCTGGAAAACGCATGTCTTCCAATTTGAAATCACCGGTGCTGGGACTTGATCCGCCTTTGTCGTACTGGACCGTCGCGTTTTGCCCACGAACGGACTGTATCGTGCCCTCATACCACTTGCTGAAGTACTTTACCTCCACGACATCGCCAACGCGCACGGGTGCGATGATGTCGGCGGTGATGGGCGTCTTGGCAAGTTGAGCGCGGATCGAAGGATGCAGATTTGCGATGGGGACGGTTGCTTCGGTGCCATCGGCTTTGCGAATCGTGACGTCCGTTTTTGTTCGGGACAGATACCGACCTTCGACAGAGAATTTCCCACTCGCGTCTTTCCAAATCGTCCAATGACCTTCGCCGTTTGGAAATCGCATGTTCTCCAGTGTGAATTCGCTGGTTCGTTCAAAACTGCGATACTGATAGCGAACTGTCGCCTTGCCGTCTGCGAAGCTTTCAACCGTGCCTGAGTACCAATCGCGAAAGGACTGCACCTCGATTTCGTCGCCGATTCGCACCGGGTCGATGGTCTCTTGAGCGAAGCTAAACGATTGCCCCGTTCCACCCATCGCAAAGATGCAGGCCAACGTCAATGCGACGCCCCAAAGTGGCTTCAATACCATGATTCAAAGTCCGAAAAACAAGCCAACGAAACGATTCTAACTTCCACAACAAACTTTTGAGGGCTTGTTGATTTAGTGAGCCGTGACGCGTAAGCGGCCGGGCATTCTGTATTGCCCGGTCTCTATTGCCCGGT
>CAYUGI010000194.1:6949-13152 GCA_964444105.1 uncultured Pirellulaceae bacterium
TATTGCCCGGTCTCTATTGCCCGGTGCCTTACGGCCCACGGCTCACCGCCGTTTTCAAAGCACTCAGTGAATCGACAAGTCGTTGACGTAATCGACTACCGATAAGTTCCGACCGCGGAGCGTTCGGATTCGACTAAATCAAGTATAAAGGGTTGCCATGATCCGTATCACGTCATTTTCACCTCGCTTGGGAGCGTTGTGAATAGGAATTCCGCCAGGGCCTGTCGGAACAACGAAGGAGAGTATTTTTTGACGCAATCTCATGACACATGGCACCTTCCTCGATGGTGGGCGACATTCCTGTGCTTGCTCGTGTTGGTTACCTATCGACTGTGGCTGCCTGTGTCAGATATCCCCGCCGTTGCTATGCACACGTGGGCGACGCAGTTGCCTGCGGCGATGGGTTGGCTGCCATTGGTCGGCGTGTTGGCGGGTGCAATCTTTGTGCTTGTTTCGCCAGTGCGTTTCAGAGCTGCTTGGTGGCTGATCGCAGCGGCACTTGCGCTGGGTTGCTTGATCGATCAACATCGATTGCAGCCTTGGGCATACCAGAGTGTGATCTACGGCTGCGTGTTTGCGTCAATGCGTCCGTCGATGGCGCGTCAGATTTTGATCCCGCTCGCTGCGAGTGTCTACATTTACAGTGCGGCTGGAAAACTGGACTACCAGTTCGTCCACAGCGTCGGCCAAGATTTCTTGAATGTACCGCTGGGCTGGTTGGGTGCCGTCGACGCGATCGACAAAAACACGAAGGCGACCCTGGCACACGTGCTGCCGGCCGTCGAGCTGTTCGTCGGGGTGATGTTGCTTTTTGCGAAGACGCGGCGTCTTGCTGGTGGGTTAGCGATCTGTCTTCACGTCTCGCTATTGATTTTGCTCAGTCCCGCGGGACTGCACCACAGTCACGGTGTCTTGATCTGGAACGTGCTGCTGATGGTGCAGGCTTGGTATCTATTCGTGGCACCATCGCACAACGACCTACACGACAACCGGCTTTTGTATCGGCGTCTTTTCCGATTGCCATTTCGTCGCAGTGACGAAGGAGGCGGTCTGGGCCGCGGCATCGCGCGAATACTGGTCATCATCGCTTTGATCGCGCCGGCTAGCGAACGCGCTGGCTTATGGGACCACTGGACTTCCTGGGCACTGTATTCGCCACACAGTAGCCGCGTTGCGGTCGAATTTCATCGTTCGGTTACCAATGAACTGCCAAAGTCTGCACAAGATCATTTAGGCGAAGATGATGACGAGGATGGTTGGCGGAGCTTGGCTTTGGATGCTTGGTCGCTCGATTCGCTAGGCGTGCCCGTCTATCCGCAGGCTCGCTATCAGCTCGCTCTGGTCAACGAACTGGCGGCACGAGGTGACATCGAAAATAGTGCCGTTCGGTGTACGGTCCGAGGAGTGTCCAACCGAGTGAACGGGCGGCGAGAGGAGAAACCACTGCTGGGAAGAAAAGAGATCGAGAAAGCTCTCGAAAATTATTGGCTGGTCCCGCGTTAGCCGACCGAGAACAATTGCAGCAGTGCCCTTCCCTGCCCGCCTCATTCGATTGGCAATGCTGTATGTCTCTCGCTCGCGATCTGCAGTCATCACACGCCATCTACATCAAGGGATTTCTTTTTGTTGCGATGGCGATTCTATCGAGCGTCATTTTGATCGCAAAGACGATGCGATGGGATGTCGGGTTGCTGCTGGCGATCACAGTCTGGGCCAGTTGCCGGGCGTACTACTTTGCTTTCTACGTGATCGAAAAGTATGTGGACGGTGAGTATCGATTCAGCGGGCTGATTGATTTCCTCTGGTATCTGGCTGGCGATCTGACCAGCGGGGCGAAAGGGCCACAAGAAGTCACAGAAGAACAAAGATTGTAGGACCCAAAACGCTGCTGCGATCTGCTTTTGTCTTCTTGTGACTCTTTGTGGACACTACCATTTCAAGAAAAGCGTGCTCACTTGAAAATGAACACGCTTTTGGGAACGTTGATTCCTAATCTGAATCACGCCGCGGAGCGTCGTGACAACGAGATCGTGTTAGACGTCTTTCCAAGCTCGTTCTTTGGCGCTATCCAGGACGGCTTCACAGACCTTTTGAGTTTCCAGTGCATCACGGAAGGTTGGATTGCACGGTTTGCCTTCTTGTAAGCTCTTGAGGAAGTCCGCGACTTGATGCACAAAGGTGTGCTCATAGCCAATTTGCAATCCTGGCACCCACCACTTGTCCATATAAGGCTGGTCACCGCTGTGATCACTAACGTGGATGCTACGCCATCCGCGTAAACGTCCTTCGTCATTATTGGAAAAGAACTCCAAGCGATGTAGGTCGTGCAAGTCCCAACGGATCGATGCATCGGCTCCGTTGATCTCCAAGGTGTAGAGAGCTTTGTGACCGCGTGCATAGCGTGTGGATTCAAACAGACCGAGCGATCCGTTACCGAAGTGGCACATGAAGCTGCAAGCATCATCGATCGTGACGGCTTGCTTCTCGCCTGTCTCTTGGTGAACGCGTTCTTTGATGAAGGTTTCTGTCATCGCGCTGACGTCAGAGATGGAACCGTTCAGCCAGATCGCAGTGTCGATGCAGTGAGCTAACAGGTCACCGGTGACTCCCGAACCCGCAGCGGCAGCATCGAGTCGCCAGAGCGCTGCGCCACCCTGCGGCAAGTCTTCGGAGATCGTCCAGTCTTGCAGGAAGTTAGCGCGGTAGTGGTAGACCTTTCCCAAGACGCCTTCGTCGATGAGCTGCTTGGCCATCGTGACGGCTGGGACGCGGCGGTAGTTGTACCAAACGGTATTGGCAACGCCGGACTTTTCGACCGCTTCGCACATCCGCTCGCCTTCTTCGGGATTCAGCGCGAGCGGCTTTTCGCACAGGATCATCTTGCCTGCTTCTGCCGCGGCGATGGCGATTTCGGCGTGCGAATTATTGGGCGTGCAAATGTCAATCGCGTCGATGTCATCGCGTTTGATCAGCGATTTCCAATCCGTTTCGATCGACTCGTACTGCCATTGGTCGGCGAACTCCTGAACCTTCTCAGCGTTGCGGCCGCAGACAGCTTTCAGGACGGGGCGATATTCGAGTTCAGGGAAGAAATCGTTGGCGCGTTTGTAGCCGTTGCTGTGCGTACGGCCCATGAAGCCGTAACCGATCAGGCCAATATTAAGTGGTTTCATTGAGGTCTCGGTTTGAGTGTTTCTTGAGGACAGGATTCAAAGTGAGCCACAAAAAGTCACAAAAGAACAAGAAGGGCTGCTGCTAAACTTGCGTTAGGCGATGGCTAGCGAGCTTTTTGATTTGCAGTTTGGGTGCGCCAAAGTTTATCAGGAGTGCGTGGTCAAAGTTAGTCGCTGCGAGATAGCCCAGTACTTGGGCGATATGGCTACTATCCAGATTGCCAGCCGCCTTGAGTTCGATCAAAAGCTGGCCTTCAACGATCAAATCTGCTCGGTATTCTCCAAGTGTGGTGTCGTCTTCGTCAAGAACAGTGATTGGCTGTTGAAGCTCGACGTCGAGGCCTTATTTTCGTAGGCGATTGGCAAGCCCGTTCTCGTAGACCTTTTCCAAATGACCATGACGAAGATAATTGTGCAGCGAAAAAGAAGTTTCGCGAACGGTATCAGCGAGCTGAAAAATCGGATCCTTTGCTTGACCAGTCATTGACTTCTCTCAACGGCTTGAAAGGAAGCCACAAGAAGTCACAAAGAGACAAAAATGAAGAGCGAAGATGTATTTGCCGGGCCCATCATGCCTGCAAACGCCAGTCTTTTTGTTCTTTTGTGACTCTTTGTGGCCATTCACTTAAACCGCAACGCCGTGGGCGTCACGGACTTTGATCATCGTGTCCAAGATCGTGTTCCAGGTGCTGATGTCTTCCAACATCGAGTTGGGGAACATGCAGCCATCCCAGCAAATGTGCTTGATGCCGCGAGCTTCAGCATCTTTCAGCCAGTAGCCAGCGCACTTGACGATGTCCAGCTTGCCATTGGGATCGTCGGCTGGGCAGTGTTTGCCGGTCTTGTCGTGTGATCCCGCCCCGTGGACTTCGCCATCGTTCTGCGCGACGTGGAAATCGATCGTCCAAGGACGCAACTTGTCCGTCATGATTTCGTACTTTTCGTAGAACTCCTCCTCGCTATAGCCATCTTGCAACAATGCGTGCTCGGGCGCGTTGTAGCCCATCAAGTACAAGTACGTGTGTGCGAGATCAGCTTGGAAGCCGAGCGATTCGGGCATGCCGACTTCTTCCAACAGGTCCAGCATATCTTTCCAGCTATGCATGCCGGCCCAGCAGATTTCGCCTTCGGTCGCGAGTCGCTCGCCGTGGTCCGCCGCTATCTTGGCGGCTTCTTTGAAAGTCTTGGCGATCTTGGACGTGTTGCCTTTGGGGTCTTCGGCCCATTTCTCCAGGCCAAACTCGGCGCTGTCGATGCGGATCGCTCCGTAATCGCGAACGCCGTGGTCGTTAAAGATCCCGGCAATACGGCAAGCCATTTTGACGGCGGAGAGAAACTTGTCGGTTTGCTCTTTGTCGCCCATCGCTGAATCACCTACGGTGCCTGGCCAAATCGGCGCGACCAGGGAACCGACTTTGAATCCTTTGCTTTGGATCATGTCCGCGATACCGCGCAGTTCATCATCGCTGGCTTCGGGATTGGTGTGCGGCAAAAACAGGAAGTAATCGATGCCATCAAATTTCTGACCGTTGACGTCAGCCGCAGCTGACAAGTCCAACATCTGCTCTAGGCCGATGGGCGGCTCCTGACCTTCCTCGTCACCTTTGCCGACAAGTCCGGGCCACATCGCGTTATGAATTTTCATCTTTGTTTCCTTTATTTAAATCTCGTTCCGGCGCTCCGCTTGAGAACGCAAGACTGGCCGTTCTGCGGCCTTAATCAATGTGATCGTGAATATCGAAAGTGGTTTGGGTTACATCCAGTCAGTTGTGATTTTGTGCTCGCCTAGGACGACCCCATTCTCCTTGAATTAATCCCTCATCCATTTTCATATTGGTCATTGATAGGCTGCCCGGGCATCGGGTTTCGGGTAGGGTTAAGGCCAAAAACATTGCGATGCAGACATTTTTAGGGCATTGCGGAGCCTATTGTTTTATTGCTTGCTGGTGTCGGGTACAAGAACGCCAACGATTCAGCGAGGATTCAAAGACTAATTCCCCAGCCTGCGAAAATCCTTGCACACTGGTCATCATTTCCCACTTTTTCTGTGTTGATCCCCATGGTTCAATCCTCCACGCACCGCAGCCTTGATAACCGCTTGGATTCGATTCAGTGGAAGGGCAAGTCACCTCTGTCACTGGATATCGAAACACGTCAGGGCGACATCAAGACACGTCACGGGCGTTTTGTTGGTGGCGCGGCGGACCAAGTCGAAGTGATCGAGGTCGATACGGGCGTCGTACGTGTCTATTTGCTGCCGACGCGAGGCATGTCGATCTGGTGCATCGAATCCGAAGGTATCCGTTATGGCTGGCAATCGCCGGTGAGTGGCCCCGTCCATCCATCACGCGTGCCGATCTTTGATCCTAGTGGGCTGGGTTGGTTGGAAGGTTTCGACGAGTTGGTCGTTCGCTGTGGCTTGGAGAGCAACGGCGCGCCACAGCATGACGAAAATAGCCAGTTGGTTTACCCACTTCACGGGCGGATTGGAAATTTGGCCGCTGATTCACTTTCGATCGAATACGACGAAGCTTCAGGGCGTTTGGAAGTCATCGGCGAGGTTCGCGAGTCGCGTCTGTTTTTCAAAAACTTGACGCTGAAAAGCCGGCTGCGGGTCCACGCGGGAAGCGCGAAGGTCGAGTTGCTGGATGACGTAACCAACGAGCTATCGACTCCCACTACGATCCAATTGCTCTACCACGTCAACGTGGGAGCGCCGGTTTTGGGCGAAGGGTCCACGGTCGAAATTCCGCTTGATGAACTTGCGCCCAAAGACGTCCTGTCGGCCGGTGAAATCAACGAGTGGAATGAATATGGAGCGCCCGAATCGGGATACGCCGAGCGAGTGTATTTTGCCAAGCCACGCGCGGACGAAGCCAAAGAATGTGTCGCGCTGTTGCGTTCGGCGGAAGGAGATCGCGGAATGAGTGTCGCGTTCAAGGTGAAAGGACTACCACGGTTTATCTTGTGGAAGAACACCGGCGCGGTGAGCGACGGGTATGTGACCGGATTGGAACCAGCGACCAACTA
>CAYUGI010000195.1:0-3241 GCA_964444105.1 uncultured Pirellulaceae bacterium
ATCGCGTTCCCCGAAGGAAGAGTGAAGTGTGGAGAATCCGCTACGGCGTTGCCCATAGGGAGAGTGAAGTTTGAAAACGCAAAATTGACGTGTGATTTACTTTGCAAGAGACGGTTTCTGGCTATTTGGCGCAACATCAAAACTTACGCGTCGGGTTGCGATTCTTCGGATCATCCCAATTTGAAAAAGTGATTCGCCCTGGCGGATTGAGCCAGGGCAAGGCGGTGTCAGCTGGTGCGGCAAATGCGATGTGACTGAGCCACAATTTACTTCATTCGGTGAGGCAACGCCGTAGCGGACTTTTGAGAATCCGCTCCGGCGTTGCCCTCTGGGAGAGTGAAGGCAGGAAAATCCGCTACGCGTTACGTCCGCGTTAACAATGTTCGTACTAGCGGTGTTGGTCGAATCCGGAATCCAAGACCGACGATCGTTTCCCGCTGCAAGACACCTTAGGCTTACACCGTCGGATACCAGAAATGAAAGTGCGGGCTACCGGTTATCGGGTACATGACCAGGAAATGATGAATCAGGTCGCTAAATAGCAATGCCAGTCCAATGATCATCGCGTATCGACCTAGCAGTGGGCGACGTCGGTAGAAGTAGAAAGCGGCGATTGTGATCGCCAATCCAACGTAGCTGTGGTGAATTCGTAATCCCAGTGTCAGGACGCCAATCGTTGATGCGGTGTCGCGCGTTGATTCCAGTCCTGCACCGAAACGCAACGCGCAAGTCAGCAGTTCGATCACGGCTGTTAACAAGACAGTCCACCAAACCAATTGTCGGTCGGTGGGCAGCGGGAGACGTGCAATCGATGCCATGAACGTGCGTTCCAAAGTTACGCGACGGAATACCTTTCGTCCTCGACGGAATACTCTCTGTCTTCGACGGCTTACCTTTCGTCTTCGGCGGGCTGCCTTTTCTTTTCGATCGCGTTCTGAATCATTTCCAACTGGCGTACCATCGGCGGTGAGTGCGGCATCAGTTCGAGAGCTCTTTGCTGCATTTTCAGTGCTTCATCCAGCCTGCCCAGCGTAAAAAAACATCTGGCGCAAGTGTCGATTTTTGCCGCGTCATCCGGCGTCAATTCCAATGACCTTTGACTCGCTTGAAGTGCTTGGTCGTAGTCGCCCGTCGTGTTGGAGACAAGCCAAGCGTACTCGTTCAGCAAACGCGACAACTCCCGCGACGTGTCAAATCCCTGCGGCAACATCGGTGCTTGGTTTTCAAGATTTTTGATGCGTGCTTTGGACGTATTGCTTTGAGTGGTAACCAACCGATTGATCATTCGTTTCCAGTCGCTGTCGCCATCAGTCCGGTACATTTCGATTAAGACATCCACGTTGGATCGATACATGTCATAGGAAAGCTTCAATTTCTGACGTGACTTTTCTGCGTCACCTTCGTTTTTGGCAATGATGGCCTGATGAAATTCCAGTTGAGATTTCATGTACTCCAATGCCACCCGATTTTGGTTAAACATGTCGCGCAAGACACCGTCTTTGCGTGCCCGGTCAACAATGGGACGCAGGACGTCGATGGCATCTTGATTGCGAAGCAACTCACCCAGCATGTCTGCTAGCGAGTGTCGTGTGTTTGCGCCCGTGACGGATGTCAATTCAACACCATCCAAAATGCATCGGTACTCGGCTTCCGCCCAATCAAACAAACCGCGACTGAGAAGTTCTTCGGCAAGCGACAAATGCAATGCAGCAAGTGTGTCCGACTCGTTTTGCGTCAGCTTTTCCTTTTCTTCCTCGTCTTTGGGAAACGGGCGATTCGCCAAAGCCTTTGCGGCCAACGCTTGCGCCTCGTCTTTTTCTCCCCCGACAAGCAACGCTTCGGCTGCTCCGTACAACAGTCGCTCATCCGTATCAAACATACGTTTGTTTTTGTCGCGCAGTTGCAACACAAACTCGTGCAATTTGATGTCCGTGGCCCAATTGCATGCCTCGACCAAGTCGCGCGTGGTGGGCGGGATCAAATCAAGGTTCTCGACCGACAGCTTGATGGCTTCATCACGCTGATTGAGTGCTTTGGCGCGTTGGGCGCAGGTTCGCACCAGTGCAAGCACCGAAGCGCGACTGGCTTGCTGGGAGGCAGAAGCATCAATTTCATGTCGCTGTTTTTTTAGCAAGGCACGCCAGGCTTGAACCGAGTAGCTCTGTGTCTGCAGGTCTTCCGCGTAAACTCGCAACCACTGCGCTGCCTGGCGGTCCGAGTCTTTCAAAACATCGAGAATCATCTCGGCAAGGTGTTGGCATTTTGACAGGTCGGAGTCCAACGGTTGTTGCATCAAAGCAAGCGATGCTTTGCGACTGAGTGCCAAGTCAGGTTCATAGCGTGTTAGCCGAGCGAGCGCCTCGGCACCCTGACGATCGGGAAGCTTCGCAATGCGTGCGATGCGGCTGCCGCGATCATCTGTGTCCTGGGCACCGTACTCGTGCAACGACGCTCGCACTTCTGCCGGATCCGACTCTTTGGACCAACTGACCATCAAGCTGTTGATTAGAAAACGTGCTGCGGAAACAACTTCGCTGTCTGGGTGGAACTGAGCGGATTGCAATTCATCGAATGCCTCCAATCCCATCTGCTGGAGTTTTTCTTTGGCTCGAACTCGAATGGCAAAGCTCTGGTCGCCCAACTGCTCGATCAATTCCGAAACGTCGTCGCTGGCGGATGCCCGTTGGCACCATGCAGGAACCACCATCGCATCCGTGAAACTCAGCAGGCAGATCACCCCAATCACGACGCAACGTGCACGCACAACCCCATGGCAAACACTCCGGTGGCAAACACTCCAGTGGTCAGATTGCCTTGGTGAATCGAACCGGGTAGGGGCAGGTAAGTGCATTCAGAATTTCGCTTGTCAGTATTGGAGCCGCCCAGAGGGCTGGATCAGGCGACTATCTTCCCAAATCGGCATCAGATGTCAAAACCGATCCCACAACAATTCGTTGCCGCCGGCTAAGAATCACCGACGTGTTGACGATTGGGAGGCTGTGTAACGCTACCGAAATGAGGAGAGTTTCACGATTCAAGGCAACAGAATGGACGTGAATGGGTCGCGAATTGGATCAAAAGCAGGAGTGGGCGGGCTCCGAAATCAAGGATTTGGCTCGATTTCCCTGCGTTGAATATGGCCGGATTTTGCCAAGATTGCCGCGTTTTAATCGAAGTTTCGCAGGTGGGGCAAAACAGCTAGGATGCGGCAGGTTTTCTGACGTGCAGGTTTTCTGACGTG
>CAYUGI010000195.1:3341-13129 GCA_964444105.1 uncultured Pirellulaceae bacterium
GCAGGTTTTCTGACGTGCAGGTTTTCTGACGTGGCCTGTTTTCTGACGTGGCCGGCGATCCAGTTTGCTTCAACCAGTTTGCTTCGATCCCCAACGACGCTTCCAACCTTTCGACACCCAGATTTCGATACCCCTAGAATTCATGAATCGCGACGACAAAAAACAGGCGACTTCGGCCGATGCAGATTCTGTGTCGGATGATGACACACGGGGTGAATTGGTCGTTCGCGCCGAACGGATTCGCACCGAAGGAAATCGCGAAACCGTCGAAGCATTGGTGGTCGCGTTTATCTTGGCGCTTTTGTTTCGTGCCTTTATTGCCGAAGCGTTTGTAATCCCAACGGGGTCCATGGCACCAACGCTGATGGGGGCTCACAAGGATGTCTTCTGTGATCGCTGCGATCAGAATTTTCGTGTCGGAGCGAGTTTGGAACGTTACGGCAATGTGATGCGCAGTGCCGTGATCGGTGGTGTCTGCCCAAATTGTCGTCACGTCAATCCAATGGATCTGACCAACAGCGATGACCAGACCTTCAACGGTGATCGAATTTTGGTCAGTAAGTTTGCCTACACGCTGACCGAACCGGAACGCTTTGACGTGATCGTCTTTAAGTTCCCAGGTAATCCAAAGCAAAACTACATAAAGCGACTCGTTGGGCTTCCCGAAGAAACGCTAAGTATTTCGCACGGCGACATCTACTCGCGCAAGAACGGCAGTGATGCTGACGCGGATGCGATTGTTCGCAAGCCGCCTGAAAAACTGTTGGCGATGCGGCATCACGTCTACGACACCGACTTTCAATCCAAATCGCTGATCGCTGCTGACTATCCCGGTCGTTGGCAACCCTGGCTGCCGGGTGCCAGCGCACCAACGTCGGATGTCTGGTCGATCCAGCGCAGCGAAGACGGCTTCCAAGCATCCGTAAAATCTGACTCAACCAATCCACAATGGTTGCGTTATTTCCACCGATGGCCAAGCGATGATGAATGGGAAGTGGCCGACAAAGGTGGCAGTCTGGCGGACGTCGATCCGTACTCCAGTCGCCTGATCACGGACTTCTATTCCTACAACAGCTTTGTGCATGTCGATAAATCGCTTGTCTACGACTTGGCGCCCGGCGAACAACGGCCAGGACGCGGTGGGCTATTTGGATTGATCGGCGGCATCTTTGGAAAAGTAAAGAGCATCGCAACGGGACCGAATGTGGAGTTCAACGGTCAGTACGATCCCGAAAAACCAACCGACCAATTCGGTGGGATGGAAATCTACGGTTCCAGTGAGCAAGACTTGGGACGCGATGGTTTGCACTGGGTCGGAGACCTGATTTGCGAAGCCGATGTCGAACCGGGATCCGACTGCAAACAACTAATTTTCGAGCTTATCGAGGCGGGAATACAGTTTCAATGCCGTGTCGATACAGCCAGTGGCAAAGCAACCCTGTCGATCCTTCGTGACGGTCAAGCATTATCGTTTAGCGGCGACGGTGGAGATGCGACTGCTTCGCCCGCGGCTGAGACTTCGCTGACGGCGGGCACGCGGCACCAAGTTCGGTTTAGCAATTGTGATGACGAGTTGTTGCTTTGGATCGACGACGACCTAATTTCATTTGACGGACCGACGACGTTCGACGCCAGAAAGTTCTTGACGACACAGACCGACCGCCCTCATTTCTTACCAGGAAAACACCCACTCGATGCAGCTCCCGTGGGTGTTGCGTTTCAAGGTGGCAGCGGCACGGTGCATCGTCTCAGGATCGACCGCGACAAGTATTACATCGCCACCAAGGTGGGCAGTGGCGAAATGCAAGACTACGACATGGCTATGAATCGTCGGTTGGGCGGCGGCAGCGTGAGTGAGCGACAGATTCAGGCGTACTTCGCTCAGCCGGACCTTTGGGATGGCATGACGCTATGGCAAACTCGCAGCAAAGTGAGTTTCAAAATGGAAGAGGACCAGTTCTTCCCAATGGGCGACAATAGTCCCGCCAGTCTGGATGCACGATGCTGGATAGGATCCAAACGGGGTGTTGGATTGCCACGACGTATTAGCAAAGACGCTTATAAATGGTCCGAGGCTGACTACGTACCGCGTGATCTGCTGGTCGGAAAAGCTCTGTTGGTGTTCTGGCCGCATCCTTGGAACCGTCCTGTTCCAATGACGCCTAATTTCAAACGTTTCAAATTGATTCGCTGATTGACGGCTGGGTCGTCAATCAAATTTCGAGAAGGATCTCCAATCAATGTCTAACGCAGACCACGAAGAAACGCTGCCGATTCTTGAAGCGATCGAGCTTCAGAAAACCTACGGTCGCCGGCGCGTTGTCGACGGCGTCAATCTGCAGGTTGGCCAATCCGAAATCGTCGGACTACTTGGCCCCAATGGAGCCGGTAAATCGACCAGCTTCCGAATGATGTGCGGCATGGTCGAACCGGACCGTGGCACGGTCTTTTTGGACGGTCGCGACGTCACTGATTGGCCGATGTTTCGTCGCGCTCGCGATGGCCACATGGGCTACTTGCCTCAGGAACCGAGCGTCTTCAAGAAACTGACTGTCGAACAGAATATCTCCGCGCTGTTTGAACTGCTGGGTGCTGACCGTAAAACACGAAAGCGACGTACGGATGAATTGCTGGAGGAATTTAACATCACTCATATCCGCAAGAGCAAGGCAGCAGGCTTGAGCGGCGGTGAAAGACGACGACTGGAAATCGCACGCTGCTTGGTTTCCGATCCCAAGATTGTCATGTTGGACGAACCATTCGCAGGGATCGACCCTGTGACCGTTCAGTCGATCCAAGGCGTAATCCAGCAGTTACGGGACAACGACATTAGCGTGTTGATCACTGACCACGCTGCGCGCGAAATCCTGGCAACGGTTGATCGCTGCTACGTGATTTTCCAAGGACGCGTACTGACGCACGGTCCACCGGATGAAGTCAAACAGCATCCCACGGTCCGCGAAGAATATCTGGGTGACCTGGAGGGTTCCGAGGTCCGGCATTCGCCCGTTTCAAGGCCGCATTTTCGCAACGACGAAGAGCGACGTGCGGCACTTCAGGCCGGTGGTAGCGGAAAACGACTTTCGTTGGAGCAACCCGATCTACGTCGTCCAACGCGTGTGACGGATGTCTAAGGCAGGGTAGCAGACACAATCCTGTGTGCCGCCCGCCTCAAGCCCTCTGAAGAATTCACCAACGCACGAAGTGTGTACCGGAAGCTGGCGGCAGAACGGAGCCTGCCTGCCTCATTCTAAATACGCGATACATACTGGCCGCTTAGACGCCGAACCAGTCGCTTCATTTCCAGCACACTGATCGTCGCGATCACGCGATGAGTTGCCAGGTCGCTTTTGGCTATCACTTGATCAATGGGCGTGCTTTCTGCCCCGATCGCTTCGAGTACCGTCCGCTCGATTTCATTTAGCGTCAACTCGGACGCGTTACGAACCTCGTGGCCGTCGGAAGTCGTGACGGTTTCTCGCATCGGCCCCAGCGATTCCAAAACGTCATCGACTGTCTGGACCAGCGTCGCGCCGTCGCGAATCAATTGATTGCATCCGCGCGAAGCACGATTCGTGACGTTTCCGGGCAATGCCAATACTTCGCGCCCTTGTTCGCCCGCCATCCTGGCTGTGATCAGTGCCCCGCTACGATCGGGAGCTTCGATCACCAAGGTTGCGAGTGAAAGGCCTGCGATCAAACGATTGCGTTGCGGAAACATGCCACCGCGAGGTTTTGCGTCAGGACCGTATTCACTGATGACCGCGCCATCGGCCGCGACGGCTTTGGCCAATCCCTTGTGTTCGGCTGGATAGATTTGGCCGAGACCGCTTCCGAGTATGGCAAGGGTGCGGCCACCACCATTCAACGCGCCATTGTGTGCGGCCGCATCGATGCCTCGCGCCAATCCGCTAACGACCGTGACCCCGGCTTTGGCCAACGCATATCCAAATCGCTCAGCCTGCTTCAGCCCATAGTGCGTTGCGTGTCGTGTGCCCACAATCGCGACCGCTAGTTGATCGTCCGTCGTCATTTCACCGCGAACAAACAGCATCGGCGGGGCGTCGGGCAGATCTTCCAATCGATCGGGATACTCGGCCGTTCCTCGAACGATCATCTGCGAATCGTTGTCCTGGCACCACTTCAACAATCCCTCGATATCGACATGGTGGTGCGCCGTACGAATCGTATGAATCAGTTTGGGACCAACTCCGGGGACTTGAGCCAACTCCGGACCGGTCGCCGACAGCACGGCCTTCGCATTACCAAAATGCTCGATCAGGGCGACAAGTGTTCGCGGCCCGATCTTTGGCAACATCGCCAAAGTGATGGTTGCGATTCGATTGGGATCGCGTTGGTTTACCCCAGGACTGATTCCCGATTCATGATCGTCGTCCGCAAGCGGCAAGAGCGTTTCGTCCATCGTGATCTCTTTCGTTGAGGACTCTTTCTTTCAGCTGCCAAAAGTCTTATACGGAAAGTCTACCCGGTTTGAGCGACAAAGGCTCGCGACTTCTCGGATCCGAATCCGCTGGAGTCAAAACAATGCTCAAAAAGATCGCTCAAAAAAAATGCTCAATATTTCCCGTTCGTCCCAAAGGTCGCTTCCTTTGACTTTCGTGGCCGAACACGAACGCTGTGGTCCGGTTCGCCCGTGACACGATCAAATTCATCGGGCGTGCGCTTGCTTGGCAGATAGTCACCGGTTTCCTGGGTCCAACGATCAATGGCTCCGATCAGTTGCTCTTGCGCCGAAGAATAGGCGGGGTTATCAATCATGTTATTCAACTCACCAGGATCGCGGGCCAAATCAAACAGCTCCCACTTTGGTCGTGGCGATCGAAAACACCCTTGTTGCGCTGGCGTCAGCTTTCCTGCTGCATTTAACTTCAACATGTCCTGCCAGCTGAGGCCACGACCTGCATCCGCTGATGGTGTGGATGCTAAATCAACGTAGTCATTGCGTATCAATTTGAATTGCGTCGTCATGACACATCGGCCGTGGTCTTCGTAGTCGTGCCAGTGGTCTTCGGCAAAGGCGTACTGACGGTGTGGCTGATCTGGATTGGCCAGGACTTTGGCAAAGCTCTTTCCTTCGTTAGATATCGCACCGGTGTCAACGCCGGACAGTTCCAAGAAAGTGACGCCAATATCAACCGCGCTGACCAGTGCTTCCGTGTCGCCACCAGGTGCAATTCTGGTCGGCCAGCGAACGATCCACGGCGTACGGATACCGCCGTCGTAGAGAGTCGTTTTGTCTCGCGGAAACGGGCGGCCATTGTCACTGATGAACAGAACAAGCGTATTTTCGTCTACGTCCTGTTCACGCAGTTTGGCCATCACCTTGCCGACGTATGTGTCCAAACGTCCGATCTCGTCATAGTACAAACGTAGATCTTCACGAACGTCTGCGGTGTCCGGCAAATGCGGCGGCACAATCACATCCTCTGCCGAATGGGGCGGATCGAGAGCGCCCTGGGTATATTCTCGGTGCGGATCCAAAGCGGCAAGCCACATAAAGAATGGCTTGTTGCGCGGGCGTTCATCAAGAGCCTTCTCCCAGTCTTCGCAACCGCTTGGCTGTGCGGCAACCATCTTGGGCGGTTCGCCATCTTTACCGGACGGCAAGACGAATCCCGCTGTGGATGCTTCGTAAATTTTGTCAAAGTGATCCTTGACCGCATCACCCAAGTGCCACTTGCCTGCAGCCGCGGTGTAGTAGCCATTTTGTTTCAATGCACTGGCAAACGTTTTCGAACCCGCTGGCAAGGGCCAGTGCAACTGCTCGGCGCCAGTGTTGTGCGGGTACTTTCCGGTCAAAATGCTGGATCGCGATGGGCTACAAGAATTCGTCGTCAAATAAGCATGCTCGAATCGAAGTCCCTCTGTTGCCAGTCGGTCAATATTGGGTGTGCGAATCGCTGGATGGCCATACGCGCCACAGTCGTCCCAGTTCATGTCGTCGGCGATAATCAAAACAAGATTGGGAGGCACGTCGTCTTGGCCGCGCAAGTCACCCACGAAAGTGATGACGACAAAGGTGATTATCAAACTGTAAAGCAAGCGAATTTTTGTCATGGATGGTTTTCGTTGGGAGAGCTATGACGACGTGGTAGCGACAAGCCGACTTGACTAGGACAGATGAGTCACACAGATCAATATGATTAAAGCCATGTGACTAAATCAGCCGGACCAGTATCTACTTGGTCGTCGTATAGAGCTGTTGGCCATCAGCGGTATGAAACGACAGCGTTAGCTTATCCCTTACGCCGACAACAAGAAATCCGCCGCGTGGTTCGGGCGACGTGAATGGTTGTTGGATCAGCGAATTTGGGTCAGTTCCTTGCCTGGAACCTGGATCTACACCCATCCGCGAGTTTTCATCATTGAGCGCGCCGCAAGCAAATTCTTGGACGCCCAGCGGATGAATGCTGTGGTACTGCCAGTGACGATCACCGCAAATTGTTAGCAGATTGCCAATGTTGTTCTTGTTAAGCCAGCCAAAAAAGTCGTCTGCTTCGTGCCGAAACCCGCCCAAGCTGACGTGGTTATCCGTCTTTTTCGCCATGTCCGGTCCGACCATAGGCGTCGGATTGATAATGATTTTCCACTTTGCATCGCTTTCCAACAGCGTCTTTTGAAGCCACTGTTTCTGCTGGATCCCCCAAAGCGATTTCGCCGGTCCATCGGGCGATCGATTGGGCGAACGGAAGTCACGTCCTTCGGTCAACCAAATTTGCAAGTTTCGATTGATGCGATGCGTCCGGTAGGTTCGAGCGTTCGTGTCAAACTGCGTCGCAATCGGCAACTGCTCTCGAAACAGATCGATACCGGTGATTCGCGTCGGCAATCGGTCGGTTGTGTTGTCTGAATCGTTGTACCGAAAATCGTGGTCATCCTTGGACCAGTACGTGGGAACCTCTCGAAAAAAGTCGATCATTCGGGGAAACCGAAACTGCTCATGCCAACAACGGCGTAGCTCTTCTGTCGTCGTGGAAACACGATAGGGATTGTCGTAGTAGACGATGTCTCCCGTGCCGACGAAGAAGTCCGGTTTGATCTTTGCCATAGTCTCAAACGCTGGAAAGCCAAGTTTCTTGTCGGTTGACGTTGCCGTAATTGGGCCTCCTGCATTGCCCTGTTTTCCATACATGAATTTGTTGTAGTTCATGCAGCTTCCAACGATAAACTTCACGCTTTGGTCAGACTGAATTCCTGGCAACGTCTTGAAATGACACGTCGGCCCAAATTCTGTCGTAGCGTCATCTTGGCCATAAACGGCCCGATAATAGTAAGTCGTGTTCGGCTGCAAATTTACCAACGATTCGCGAACAATGAAGTCGTGCTCTGGGATGGCGTCTTGAAATGCCGTTCGTTTCGGACCGGAAAGCAAAGCGTCCGTGCCCCACTGGAAACACACTCTGCCGACTTGCCCCTTCATGTCCCCGTTGCGATCCAGTCTTCGCTTCTGCGTCAATCGAGTTTGAACCAGCGCAGTGGTCGCGGTTACTTCACCGGACATCGTACCCTGACCCAAAAACATCTCGGCTTTGGCCAGTGAAGCAGCAACGACAAGCATCGTAAAAATGAGCGAAAGGCGAGCGGGAGACATTCGTTTTTGCGTTTCCTTAAAGGGGTTTAACACCTCTGCCTTGGGAGAAGTCGATCCTTGGCGAGGGAGAGGGGGAAGAGTTTCTATTTTCGTCTAGAACGACGATGGCGAATCAATCACGCAAACCCACCAGGGGCTTTCGCCTGTCGGCATGGTGCTGGTGCGTTGCAGTCGGCCATCATCGCCAACACGGAATACAGCAAGCTGATTCGACTTCTGGCCTGCTGCCACAATGAACTTTCCATTCGGGGAGATGTTAAACGACCGCGTGGTGGGTTCCGTCGATGTATTTTCAACCCACGTCAGTTTGCCGTCGTCCTGGTTGATTGAAAAGACTCCGATGGTGTCATGCCCCCGGTTGGCGATGTAAGCGAATCGTCCGCTGGGATGCACTTCGATATCCGACGTACTGTTCTTCGGCGGCGCGGCGTCTTTCGGGAGACTGGACAGGGTCTGCATCGTGGTGAGTGTTCCCAACTCGGGATCGAACTTGTACGCAGTGATAGAACTGCCTTGTTCGTCGCTGCCGTAGGCGAACGGGAGCGTTGGGTGAAACCAAAGATGTCTCGGCCCGGTTTTGTCGTCACGCAACAGTTTTGATGGTGCGTTTGGCTGCAATGCTCCACTGGCACCGTCCAAACGAAATTGGAAGATCGCATTGGGGCGAGTGTGCGGTACGAAGGCAAACGATCCCGATCGATCCATTACGATCGCATGCGCGTTGGCATCCGTCTGCAAGCTTTGAAGTGGATCACCTTGCAAAGCCCCGTTTTCTGAGACCCGATGAACGCAGATTTTTCCCGCCGCGTAGTACGAACTCAACAAATACTTGCCCGACGGATCCAAGGCCAAATACGACGGCGACGCTCCCACATCCACAGATCCCAGTCGCGTCAGGTCTGCTTCGCTACCGACCTGATATGCCGCGATCGAACCACCGCCTTTAAGTGATACATAAAGGATCCTGCTCTTCTGGTCGAAGCACATCGCTCCCACGCCGTTGCCCAGTGGTGTGTTGCGTAGCAAATGCAGTTGGCCAGCGTTTTCGTCTAACGAATAGATCGTGATCGCCTTCGCCTTTCCTTGCGAAACAATCACCCACGGATTCGCTGCGACACCGACACCTATCGAAAGGTATCCGCAAAGGAACGTGACAACGGAAAAAGGCAAAAATGAAAAACGGATCACTTCTTTTTCTTCTTTCGATCGACCAGTGATTCCCGCGTGGGATCGTAGTTTGGGTTTTTGGTCGGCAACTGGGCGTTGGTCGAATCCAGCCATCGGTGGAGTTTATCATGCAGGGTCTTTGCCAATTTCGGTTGAGCGTCCGACAGATCGTTTTGTTCGCCGATGTCGTTGTCCAGGTCATACAGACGCGTGCTTTGGTCCTCGTAAAACTTGACCAACCGATAGTTGCCCGATCGGATCGCGCTGTAGGGACCATCGCCGCCCGCGTGGTAGTGAGGATAATGCCAGAACAGATCCCGGTTCAGCTTGGCTGTTGGATCCTTTAACAGAGGCACCAAGCTGCTACCGTCCGGAGACAACGGTGTTTTCTCTGCCACGCCTGCGATTTCGCAGATCGACGCAAAAAGATCCGTCGTCATGATCGGCTCGTCGCAAACCGTGTTCTGCTTTGTGACTGCCGGCCAATACGCGATTGCCGGGACGCGCACGCCACCTTCGTACGCCGATCCCTTGCCTCGTCTCAGGGGCAAGTTTTCGGTAAAGCCATCGTGCTTGCCATTGCGCTGCGTCAATCCACCGTTGTCGCTGATAAATAGGATCACGGTTTCGTCGGCAACTCCGTTTTCCTCCAACTGAGCAACGATTCGCCCCACGCTTTGATCCAGACTTGCCACCATGGCAGCATAGATCGGGTTGTTATGAATGGCGTTTGGCTGAACTTTCCCCTCGAAGTATTTCACTAGGTCCTGGCGTCCCTGGATCGGGGTGTGCGGAACGTTGTAGGCAAAGTATAGAAAGAACGGCTGTGATTTTGCGTTTTCGATAAACTCGCACGCTTGATCGGTCAACACATCGGTCAGGTACTTGGCCTGGCCGTTTGATTGATCTTTCAGCAGGTAACCTTTTGATCCTCGCGGCCGCTCAAAGGAAAAACCAAATCCCTGTTCGGTCGGACGTGTTCCCGCTTTTAGTTTGCCGGAACCACTTA
>CAYUGI010000196.1:0-13054 GCA_964444105.1 uncultured Pirellulaceae bacterium
GCGGCCGCTCGCCACCAAGTGGCATGGTACCCAGATAATAGGTTTCACCAAACTTTTTGGTTCCCGTCGCCATCATTCGCCGCCAAGCGTCCAGCGCCGGCAAGATGCCTGCGGAAGTCATATTGTCGACGGCTTCGTAAAGATCTGCCTTTGTTTTGAACCCAACCGCTTCTTTGCCAATCGTCATCGCCATATTGCCCGATTCGATTTGAATGACCACGGGCTGCGGATTCGGCTCGTCGGTTTCTCCCTTGATCAGCCAAGTCGGTAAGTCACCTTCTTTGCCACCTGGAAACTGACTGCGAAGTTCGCCAATAAAGTCCTCTTGCTCAGTCAAGTTGAAATAGTAGTTGCCAAAGCCTTCACGTAATGCCAAGAGCTTCTCGACTGCCGGAGGGTACTTTTTCTTCTTGGGTTTCTTCAGCAACTTGTCTTTGATCTTTTTCAAGTCTTCCAAGTCGGGCAATTTTCCATCCTCGGCTGGCTCCTCTTCTTCCTTCTTCTCCTGCTTGCGTGGTGGCGGTGGCGGCAAAGCAGCGGACATTTTTTTCAACAGTTCGTCTTTGCGATGCACACTTCGCATCCGCACCAACGTCTGAGTGGTGACACCTTCGTCGCGGAAAGACAGTTTCACACGCCACTGTGCCGGCAGAGTTCCCAGGACGTTCTGAACATCGTTTGCCGTTTGCACGCTACGGCCATCAATTTCAAGAATCTCGGCACCGTAACGCAGCCCGCGCCGAAACGCATCACTGGATTCCAGAATGTTTGAAACGCTGACGCCGCCATCGGGATCCGTCGTGACGGTTGCTCCCAAAGTCGCGTGGTCGACGACGCGGCCGCTGCGCAGATAGCCCAGGAAGTTCTTGGCTTGATGAATCGAGATTGCATAGCCCACGCCAACGTTCACGCGCCCACGTTTCTCGAACGAAGCACGCCCAACGATTCCCAGCAGTTCACCTTGATCGTTGTAGATCGGACCGCCGGAATTTCCTGGGTTGATCGACGCATCGGTTTGCAAACAGTCGGCGTATTCCAACAACGTCCCCGAAGGGTACTGATAACGGCCCACACCACTGAGAATGCCCCACGTCACCGTGGGCTGCAGATTGGACGCCAGCAAAAATGGGTTGCCGATGACCATGCACCAGTCGCCGGCTCTGGCTTTTCGGCTGTCCGCCAACTTGGCAAACGGAAAGTCGTCGCGACCCAACAAACGGATCATCGCCAAGTCACCGACCGGATCGATGCCCACGAGTACCGCGTCGTAGACGTTCCCATCCGCCAACGAACATCGCATGAAGACGCCCGCCGGGCTGGAAACGTGAAAGTTGGTCAGCGCGTATCCTTCCGGCGAAATCAGCACCCCGCTCCCACCTCCACCGCCGCCAGGAACATACACGCTGACAGCGGATGGACGGGCAACGTCGATTGCTGCGATGCGAGCATCTTCGGCGGCTTGTAAGTCGGGATCGATCTTTAGTGGCGAATTCGACTGTGCGTTTGATGTCGAGGCGTTGGTGATCAAGAGTAGACACACGACCATCAACAAGCCTGCCTTCCCTCTGAGCAACGCCGTAGCGGACTTTTCAGACTTCACTCTCCCTCCGGGAGAGTCGGACGCAGTAGCGGCCGGAGAGGGCAATTCGTGTTGAAAAGGTTTGTCGTCGGCGATCCGGATCGGCCCTCTCCTCGCCAAGGCTCGACTCTCCCAGAGGGAGAGTAAAATTCGATTTTCTGGCGAATCATAGTATTCAAGTCCGCGACGGCGTTGCCTTTTAGGAGAGTCTGACGCAGTAGCCGCCGGAGCGGGTTTTGCCTGAACGCATTGATCATCCATTTGTGAAAGCCGCATTGGCCCTCTCCCTCGCTTAGGCTCGACCTCTCCCGAAGGGAGAGGAAATTCAAAACCGCGAGTCTGCGAAATAGTTGTCTTCATTTCAGCAGCCTCGGTCGTGTGATACGGACTTTGTCACCTAAATCACCATCCGCTGCGACATCCGTCTTGAAGCGAACTCGACGTGCACCATCCACTGGCACTTCAAAGCCTTTGGGTTGAGCGTCCGTCAAAACTTCTTTCCAAACCGATTGGTCATCAACAAAAATTTCGACTGTGACATCGCCCGCCTTATCGACACTTGGGTCTCGCCGGACCGCACCAGCTAAGTTTGTGAACTGGTCTTCGACGCGATACTCGATCATTCCCTCGCCGTTGATCACCAGATCGTCACCGTCGGCTTGGGGTGCAAACCAAGTCGATTGCAGATCTGCACTGAGTTTCGTTTGCACGTATCCTTCGTAATCGACCTGGGCAGGCTCGACGGCAGCAAGCATTTGCATTCCGCCGCTGAAGAAAATGGCACTCAGATGTTCCACGGGAACAGAGTGCGTCACTGAATCGGAAAGCTGTAGCTTGAGTGGTTCATCAGCCTTGGATGGCAAAAGTTTGGCCACCGAAAATCGCGACCCGTAGTGATCGGTCACCTGCATTGTCGTTTTCGATGGCGTTGCGGTTCGGCCTAGCACGATACCTTCTAGCTTTGTGATGGGTGCATCGATCGTGTCTCCATCCATCGCGAACTTGACGACACCACCGGCGATCGATTCGATGACGCCGGGCACGGGGTCCAATTGATCATTCGCTCGCCGGATGGCCAACAAGTCCCCGCGTGCTTTTTGCTCCAGAAGCCCCAACCACTGCGGGTCGGTCGCCGGCGCGGGAGCACGGAAGCGAATCGAAAGCACTTCCTTTAAGGGAACAGACAGTTTTGCCTGCCGCCGCGGTTCGATCAATAGATTCTCCGCCACAACGAATACATCCTGCGCAGCGACTTTTGATCCACCTGCCAACGTGACTCGATACGTCGGTCCGGTGGCATCCTCGTCAGGTTCAAGCCGCTCAACGGATTGCAGTTCATCAAATGCGAGGGATTGCGTTTCGTCATCGACATTCAACTGCAACTTCGATTCGGCGACGCCCGCAAAATCTCCCTCGACAGATTTCCCATCCGTCAGTGTGGCACGCAGCGGAACCACCGCGACAACCAAGACGCCAAGTGATCGAAGGACCACCGCAAACGCGAAAGCAAATCCCAAAATGCCACTCCCATACAAAACAAAGGGGCCGTTTCAAACGACCGGATCAACACACACGTTTAGTTTAGCGCAGAGGGCCAATATTGTCTTGCGGATCAAGCCCGTTTTGAGCGAATCAGCTGCGAGAAATGCTCGTCATGCCAGTTCCCAGACGCAAGATCGTTGATTCTAGCTCGCTGACGTGTTTGCTCGAACGTTTCGTCCGATTTCAAAAGCCCCAACCGATACGCCAAAAAATCCGCTCGCCCCGGCATTAGCACGCCCCAGCCCCATGGAATCCGCGCCGGCCATATCTCGTTGACGTGATCGCGAATACTCGTCGCACAGTTATTTGTCAGGGTGTTGTATCGTTCCGGAGCGTCAGGTAGCTCCGCCGCATGCTGCATCACCTGGCGAAAAAGGAGCTCCAGTTGTGGCTGCTCCGCTTCGACTCCGTAGACGAACACTTCGTTTCCGCGACATTCGGTTCGGTGCCCAATCGCGTCTCGCTCATCCGCGACCACGTACATGATCGGATAAAAACCCAGCAGTCCTTTCCAAAGCGAGTACTTCTGACCGCGACGGAGCCTCGCCTCCACGGACACGACCACATGAGCGTTATCGGCAAAACCGAAGCTCATCATCGTGTGCGCAAACCGCGACGATTCTTGAAAAGGAACCACGATAAAATCGAGCGAACGAATGTCGGTGATGTCGTAGTCACGCGATTCGAACTGAGCGTCATGGTGTCCGTCGCAGTAATAGCGGAAATTGCGAAAGTCGTTGACAGTCAGTCGATTGTCATCAATCTCAATTTGCGGGAGTTTCTCGAACCCGGCTTTCCAAGGACGATCGTCGCCCTGCCAAAACCGCTTGATGAATTGAAACATGATTGGTGTGGAAAGGGCCTGGAACGAAAGCGACGGTTGGATTCGGCTTAATAATAGACGCTATTCAGCAACAGCAGGCATACCGGGAGCTTTATTCGACATTGGCAAGGCCGCGACCCGTCGTTCGCTCTACGTCGCCAACACAGCAGCAAAAAACACTACAGGCAATCGTCCTTTGAAACCCCTAGTCGCGAGGCGGAAAGCTGACGTATTGGCCATCCGTTGGGCGTCGTATGATCTGGTGGGATTTGTGTTTATCCGACCACGGCTCCAGCTTGATTTCCTGGCCACTTGTGAACTCTTGCTCGGTCATCATCGCGATGCCTGATTCGTGAAGCGCGACCAAACAGAACGGTTGCACTTCGGGCGGTAACGTGAATCGCCCTTCCGCATCGGTTGTCGCCGGTGGACGGTCTTCATACGAAGTCACTTCTTGTAACTCTGTATTCATCCGCTGCGTTGGCATGTAGACTTTTGCACCGAGGACAGGCTTGCCGTCGGGCCCAAGAATGCTGCCCGTCAGTGGCTCAGCTTTCACGAGTCGAAACTGGAGCTGAAACCTGGAGTCCTTGGCGTCGTCGTCTCGCAAGATCTTGGACTCCGCAGGCATGTAGCCATCTGCTTCGATCCGCACTTGCCACCCCATGTCTTGGGTAAAGGCGATCTCGAATTCGCCCGCCTTGATTTTCGCCTCTGGCCAACCGTAGCCGCGTCTCCAATGGGGAGCTCTGCCGTCTTCGTAATTGAGTCCCGTGATCACTTGGAAATCCTTCAGCGGATCACCGGTCTCCGCGTCAATGACGTTTCCGGCGACCTTCAATATGGGTCTCAGCGTGATGGTGTAGTCGACGTTCAGGTTCTTTTGATTGGACGTTGGTTTGATTGGAACACTCTCGGCTGACATGAAGCGGCCGCTTTTGCGAAAATCAAATTTGACTTCGTCAACAGGCAACCCCATCAGCTCAAAACGACCTTCCGAATCTGTTTTGGAGTCTATGTGCAACTGTCGCCTTTTGCCTCGCCACCAACTCGCATTAATTGCAACCCCTTCGATCGGTCTACCGTTCGTATCGATCACCCGGCCGCTGGCGGTTTGCGCTGGTTTCAGTTCAACTCGAATCGGCTTCGGCGGTTCCGCTAATTCTGCGAGTTGAGGCCCAAGCCGATTTCTCCAAAAGGGATTGCGCCACGCATCTGCGCCTGGGATTTCCACAAGTTCGGGTGCGAACCCGTCGGCTTGCACTGTCAGTCGCCGCTCGCCGCCCTCCCGCTGCTGCAGCCCTGGCCCGTCATAGCCACGGAGTTGGAACTCACCGTTTTCGTCGGTGACAGCACGCGGGCCGTCTATGAGTCGCCAGTAGTTTTCGCGATCGTGAATTTTGGCACCGGCAACGGGTTCACCGGATTCGTCAACCACTTTGCCAACCAGCGTCTGGCCCTTCTGCATCACGCTGACCGCCGACTGCGTCAATAGTTCCGCAATCGACGGCGACGCAACAACGGAATTCAGGACGTACGCATGCATCGCGTGGTCGCTGACAAAATTGGGATGATAGAAAAAAATACGGAACTTCTTTTCATCAATCTGGTTGGGCGCGATATCCATACGCCAGCGTCCCTGTTTGCTGCTTCTCGTAGTCACGTCGTCGATGTTGGCACGCACATTCGGATTCTTGCCTTCAACAGGACCGTAGTAGTGGACCCAGACTTTGGCATCAGGAATAGGTTGCCCAGACTTATCGCGAATCACTCCCCCGATTGTTCGTCCTTTCTGCATCGGAATTGTGATCGTCTCCGGCATGATCGCGTGCGGATCGCCTTCCCAATAAACACGCAGCGGCACATAGCCCTTCTTGGACGGATAAACGCGAACGGATTTGGGCGGCAGATCCGTCAGCCTCAGCAGCGCCCTCCCCTCGGTGTCGGTGTTGACCGTCTTAACATCCTGGAAATCGATGCCTTCGCCCGCAATTTGAAGTTCAAGATCGACGTCGGGAATCGGCTCGCCCGTGCTGGAGATCACTCGGAAATCTAGCGTCTGCCCTTTCTTCCAGTTTCCTGCGTCTTCAGCATCGCTGCCAGAAACCTCCGCTTCCTTTGCGGCTTCATTCTTCGCCGGATCATTTTGCGATGCAGCTGCCGTTTGAGCTTGTGCGGTCAGGCTGATGCCGGCTGGTAGCACGACTGTGGCAAACAAGAACACGCATAAACTCATCATCGCCGTCGGGCGTCGGCGGAAAACACGTTTGGGATTGAGGATGGTGCAAATTCGGTCCTCCAGATTGTCCGCCGATCCGGTAACGGCCAGCACTGGAATGTTGTTGGTCGTTTTCACTTGCTGTTCCAATACGGCCACAATCGCTTCGCAGTACAACCGAGGCTGAGTGGTTGAATTGCAAAGCACAATTTCATCGCAACACTTTTCCCTTTCGTGACGGATTTTGTGATTGGCCCACCAAACCAATGGATGAAAAAAGAAAACGGCCCCGGCGATTGATTGTGTGAAATTCACAATCGCATCGCAGCGGGAAACGTGCGCCAGTTCGTGTTTGAGAACGACTTGGCGGCGGTCCTGGTCGCTGTCTGCCATGAATCCATTTGGAAGATAAACGTCGCCGCGAAAGACACCCCAAACCAACGGCTGGGTGACTTCATCGGTCAAATAAACGCGTGGCAGTCGCGTCATCCCTAATTCGCAGGCTACCATCCGCACTTCAGCATCAAGGCTCTCCGCGATCACTCGCGATCGATGAAGCCTCCGGCATGTCGCCCAAATCTTCGCCAGCAGGCGAACGAGAAGCAACGTCGCAACGAATGCCCAAGCAAGTGCAATCATAGATCGGTACGAAATGGAATCGGTCGATGGTATCGCCCCACGACCCTGAACAACGTTCGCAGGGGCGACATCGCTCTGCCGTTTTGCACTGCTTGGCTGATTGGCACTGCTGGGGTGTTTTGCTCAAACCTTTCGGTCAGCTTCTGCACCGGCGGCTCCGGTTGGCCGCGCCGCCGGCGCGGCAAACTCGAGTGAACCACGTTCGCCTACGGAAACGGAATCCGAGTGCCATCGCGTCGACGCTGCTGGGTTGTTTTCCGCCATTTGCAGGCTGATTGGCAAAGGAACGTCGACAACGGGCGGCATAAAGCACTTGGCCAAAACGACCAGCCAAAGTAGGTAACGCCAATGAGCCGATGCGTTGCGTAGTGTCCAGGTTGCGATCAACACGACTAGAAACACAGCCGCGATCAGGATGCTCTGAGATACAACCCATTGGATTACTAAGTCTAAGTTCATCGCGCGTTCCTCTATTTCTGGCTTGGTTTTTCGATCAGTTTCCGGAGTCGCTCGATGTCTTTTTCGTTCAAATCGCTTTGGCCCGCTAAGTGCATCATCAGGGGACGCACGTCGCCGCCGAATAGTCGTTCGACGAAATCCCCGACGGTGCGTTTAATCACGTCATCTTGTTTGACAGCCGCCGAAAAGACGTGCGCTTTGCCGTCAATCTTGTGGCTGACATAGCCCTTTTTCTCGAGTCGGCGTAGCAGTGTTTGCACGGTGGCATAGGCAACTTCTCGATCCCTCGGCAGGGCATCGCAGACATTTTGAACGGTCGCAAATCCGAGATCCCAAACCAGTCGCAACACCTCGGTCTCGGCGGCGCTAAGCGCCGCCGGCAACTCTTTCTTTCCCATCGCCAAACTCCTCATTAACCAGACATCGTACGTTTGTACAAGACGATATCGTACAAACGTACGAGCTGTCAACTGGATTCCAACAAACCGAGATTCAGGCAACAGCACAATGGGCATTGCACAGGGAAGATAAAGTGTCCGTCGTATCGAACCGCGGCGGCGGCTTGGCGTGCCGCGAGCTTTATTGGACATTGATGAGGCTGCTACCCTTCGTTCGCAACACGCCGGTCAATCCTGCTATGTCAGATCCTTACCAACCGCCAAAGGAATCACAGCCAGCTGAATCCAAAACTCGATTCATTAAACCGGTCGTGCTCGTGCTGTTAGCCATCGTCGTCGCGGTGTTGTTTTTTCGGTATCGCGAGTATTTGAATTTGGAGTCAATGGCTGCCCAAGAGAAGGAGCTGCGTGAGTACCAGTCGCAGCATCCGGTTTTGGTTTACGGCATTGCGTTTGTCGCTTACGTGGTTGCGACTGGCTTGTCGCTGCCAGGTGCGGCAGCGCTGACCTTGGTGATGGGTTGGTACTTTGGTTTTTGGCCTGCACTATTGATGATCAGTTTTGCGTCCACGATCGGTGCGACGATGGCGTTCTTGCTAAGTCGCTACTTCCTGGGTGGCTGGGTGCAAGAAAAATTTGGCAACCGACTCGTTACCTTTAACGAACAGCTCGAAGAGAAAGGAGCGTTCTTCTTGTTTTCGTTGCGGTTGGTTCCCGCGGTGCCATTCTTCGTGATCAATCTGGTGATGGGACTAACGAAAATGAAGACGTGGACGTTCTACTGGGTCAGTCAAATCGGCATGCTGCTGGGAACGGCGGTCTATGTCTATGCGGGATCAAGAGTGCCCGACCTGAACACGCTGGCAGCCGATGGCGTGAAGGCGGTCTTTTCGGCTTCGCAATTGCTTCAAATTGCCATCGCGTTCACGCTTCTGGGACTGTTTCCCTTGATCACCAAGCTGGTGCTGAGTCATTTTTCCAGCAAAGAAGAATCGCTGACGCCGGATGTTTCCGATCCAGCCTGAATGCGTTTGAATGGGGAATGACCTATAACGATGCGATGACATAGGTTCTTCGCTCTCCATCATCACAGTTCATGGCTCGGTTCCAAATATTAGCGTTTGACGGCGGTGGCATTCGTGGCGCGTTCGGCGTCGGCTTTCTGCAAGAGCTAGAAGCTCAGGCCAACCGCAAGCTTCGCGACTGCTTCGACCTGATCGCTGGCACTTCCACTGGTGCGATCACGGCGCTTGGAATGGGAGTGGGTTTTGGTGGCGACGACTTGGTTTCGCTCTACCAGCGTTCTGGCCCCAAGATTTTCGCGCCCCAACCGGAGTACGTTCCCGACAGCATTTGGGTGCGGCACATCTACCCTTACGTGAAAAAGGTACTTGCCCTTCGAACCAAAAATAACATCGACCAGTTCTTTCGATCGAAATACTCTTCCGCAGTCCTACGAGATTGCTTGCACCAGCATTTCGGCGCCTGCCAGATGAAGGACATCGAAGGCCCGCGAATCATTGTCCCCAGTATTAACTTGACGGACGGCGAGCCACATATTTTCGGAACACCGCACTTGCCCATGCATTTGGACGACGCGGATCTGAAAATACTTGACGTACTGATGGCGACGACCGCAGCACCCACGTATTTTGCGCACTACGAAATGCCTGACGGTAGCGCACACGCCGACGGGGGATTGTGGGCCAATAGCCCAGGCCTGCTCGGTTTGGCAGAAGCTCTCCGGCTGAGGCAGCTTTGTGTCGGTGATCATTGCGCACCGCCATTCAGCACGCGAGAAATCTACATGCTGACGATCGGAACGGGCACGGCAAAGTTCTCGTTGAAACCTCCCGGCGAAGACGCCGGTGCGATTTACTGGGCTCCGCAAATTGCCGACGTCATGCTTTCCTCACAAGTACAAGGACTCGAAGTACCCTTGCGCTTTTTGCTTGCCGATCGTGTCAAACAGATTAACTTCCAGCTCCCCGACGAAACTTGGAAATTGGACGCGGTGGAACACTTGGACGAAATGATCGAAATGGGACGCGCCGCGGCGAGAAAGCATGGCGACGAGATCATCGAAAAATTTCTATCGCATGTTCCGGTGCCGTTCGACCATGTTGACGATGAGGCTCACGACAGCGTGGATGACCCATCGCTGGAGAGCGCTTTGTAATGAGACCTTTTCAATCCATTCAATCAAGCACTCCCGGAATGAACGATGATCGTTAGCATTTTCAACGACGTGATCGGCCCGGTAATGCGAGGCCCATCGAGTTCTCATTGTGCGGCGGCGCTGCGGATCGGCCGATTGGCAAGAAACCTAATGGATGGTGAAATCGATTCCGTTCTGGTGCAGTTTGATAATTCGGGATCACTCCCTGCGACACACCAAACGCAAGGCAGCGACATGGGGCTGTTTGGTGGGCTATTAGGCTGGGAAGCCGATGATGAGCGATTGCCGGATTCTGCGAAGCACCTTGCTGATGCGGGAATCGACCTGCAATTTGAGTACGGCGATTTTGGCGACGAACACCCCAACACCTATCGGCTCGTTCTGACTAACAAGGAAGTCACACATCAAGTCATCGCAGTATCCACTGGCGGCGGCATGATCGAAGTGACGCAAATCGATGATATCCCACTGAGTATCTTTGGCGACTATCACGAGACGCTGGTCTGGCTCACGCAAGCTGTCCCCAATACCGAGCAAGTGCGCGAGGCGGCGATGGCGGACGCAATCGAAACGCACACAATTGGCTCGCTCCAGGTTCTTCAAATTCGCTCCCAAGAACCGCTCAATAATAAGCTTCTGAATGGGTTGATCGACTCACGCGAAAAAGTACGACGACTCAACCCGGTGCTGCCAGTACGCTCGCGAAAGAACGTGCGAGTGCCATTTGGAACGTGCAATGAAATGCTGGCCCACGCAAAGCAATCCGGCCAGCCGCTTTGGGAATTAGCGATCGAGTACGAATCGGCTCGCAGCGGCATGTCGTCCGAGAAAATCGTTGCCAAGATGGTCGAATTGGTGGTGCTCCTGCGCGGGAGTATCCAGCAAGGTCTGGCGGGAACACAGTATGACGATCGGGTCTTGGGATTTCAGTCTGGTGAGTTCGCAACCAAAATGAAAAACGGCGAGCTCCTGGACGGAGGAATGCTGAACCGGATCGTTCTTTACACGACCGCATTGATGGAAGTCAAAAGCTCCATGGGCGTGATCGTCGCAGCGCCAACGGCGGGCGCTTGTGCGGCTCTCCCGGCGACGTGCATTGCAGCTGGCGAGATTCTGGAACGAACTGACGAGGAAATCGCTCGAGCGATGCTGGCCGCTGGATTGATGGGCGTCTTCATCGCCACGCCGTGGAGTTTTGCCGCGGAAGTCGGTGGATGCCAAGCTGAAGGTGGTTCGGCAGCCGCGATGTCAGCCGCTGCTCTGGTGACCTTTGCAGATGGCTCTCTTGAACAGGCCACCGGTGCAGCATCGATGGCGATGCAAAACATGCTGGGACTGATCTGCGACCCCGTCGCGAACCGCGTTGAAGTGCCGTGCCTTGGGAAAAACGTCATGGCCGCCAGCAACGCACTGTCCTGTGCCAACATGTCTCTGGCAGGTTTCGACTGCATCATCCCGTTTGATGAAACCGTCGAAGCCGCCAAGCAAGTCGCGCTGCGCATGCCGCGGGAACACCGCTGCACAGCGTTGGGAGGGCTCTCGACGACACCCACCTCACTCGCCTTGGAAAAGCGTTTGGCTAGCTGTGGTTCCGGCTGCGGGTGCGGCCCGAGTGTAGTGACGCCGTTGAAGGGCTTGAGCGAAGATGGCTCCTGATTTCTGGAGATCGCACATTGGTTGCTCCACTCCCTGCTGAATGGGCAGGGGATGCCAGTGCGCGCAAGAGCATATTGAAAACTGTTTTTTTGCGAAAGCGGTACGCCTGCGCGCGATGGTGAATGATCCGGACTATCGCCTAATGGGACTTGCTTTACCCTCCCGCTGCGCGGGAGGGTAAATTCAGAGTGCGAGTAAGTGCCATTCGGGCTATCGCCAAGCGAGCAGCTTGCCTTTTTGGTTGACGAAATACGCTGCCGCACAGCCGGCGATCACACCGAAAAAGTGTGCTTCCCAAGAAACCTCTCCTCCAATCTTCGGAATCATGCCACTGACAAGTGTGCTACCAAAAAAGAATCCGACCAACAACGCGACGACGATCGAGACGAACTTCTTCTCCAGGAATCCGTTCAGGATCAAAAAACCGATCAGCCCGAACACTAGACCACTGGCTCCAATGTGGACGGAATTCGACCTCGCCATTAGCCATACGAGCACACCGTTGACGCCGACGATCCCAGCCACGATCGGCCAAGGGTTCTTTTGCGAACCCACTAGCAGCACCATCAAGATGACCAGTGGAATCGAGTTGCTAATCAAGTGATAAAAACTGCCGTGCAAAAACGGCATCAGTGCGATCCCCGGAAGGCCGCCCAAACTCCTGGGATGAATTCCCCATGTCGCCAGGTCGTAGGGGATGGGCAAATCAACCAAGTAAAACAGCCAGATCGATAGGACGAACGCCGCAACGAAGTAGATTTGGTTTCGCATGACAATTGACCCTTCAATGAATTGATAGATGTTCCATCAGTCTCTAGGTCTGAATTCGGCTCGTTGTGGGCGCTCAATAAAGTCTAAACGCGAAGGGCCAGCGAGCGGCTCTACGCACTGCCGCTCGCTCGCACGTCGCGTTAGCACCAAGGCTCACACTAACCCACGCTGGATTGCGACCACTGCCCATCAATCAACCGCCATGTTTTGTCCGTTGGACTGGCGTCCTGCAGTAGTGCGGGCAATCGATGGGGGCGAATGTTGTCATAGCTGGTCAGCTTTCCGAAACGCAGTAAGGATCCTGGAACTCCCACCGCCGTAAAGCCTGGGTGCCCTGTTGCTGGATACGGTCCACCATGATTCATCGCCGCGCTGACGGCGACACCGGTTGGCATCTTGTCGTTCAAAATACGACCGACCTTTGGCTCCAACTCAAACGAAATCGACTCACTCACTGCGTCATCACTTCCGTCGGTTGCGCTGTAGATGCAGCCCGTGAGATTTCCTTCCAATTGGCCGATTGCTTGACAAAGTTCATCCGCACTATCGGCGACCACGAACAACGATGCATTGCCGAAGGCTTCGGTTTGAAAACCTTCGGGATTCGCCAGGAACGCCTTCGCGGTCGTTTTCAATAGAGTATTCGCGTAGGCACAACGATCCGATTCTGCCTCCCCACCACCGGTGACCAGCTCAGCACCAAAGCCGCAGAGCGTCGAAACGCTAGCCGAAAGCGACTTCGCAACGGCGGGCGAAAGTAGTGTTCCCGCAGGCGTCGCTGAGAACTTCG
>CAYUGI010000197.1:0-13050 GCA_964444105.1 uncultured Pirellulaceae bacterium
GCTCCCCCGAGAGGACTCGAACCTCTGACAAGGCGGTTAACAGCCGCCTGCTCTACCAACTGAGCTACAGGGGAATATTTGCTGGCTTGCCAGCGAAAGCGAGACTTTACTTGAGCAGGGTTTTGGTCGCAAGGTGCGTTTGAACGCTGTTTTTCAAACTCAGAAGGAAACTCTTTTGATTATTCTCGCCGCAGGAATGGAATCCCGTGAGGACACTTGCGTGAACAACGGTTGCGGCCAACAAGGTTTGCGGCTCGACCAAGAGAACGTGTTTGTGATCTGGACACTCCTGGCGTGCATCGGTTCGGGATGCTGCGTCTCTGGCCGCTACAGCACAAGCCGCGAAACTACTCGTGCGGTCGCCAACGTTAGCTAGGCGAGAACCGTCTCGTCGATGTTGGAGGACTTTTCGTCCAAGCTTTCCGCACACTCAAGAGTAAATAGCCGATCGAGGCGGGTCAGCGAAAGTATATCGCGAATCGAGTCACCGACATTCACCAATACAACGGCATACTCCAGTTCGCGGGCTTGGCGATTGGCTTGAATCAGGCCGTTCAAATTGGCTGAACTGAGTGTTGTGACTCCGGCAAAATCAATGGCGACTTGACGGCTATCGTCCTCGCCTTGCTCGCGATCCGGTGAAACGCCAGAGTTATGACCGTGACATGCCTGAAGTCGCATCTTGAGATTTGATGAATCATTCAGATCGAAAACATCAGCGCTATCAACGCGGAAAAACTGCCGGCCCGTCGCCAAATCACTCTGGTTTTCTGCCTGAAGACTCATTTTTTTCCTTGACGTTTGGTGCGAAAAATACACTGACAGGACTTCAATCGTCATGCCATCACGTCCGCCTGTAGGAGAATGTACCACACCGCAGTTTGAATGCAAACGGATCTGGCAACGTCGGGTGAATCACCATCAGATTTGCCCGTCTTTTTGTTTTCGCATCTTCACTCTTCCCCGCGGAGAGTCGAGCCATAGCGACGAGAGGGCCGATCCGGATCGCCGACAATATTTATTGACAACACGGATTTCCCTCACCGGCCGCGACTGCGTCCGACGCTCCCGGAGGGCAACGCCATAGCGGATTCTTGTGAGCCGCGACGCGTGAGCGGCCGGGCATTTCGTCAATCACTTTTGCAAACAAGGCCCGTGGCCTCACGGCCAGCGGCTCACATATGTGGTGATCGCCAGTTGGAAATCCGCTACGGCGTTGCCCTCTGGGAGGGTTGAGCCATCCGTTGTCCAATGGAGTTTAGCGAACCCGGTAGGGATTCACTGGAAACAGCTCAACGAAGCTCTGAGCGCTATGCCGAAAGTTCTCAGCTGCATTTCGGTTGCGGAGCTGGTTCGTTGAAGCTGGCTCCGTTTTCGCTTGGTCGATCTGCGAGGTCGCCGATGAATCGAAAAATCCAATGGAGTCGGTCGCCAGTCCGGTAAAGCTCAATCGTTTTGGTTCTGGTTGCGAGGCTGTCGGAGCCCCATTGGAATCCACTGAGTTGGTCGAGCTTAAGCTGACCACATTCGTTGTATCAACGACCGCAACCCGAATCATTCTCTTGGCCGGCGATTTTGAGAGCACACGTTTGGGCGTGATCCGCTTGGATGTACGTGCCAACGATGATGAAAAGCTTGGCTGTACTTCCACGACGGCCTGCGAAGTGACGTCTCTGGCCCGACCTAATTCATTTGGTCGCGAATCATTTTGGCTAGTGCGAAGTGGATTGGCGAGTCCCGCTGTCGGGTCCAACGCAATCGAGTTTTGTGCCACGACCGAAGTCGCGATCATTGAACCGGCCAACACGATTGCTCGCGTTAGCTTTCGGCTAAAAGACGATCGACGGGCATCTTGCCCAGAGTGTTTTTGAATTCGCATCGTGCGTTTTTTGTTCATTCGAGTGGGGGAAAGGCAGTCGGTTTATTCGCGATACCTTGGCAGCGCGACGGCGTGAAAACTGAAGACGGCCCCGACGGCCATCATTGCGAGGCCAAGCCAGCGCGGAGGATGAATTCGCTTTCGCGTCATCTCGGTCGGCGCGACTCGCCAGAAAATGGATCCAGCGGTGGTGTCTTCAGCGATGGGAGATTTCGTTACTTTTGCCAACAGCTTCGTGGTGGGCTCGTTCAAAACGAATGAGTCGATCATGCGAAACTGAGCCCCCAGCAGCATGAGCAATAGGCCGAGAAGGAAATAGCGATTGCGGTAATACGACATGACTTCGGTGTCCTTGGTGGTGCCTTGGGAGGAAGGCGGCAATCGCTTCTACGTAAGCGAGGGAACGATTGCCATTGAAGGACATCGGCGAAAACGCTAGCAAATCTGCAGTGCAAGCATTTTGTGTCCACTGCCACGATGTGGCGCGAAGATACAGCGGTTGAGGGTTGGTTGCGTTAGAGAAACGCTGAGCCGTGATTGGGTCGGATGGCTTGGATAATCAGCCTGCTGAGACTGATACCGCAAGAACATCCTTCCTGTTTGGTCGCCATTAAGTTTCCTCTCCCTTGGGAGCGGTCGAGCCTCGGCGAGGAGAGGGTGCCCTCCCCAGCCGCTACTGCGTCCGACCCTCCCGCACGCGGGAGGGTAAAGGAAAGTGCCGAACATTTCTCCTGCTGGGGGAAGTAAATGGCTGCGGGAAACCTGAAGGCTGCGGGAAACCTGAAGGACGGGGCGGACTTAACCGCTTGCGCGATCGATGCTCATTCTGACTGAGTGAACAGGCCATCGACGAGGCCTCGCATCGAATCACCAAATGCGCGATGTGCCGAATCTTCGATCAGATGGGCTTGGCTACTTTTCATGATGGCTGCTGCTAGCGGTTTGTGTTCTTTCCAATCGCTCAGCTGGTACTCGCGGATATCTGCGTAGACATCCGAAAGGTTATTGCTAACTTTGGGAACCAAAACCACGCCGTCATTGCCGCGGACCACGTGATAATGCATGGCAACAAACAGTAGCGCTGCGCCGCAAATCATGCCGAATAGGAATTGTCGCATAGCAAAGATCCATCTGTTGAGTTGACACGCCAATCGATAGCGGAACTTTAGGCAAGACGCGTTGCCAAGGCAAGGGAAAAGCCGAGCCAATCACTTCGACCGATGGCCGGTTTGCCGCATGTGTTCGTACAGCACGATCCCCGCGGTGACGGAGAGGTTCAAACTACGAACCAGTGGCGACGTTGGCAGGCGCAGTGCGGTAGCACTTTCGGTATCCAAAATCTCATCGGGCAGACCACCTGACTCGCTACCAAAAACAAACACATCACCCAGCCTGAACTCTGCGTCCCAGATTTCGCGTTTGGCAAACCGTGACAAATAGAAAAAGCGACCGGCTTGGTACGGCTGGTCTAGCTGCGTGGTTAAGTCATCCCAGTCGTTGGCATCGCCCAGGCGAAGGTGTTTCCAGTAGTCCAGCCCGGCGCGTCGTACACGTTTTTCGTCCAGTTGAAATCCCATCGGACGAACCAGCCACAGCTTGGCGTTGCAGGCGACGCAACTTCGACCGATGTTTCCCGTGTTTTGCGGAATTTCTGGCTGGTACAAAACCACGTGAGCCGACGGAGATGGCGAAGATCCGCTAACATGTGTTTCGCAGGCGCCGTTGGGCTGGTTCTTGCCGCTGGTCACTATTTTTCGTCTCCCACGTTCGCTATTCCGACCGACTTACATGCCGATTCAAGTTACCTGTCCGAACTGCCTGAAGCGATTCCAAGTTAGCGATAAGTTTGGAGGCAAAAAAGGGCCATGTCCGAATTGCAAGAAGCAGATCACGGTCCCCGACAAGTCCGAAGAGGTCACGATTCACGCACCCGACGATGGTGCCCCCAAGGACCGCAGCGGGCAAAGCGTACTCAAGCCGCTCGTACGCAAGGAAACCGAAGTCACCAAAAAGGGTCTTTTTGTGACGATCGGTGTGATCTTGGCCGTGTTCGCAGTGGCGGTCGGTTTTCGATTCAGCGGGGGCGATGAGGGGACGCCATTATGGGCACAGATATTGGGCCTGCTGGTTTTGGCTCCTCCGTTGGTGTGGTCGGGCTATTCGTTTTTGTATGACCAGGAACGCGCACCTTACGTTGGTCCCGAACTACGCAATCGGGTACTGATTTGCTCAGTGTTGTTTGCGTTGATTTGGATCATTTACGCGTTCGTTCCCGCTTACGTCTTTGAGTTGGACCGTGCCAGCGAGATGGGTTTTGGAACGTTGGGCGTCACCGTCTGTGTCATGCTGCTGATTGGTGGGTTCGCTTCGACAGGGTGTTTCGAGTTGGAGTTCGGAAACGCTTTAATCCATGCGGGGCTCTACTTCATTGCCATTATCCTGCTGGCGTTTATCAGTGGGGTGAAGCTGGCTGGTGAGCCGACAAAATCAGACGATCGCCTTCGTTCGATCGAGGAAGCGCAGTCAAATCTGACGATGTCGATCGAGGCAACAAAACAACGTGCCGAATTCTCACTAGCTATCGACTGCCCCGGAAATCGAATTTCACTTTCCTCTTGGGAGAGTCGAGCCTTGGCAAGGAGAGGGCGGATCCAGGTGGCCGACATCAGTGTTTTTCAGCACGCATTGCCCTCACCGCCCGCTACTGCGTCCGACTCTCCCGAGGGGAGAGTGAAGTCTGAAAAATCCTCTTTGGAATTCAATCGTTTTCGAGGCTACTGCGCCTGATGCTGCCCGAAGTCGCTTCACTGAACCAGGCAAGCGGATTGATTCGCATCCCGCCCAGCGATGGTGTTCCACTTTCGCCCCGCGTTCGCCGAATCATCGACAGTGCCCCGATGCATCGGCTGTCATCGATCAGCCAATTGGGCATGGTGTCGCTGGTCTATCCCGGCGCGACCCATAGTCGCTTGGAACATTCTTTGGGCGTCTATCACAATGCTCTGCGGCTTCTTTCAAGGTTCCATGGCGACACTGCGTTCGAGCAGTTGGTCGATCCGGCTTGGCAAGAAGCGTTTGTGTTGGCGGCGTTGGTACACGACATTGGTCACTGGCCGTTTTGCCACCCAATCGAAGACATGCGACTGGAAGGTCTTGCCGAACACGAATCACGAGTGGGGCATTGGCTACGAAAGTCAGAAGTGGCTGATTGCATTGACGAGCAATGGAACACGACGATTGACAACGTGTTGCAGTTGCTGGAGCCGACCACCGATTTGGCGGTCGTCACGTTCTTGGCAAGTTGCTTGAGCGGTCCGATCGACATCGACAAGCTGGACTATCTGCAGCGGGACAGCTTGCACGCCGGTGTTCCGTACGGAAACAACTTTGACGCTGGACGCCTGATTGCTTCGATCTGTGTTCACCCGCAGAAGGGACAACTGGCCGTTGGTGAAAAAGGCCGGACGGCTGCCGAGATGATGGTGTTCGCGAGGTACGTCATGTTCAGCGAAGTCTATTGGCACCACGCGGTCCGATCGGCAACGGCGATGCTGCAGCGTGCAGTCTTCTTGATGCAAAACCGATTTGATTTGCAAGCGTCGCTGGGAATGACCGATCCACAGTGGATTGCCGCTGTTGTCCGAGCAAGCGAGGGATCGATGGCCGAAACGCTTGTCGATGGATTGTTTGGGCCGAGGCGGAAGCTGTTTAAACGCGTTGCTGAGTTTAGCGCCGTCCAAATCTCCAATGCGAACCGGGGTTCGTTGTCGGATCAGAACGAGTTTGAAGTTCACCGACGAATTGCACGTCGCCCGTACTGGTGGTTGGTCGCGTGCGCCGAACGACTGGCGGAAATTTTGTCGCAGCGATTTGATGTGGCCATCCATGCCGCCGACGTTCTGATCGACGCGCCGCCAGCGAAGCTTGAAGTGGACATCAATGTAGATGTATTGTCGGCTAATGGTCGAGCGATGACGCTGGGCGATGTTTCTCCTGTCGCATCAGCACTTGCGAATCAGCAATTTGACAACCAAGTAAAGCGTGTGCGTGTTTTTGTGCGACCTGATTTGCGTTCCCTGTTAAGAAAGAAAATCAATCACTCGGCGGACAGGCACTCGGCGAATTGGGCGGAAGTCGTGCTGGAAGCGGTCGATGCAACGGAAAAGGACATCGCCTGATGCAAGCTTTGTCACCCCCCAAGATTGTTGTTTGCGGCAACGCAGATCAGGCGTCGATGCACGCCGCGGACCTGTTGGCTACTGCGATCCGAAACAAACCGAACGTAACGCTAGGGCTTGCAACGGGCGGAACTCCGGTCGCCATGTACGCCTTGCTGGTAAAGATGCATCTGGCCGGCAATTTGGATTTTGCAGACGCAACGACATTCAATTTGGACGAGTACGTGGGATTGGCTGGCGATCATCCCCAAAGCTACCGGCAGTTTATGCGGAAACAGTTGTTTGACCTCGTGAACCTTGATCCACGAAAGACGCATCTGCCAAATGGCACAACGAGTGAAATAGCGAAGCAGGCAGAAAACATAGCGAAGCAGGCAGAAACGTACGAACGGCTGATCGCGGATAGCGGAGGCATCGATTTGCAACTTCTAGGTATCGGCGTCAATGGTCACATCGCATTCAACGAACCCGGGTCGTCGCGTGACAGTCGCACGCGGCAGGTTGACTTGACCCAGAAGACGATTCAAAGCAACGCGCGGTTCTTTAAATCGATCCACGACGTGCCCAAGCAAGCGATCACGATGGGAATCGGCACGATCCTGGAAGCCAAATCAATCGTGCTACTTGCAATGGGTGCAGGCAAAGCGGACGCAGTACGTGATGCCATTTCTGGCGACGTCAGTCCCGCGCACCCCGCGTCTTTCTTGCAAACCCATGCAGACGTGACTTACGTGCTGGATGAGGCGGCGGCGAGTAAGGCCTTGTTGGCTTAGACCAGTCCGAGTTGCTCTTCGAGATCCATGATCAGTTCGAGAGCTTCCAAAGAGTCGGTGTCGAGTTCTTGGAGTAGCTTGGGGTTTTCGGCGAGTTCTTTGACGTCCAAATTGAACCGCTCCGCGATGATATCGACCGCTTGTTTGCGTAGATCGACCGCGGCGTCATAGTCAAAGAAGCGGGCAGAATCGGCGGCGGTGAGAAACCACAATCGTTTGTCGCAATTCGGGCAGGGTTTGTCACCGAAGATGTCGACCGGGTCGGATTTCACTTCGCCTTCGCAGTGCGGGCAGCGATCGTTGTTTGCCGGACTGAGGTGCGAAGTCATGCTCTGAAGTGACAAAAAAGGTGTGCGGATGCGACGAAGCGTGCTGCTTTGCTGGCACACATTATCAACGGATTGGCGTTTGAATCTACCTAGGGGGTGGAAAAAAATGCAAGGTTTGAGCCGGAGAGCGTCGGGCGAATCACCATTGCCTATTGCCGCAGCGGATTGTTGTGAGCCGTGACGCGTGAGCGGCCGGGCATTTCGTCAATCGGTTTTGCAAACAAGGCCCGTGGCCGTCACGGCCAGCGGCTCACAAAATGGGGAGAGTCGAGCCAACAGAAGGCAAGTGTGTTTATGACGTCGGAAACAACTCGGCAAATTTGTCTCGGTAGGGGCGATCGCCGGCGGGGAAAAGCTGGGAGAAGGATTGGCTACTGGCTGCTCCTTGCTGAAATCGCTTTTTTTCGTAAATCGGCATCTCGATCCCCGTGATCGCTTGGACACCTGCGGCCACGATCTGACCTTTGAGTTGGTAGAGTTTTTCGTGATCCCAATTGGTTAATTCAACAAAGGGAATCGCTTCGGCGATCTTGATGACTTCCGTGGTGGCGTAAGGGCTAAATCCACTGAATCCCAATTGCGTGGCCGGTGCGCTCGTTCGAACGTGGCCACGGCTCTGGCCTCCGCTGTAGGTCAAGGAGTGCTTGACGGCGTCCACGCCCCAGCCTTCCTGGTACAGCATTCGGTTGCCCAAAACACTGCGAACGGTTAGCTCCGGGTTTTCTTCGATTGGGTAGTCCTTCAAGTTTTCATCGCCGCCGTCACCGTCGATCATGTATTTCCAGTCCGGGTAGCGACGACGGATTTCTTTGAGGGTTGCCAATCCCATCGTGGCGGATTGCACGTCCAGCGGTTTGTAGTCTTCGATGACTTTGATCGCGTCGGCCCAAGAGATTTGCGAAAGCGGGACGTCGATGATTTCGTGAATCATCTCCAAGTTGACGGATTTTAGGAACTCGCGTGCTTGGATGGCGTCGGTCGGGTGAGACGTTGTTTCGTCGGGGCTTGACGAGACTTGGGTGATTTTTTGTTGGTGCGTTCCGTCAGAGCCTGACGAAACAACGGGAACTGACGCAACAACATTCAGGGTGAAGGCTTTGAGGCGTGCGGACGATTGTCCGCGGCGGCGAAGCAGGAAGTCCAACACGACGACCACGCTGCCGCTATCGATGCCTCCGCTGAAAAGGACACCGATTGGCGCGTCGTCTGCGAGTTGGTCGAGCCATGCGTCGCAGACTTCGGCGAACCGGCCAATGTATTGCTGGCCGATTTGATCAATGTCGGCGGTCAAGCGGTTTCGCGGCGGGGCAAAGTACCGAGTGAGTTTGGGGTTGGGATCGGGGCAGCCGACGAGTTGCAATTCCAGAATATGATGAGCGGGGACCATGCGGGTGTAGGCTGGATTGAACTGGTCGCTCAGTCCTTCGCGATCAAGCTGCTCGCGGATTTCGTCGATCCGTTCGGCAATGATCAATGCAGGGCCTTCGGCGCGTTTCGCCAAGAAATACCGCATCGGGCGGCCAATCGATCGCGCCATGCGGATCGTTTTGCCGGACTGCTGACAGATTGCGAATTGTCCACGAATCTGGCCCACCGCTTCGGCGTCTCCACTGGCGACGGCCGTACAGGCGTCTTCCCAAGACGTGCCCAGGAGAATATTTCCGTCCGGTGCCATCAAATTCACGACGCGGTCGATCAGCGCGGGCGGCTGGCCGAAGAAATCTGTCTGAATGGTGCCAGTCTTATTACCGCTAGCCTGAATGTTGCTGGGAACCGCATCGCTGACGGGTTGATTGCCGCTGGAGGGGGGAAGGTCTGCTGGTTGGGCAATTTTATTCGAGGAAAACTCGCCCTGTTGTTGCGAGGAGGCCTGAGCAGATTCCTGGGACGAGTCCGCAGGAGATTTCTGGCTATCGGTGCTTTGGAGGCGGGTGCTGCGAGTGGGCGACATGGCAAAAAAGGCACCGAAAAGGGTGTTAAAAGGGGGAGCATTGGACAGTTACCGCACAGAGACAATACCAAACACGAAACCGGGACAAACCGTCATTCAGCCCTGCCAGTCCGCTTCGCCTGAAACTTGCCTGGCAAAGTAAACTGACGGCGAAGACTTTTTCGGCAATACAGATTGTCGTGGCGAGGTGACTCCTGAAGGAATGACGTTATCCTACTGCATTGCGTGTATCCTGTTTTGCTGCCAAAAAGATTGGTCAAGCGACGTTGCCCAGTTGTGGTCCGATCCGACGGCAAAGCCAAACGATTCACGTACGACGTTCGACATGAACTCGGTTTGAAGCTGTCGCCAGTACGCGAGTGCGGGCCGAGATCGTTGTCACCCTAGAAACCCTCCCAGGTGCAGTTGCCTCCGTGGACTTGCAGCAGTTCTTTTTTGATAAACACCTTCCTCCGGAAGATCACTACGTTTCGATCCTACAGCATTGGGCTGAGTGTCGTCCGGACGATCTTGCGTTCTGTTTTACGGACGTTGAATCCGTCGAAGAACGCTACACCTACGCGGAACTGTGGAACGAGGTGCGCGCGCTGGCCGGGTACTTGCAGGGCCGTTGCCGGATCCGTACCGGGGACCGCGTGCTGTTGTTGTATCCGCCTGGCTTGGATTTCATCGTCGGGTTCTTTGCCTGTCATGCCGCGGGAGCGATCGCGGTTCCGGCGTATCCACCAAGGCGAAATCGCAAAGCATCACGGATTCGTAGCATCGTGGTGGACGCCAACGCGCGTTGGGCTCTGACGACTCGAAGTGTCGTCGAACAATTGACCGGCGACCGCTGGCACGAAGACTTGGTTGGTGTGCAGATCTTGGGAACAGATGATCCCGCGACGCGCGACGCAGATCGTTGGAAGATGCCGAAAATTGCCAGCAGCTCGCTGGGCGTACTACAGTACACGTCGGGCAGTACCGGTTCGCCCAAAGGGGTCATGCTGACGCAGGGCAATTTGATCGCGAACAGCAAATTGATTTTGCAAGCATTCCAGCCCGAGAAGCCGATTGTCGGGATGACTTGGTTGCCGACGTACCACGACATGGGGTTGGTCGGCGGAATTTTGATGCCGCTTTTCATGGGCCGCGTCAACGTGATGATGAGCCCGATGACGTTTCTGCAACGGCCATCGCGTTGGCTGCAGGGGATATCGAATTACGACGTCACGATTAGCGGCGGACCAAACTTTGCGTTCCAGTTGTGCGTGGACAAGATCGACGAAGAAGAGCTTGAGGGCGTGGATCTGTCGTCGTTGGAGATTGCGTTCAACGGTGCCGAGCCGATTCGCGTGAACACGATGAATGAGTTCGCGAAGCGGTTTGAATCCAATGGGTTCCGGCGAAGCGCGTTTTTGCCGTGTTACGGGATGGCCGAGACGACCTTGTTGGTCACCGGCGGGCCGAAAGAGACGCGGCCGGTGACGACGACTTTCGATGGGCCGATGTTGGACGAGAAGATCGTGTTGCCGGTTCCAGCGAACCACGAGTCGGCGCGCGGATTGGTTGGTTGTGGTCGTGTTTTGCCGGAAGAGAAGGTCATCATCGTTGACCCGGACACGCGAAAACCACTGGCGGATGATCGCATCGGCGAGATTTGGGTGCAGAGTCCTTCGGTCGGTGGTGGCTACTACCAGCGACAGCAAGCGACGGAGCGGACGTTTGATGCTCACACGGTGTCAGGCGACGGCCCGTATTTGCGAACAGGCGACTTGGGTTTCTTGTATGACAGTCAGCTGTACATTTCAGGCCGATTGAAGGACATGATCATCGTCCGCGGCGTGAACCGTTACCCGCAGGACATCGAAGAAACGGTCGAACGTTCCAGCGACATTGTTCAAGCCGGCGCTGTCGGTGCGTTCGCGATGGAGCACGATGGACGCGAACAGTTGGCAATCGTCGCCGAAACGGTACGGTTACGAAATGTGGACTGGGATTCGCATTTGCAAGCAATCCGTCGTGCGGTGACGGCCGAGCATGAATTGCCACCCGATGCGTTGTACTTGGTGCGCAACAGTAGCGTGCCGAAGACCAGTAGTGGCAAGATCCAGCGTCACGCTTGCCTTCACGCGGTTCGCGACGGCGATTTGAAATTGGTCGCCAAGTGGGTGCGGTGGGAAGAATCCGCGGGGGCTCGCGTCGGTGGTGACGCGGCACCGATGATGCAAGCGGCGGCGGCCGGCGGACGAACCGGACAGATTGCCGACGAAGATGTGAACACGTCCGTCGTTGCGGCGATCAAACACCACGTCAACGCGATCGCCGGCGAGCGTGCTGCGGGTGGTCTGAAACTGAACACCAATATCGTTCTGGATCTAGGCCTGGATTCGTTGGAGCGATTGGAAATCGCGCGGAACTTGGAACGCACCTTCGGCGGTCGATTCCCGGAGCAGGTGCTGGACGAGATCGAGACGATTGGTCAAACCGCGTTGGCGATACAGCGTTACTTGCCGCCCGGCGGGGAAGCTCGCGCCGAGGCGTTGCTGAATGGTGTGCCAGCGGAAAATGGCTTGCCCGTAGAGTTTAACGCTGCCGGTCGAAACGGGGTCGCTGGCCGCAATGGCGATGCGGCTTCGATCGCGCCCAAGCCGGCCGTGGATCCAGAAGACAGCGTGGAGCAATTTGCGGAGTATCGTCGCCTGAAAGAAACGATGCAGCAGATGGCGATCACGGGTGTTCCCAATCCGTACTTCACGGTTCACGACGCCGTCGTTCGCGATACCACGGTGGTCGATGGCAAAGAACTCATTAGCTTTGCTAGCTACAACTATTTGGGGCTCAGCGGTCACCCCGATGTGACCAGTGCGGCTGCTGCGGCGGTCGAAAAGTACGGCACCAGCGTGTCGGCTAGCCGCTTGGTTTCGGGTGAAAAACCAATCCACGGCGAACTGGAACGCAAGATCGCAAAGTGGATTGGTGTGGACAATTCGATCTTGATGGTCGGTGGTCACGCGACGAACGAAACGACGATCGGCCATTTGGTCGGTGCTGGCGACTTGATCGTCCACGACGCACTTTCGCACAACAGCATCGTCCAGGGTGCGTTGCTGTCCGGAGCGAGACGCCGACCGTTTCCGCACAACGACTACGAAGCGTTGGATCGGATGCTGGCGGAGATTCGCGGGCAGTATCGTCGCGTGCTGATCGTGGTCGAAGGCGTCTACAGCATGGACGGTGATTTCGCAGACGTGCGCGAGTTTGTTCGTGTGAAGAAGAAGCATCAAGCGATGTTGATGGTCGATGAAGCTCATAGTTTCGGAACGATGGGGCCGACCGGCCGCGGGATCGCCGAGCATTTCCAGATGGACGCGCGAGACGTGGATATCTGGATGGGGACGCTTAGCAAGTCCGCCGCGTCGTGTGGCGGATACATCGCTGGTTCGCATGCGTTGATCGAGCTACTGCGTTACACCGCCCCGGGATTTGTTTTCAGCGTTGGGATGCCACCGGCGCAAGTGGCTGCGGCGTTAGCTGCGATCAAGACGTTGGAAGCTGAACCGCAGCGAGTGGATCGCTTGCGTCAACGAAGCGAGTTGTTTTTGTCACTTTGCCGCGAGGCTGAGTTGGACACCGGTGACAGCGAAGGCACGCCGGTCGTGCCCGTGATCACGGGTAATTCGATGGTGGCACTGCGGTTGTCCAATCGCTTGAAGAGTGACGGCATCAACGTGCAGCCGATCTTGTATCCCGCGGTGGACGAATCGGCGGCAAGATTGCGATTCTTTTTAACCAGCGAACACACTGAAGAGCAGATCCGATTCACGGTTGAGCGGACGGCCGCACATTTGGCGGAACTTGGTTTTCAGTCGGTCGGCTAGATGCAACATTGTTCGTTAACGCGAAGCGCCAGGTTTGATGTTGCGCAAGTCATTACCCTCCCGCTCGCGGGAGGGTCGGA
>CAYUGI010000198.1:0-12920 GCA_964444105.1 uncultured Pirellulaceae bacterium
CCAGCGGCTCACAAATGTGGTGATCGCCGGTTAGAAATCCGCTACGGCGTTGCCCGGAGGGAGAGTGAATTGTGAATACACGACATTGAATCGTGATTTGTCGTGCAAGAGACGATTACTTCCGTTTTGGCGCAACATCAAAACTTACGCGTCGGGTTACCAAAGTCCCCTAGCCTCAGAAAGTGATTTGCCCTGGGCGTGTGAACCGGCAAGTTGCAGGTGGTGATTGATGGCATTATCGTAACGCCTCTGAGTTGCCCACCTTTTTTCGAAAGTCTTTCGATGACGAGTGCAAAGTCTTCTCCGGTGCTGATCTCCCGGCTTGCAGTGATGATGTTTCTGCAGTTCTTCGTTTGGGGTGCTTGGTATGTGTCCATGAACGGTTTTTTGGGCGAAGCGGGCATGAAGGAAATCGGCGCAGGCGGTTCCTACATTGCCGCTGCCTATACGGTTGCCCCGCTCGCGGCGATCTTGGCTCCGCTGACGATTGGGCTGGTTGTCGATCGGCTTTTCAACACTGAGAAAGTACTTGGAGTGCTGAATATCGTAGGTGCCGCATTGCTGTGGGTCGCACCCACGCTGGCAAGTGCCGGTGCTCCTGAAACGATCATCGGCCAATTCACGCACCCAATGATCTTTGTGCTGCTGTTGTACATGCTCTGTTTCATGCCCACGCTAGGATTGACGGCAAGTTTGTCGTTCAAGCATTTGGCGAATCGAGAAAAAGAGTTCCCCGTCGTACGAGTCCTCGGAACGATAGGCTGGATCGTCGGCAACTGGGCGATGTGGGGCGCCCGAGCGTTTACCGGGGCAGACGGGGCAACGCAATTTTCGGATAACTCACCCAACATATTTCGCGCCGCAGCAATCGCGTCGGCCATTCTGGGCGTGTACTGTTTCACGCTGCCACGCACAGCCCCTCCTGCCAAAGGCGAACCGATTTCCTTTGGCAAGATCCTAGGCATCGACGCGTGGGCGATGCTGAAAGACAAAGCGTTTTTTGTTTTCGCGATCGCGTCTTTCCTGATCTGCATTCCCCTGGCGGGCTACTATGCCAACGGTTACGGGTATGCAGAAGAGCAGGGGATCACCCTGTTCGGTTCGACAACCGGTGCAATGAGCACTGGTCAGATGAGCGAGATCTTTTTCATGTTGGTGATGCCTTTTTGTTTCGCAAGGCTGGGAGTGAAATGGATGCTGGCAATCGGCATGTTTGCTTGGGTCGCACGCTACGGATTGTGGGGGCTCGCGTTCGGCCAAGAAGGCCCACTCCTGACCGCACCCATTTTTCTTGGGATCCTTTTACACGGCATCTGCTATGACTTTTTCTTTGTGACGGGCATGATCTATACCGACCGCAAAGCCAAGCCGGAAGTCCGCGGTCAGGCCCAATCACTGATCGTCCTGCTCACCCAAGGGCTAGGGCTGGGGATTGGTGCTCAGGCGTTTGGCTGGTGGATTGGCAGCTGCACCGGTGCAGACGACGTGATCGACTATGCCAAATTTTGGTACGCGCCAGCACTGTTTGCTTTGGTAGTCATGGTCGCATTTGTGCTTCTGTTTTGGGACCGATCCCAGACAGGCGATGAGTCAGACGAGGGAGCTTCGTCGTAGTTCAACAAACGTGAACAAGCCACGCCCGAGCAAATGGTAGCAGGCACGCTCCGCCGTGCCGCCCGCCTACTTCCCTGGCAATCCGCATAGTGCGTGCAAGCGGGCGGAGCGTGCAAGCGGGCGGCACGGCGGAGCGTGCCTGCTACTCTGCGTCGCCGACTGTGTCTGCTTTATTTTTCTTCAACGTTTCGAGCACCTCGGAAGCCGGCACGGGTTGGATTTTCTCCAAGGGACTATCGTCGCGTGCGAAGAACATCAGATGTTGCCACGGTAGCTCGTTGTATTCGCGAGCCAGCTTGAATCCGTTCGCTTCGTACTCCTTCATGATTTGTCGCTTGGACATTTTGTGCAGCGGCTTGATTGGCACTTTGGGATCTTCTTCGCGATATTCCAGCAATGCGACCACACCCTCGGGGGCAAGGGAATTACGGATCGCCCATAACATGGTTTCGGGGTGCGAAAATTCGTGGTAGACGTCCACCATCAGCAGCAAGTCAATCTCGCCATCGGGCAGATTGGGATCGTCAACATCCCCCAAGATCGGCTCGATGTTATTCAGCTTGGCTTTCGCGGCCCGGACACGTAACTTCTTTAGCATTTCTCTTTGGATGTCCACCGCCAAGACGCGGCCCGTTTCGCCGACATCACGGCCCATCGGCAGCGTCCAGTAGCCATTTCCACAGCCCAGATCGCAGACCGTCATCCCTTCGGTCAGACGCAACTGTTTGAAAGAAACGGAAGCGCGCTCCTCCTCGTCACGATTTTCACGGATCAGCCACGGTGCGCCCAAGTGAGACATTGGCTTGGCCAAGACGCGACCCAGGTAAGACTTGCGTGCTTTTTCAACGGGCCTGGGCCGGTTGGAAACGACTTCCTTCTCGGCTTCGACAATCGCAGGCGATTGAGCGGAGGCAATGCAAAAGGGCAGACAAACAAAAATGACTGCTATGTGTATTACTTGAAGTTTCAAAAACGGTACTCCTCGAACTTGGGAGAGGAAATCTGATCTCCGTTAACCCGTCGATCAAAGCGGGATCTTCTCCTTGCCTGCACGAACTCTGCTAGTCGTCTGACTTTGGCGTAAACTCGAACTTGGGCTCAAACGCTTCTTGAAAATCGTAGACATCGTTGAAGTCCTCGCGTCGGTCGGATTCACTCTTTTTCATTTGCTCGATGCGAATCAGATTGTAGACCAACTCGCCCAAGTCGCCGGTCGATTCGATCCCCCATCGCGCCAGCACCATGCGAGACAGGAACCCGTACTGATCCAGCGCATACTCGCGGCAGGCATGACACAGTTGCTGGCCGGTCAAGTGTCGCGGTTGAGGCTGCCCAAACGGAACTTCGATCTTCTCCGTGCTGGTATCAGGTATTTCCATGTGTTCATGAGCGTACTGCAACGCTTCACGTACGAACTGATACGCCTCGAATTTGTAACGAGTGTCTTCGCTGAGCAGGTCTTTCATCGCTTGCAACGGCGAACTCATGTTGTTGTCCACGTAGGTATTACTTCTTGTTGTCTCGCCGACCACGGTCGGATCCACCACGTTTGGGCGAGCTAGGTTCGATTGCCATTTTCGTTACCTGAACCACGTCAGATGCGTGAATCAGGACTCTTCGATGATCCTCCGTCTTGACCATCAACTGCTGGGACAAGATATCGTGTCCGAGTACTTTCGCGGCGCCATCGCGGGTCAAAATTTCGCTGCCGACCGTTGGCAGTTCTGAAGCCAATTCTTGGTAAGTATCGAACTCGTACCGTAGACAGCATTTTAGTCGGCCACAACGGCCCGATATTTTGGTGGGGTCCAAAGTTGCCTTTTGCAGCTTGGCCATTTTCATCGAAACAGGTGGCATTTTGCTGAGGAAATTCGCGCAGCAAATCGGCTGGCCACAATCCCCGTAATCCGCCAACAACTTCGCTTCATCCCGCACGCCAATGTGCTTCATCTCGATACGCGTCTGAAACTCTCCTGCCAGATCGCGAACCAATTGCCGAAAATCAACACGCTGTTCGGCCAAGTAATAGACGACCAGTCGTTCGCCGCCAAGAATCCGCTCGACATCAACCAACTCCATCGCCAGCTTCAGATGATCGACATGCTTCTGGCACGCCTTCATATCCTGACTGACTTGATCCTGTATGTGCTGCCATTGAACCTGATCGTCCTCGCTTAATCGTCGCAGAATTTTTCCATGCGTCGGCTCTTCCATTTGGTCAACGGTTGCTGACGTGGCTTCACACAGTACCGTTCCAATCTCCGTACCGCGTTCCCCGCGAACGACCACTTCATCCAGGTAGCGAAACTCTTCGCGAGCTTTCATGACGCAAAGAATCCGCATCGTTCCGCATCGGACGACGTACTCAAGCGAACGCGGTTTGGCGTCCTCGGGGGAATCAGCAGCGACTTGCTGAGTCACTTTGCAGCGTCCTTTTTCTCTTGGCCGGACGCAGATTCCTCAGTCTTCTTAGCGTCAACCTTCGGTTTTTGACGCTTTGACTCCTTGGGCTTCGCAGCGACCGCATTCTCTTCATCGGCGTCCTCGGCAGTCTTCATCTCAGGCTTTTCGTCGGCGGGTTTCTCATCAGCTGGCTTTTTATCAGCTGGCCTCTCATCAGCTGGTTTTGGCTCCGTCCATTTCCAGCTTTGACCTGCCGTGACCAAACCGTGTTTCCGCGTGCCGGCGAATAGCTGACCATCACCGTTCCAGCACAACGCCCACACACCACTTTCTGCCTCCATCGAATCGGTTCTGCCCGACGATGGAAAATGCAATCGACCACCGACTTCCGAAGCCGCCACTTGTCCGCCGCTAGAAATCGCGATCCGCGTGATCCAGTCTTTTCCCTTCGCGACACTGACTGGCTTGGCGTCTGGTTTTGCGTCGCAGCGATAAAGATTGCGATCACTGCTGCCACAGTAAAGCTGCTTATCATCCTGCGTGAATGCGACACACCAGACCGTTTCTTCGCCGACTTCGATCTTCCCGATCTCTTTCAAACTGGGCCACTGGAGCAAGTGAACATGCCCGGCGCCATCGCTGGCAGCCAGTTGCTTGCCGTCATTGGAGAACGCGAGGCCAGTGATTGCATGTGAGTCCACTTCGGACGACTTGTTTACTTTTGCCCCAGCAATGTCCCAAACAATTAATTTGCCCGCTTCGTTTCCGCCAACAACCTGTTTGTCGTCCGGCGAAAAAACCATGGCCTGGCACCAACGCTCGAATGCGCCTTCATGAGTTGTTGGCTCTTTCGCTGCCACGTCGTAGGTCACAAGGTTGCCACGGTAGTCCACACTGGCGACCGTCTTCCCATCGGATGAGGAATCAACACACCAGGCAGCGGCAGGGTGCTTGTAGAGATCGGTCAACTTCGACGGGTCATTTGCGTCGAACGAAGTCACGGTCGATTCCCGCAACAGAAGCCCGTTGGCGGTCGCGGCTACGAACTGTCCCGACGCCCCCATTTGCGTGATGCCGGTGACCCAGACCGACGGGGATTCCGAATCGACTTTCGACGCGTCAGCCGCGAAAAGCGATGTGCAAAGAAGAGAGACGACAGCAAGAGACGCGATGGATCGTCGCTGGTACATCTTGGACACCGTGTTTGGACAGAAGGGAACGGAATCGGAAAGCGTTCTCGCGAAGCAATTGATCGCGAGCCCGAGAGTTCCCCAAGTCTACCCCAATCGTCCGATCCAGTGTGCAGTGTATCCAGTGTGCAGTGTATCCAGTGTGCAGTGTATCTCGTGTGCGGTGTATCTTGCGTGCGGTGTAGTCACTATGCCGCTAGACCAACCAAATGAGGCTATTACTCACGGCAATGCGACAGCGCCAACAAGGCGTAAGCAGTAACCAACTGGCGGTCACCCTCCATCCAGCGATCATTGGCTTCGTTGACCCATGCGCCATCGGACTGCTGCTTGGACAACAAGTGCGTCGTCAACTCATCTCGCCAAGGATGCGGATTGCCGTCCTTGTCATCGAGAACTTCAATTTTCGCCGCGTCGAGCGCCTTGGCGAACGTGTGGTAGTAGTAGAACAAGCCGGCTTTTCCCATGCCCGGATTTTCTTCCAGCGAATAGTTGTTTTGAATAAACGTCATCGCCGCTTCAACGCGTGGGTCTTCTGCGGTGAGGCCGGCGTAAATCATGCTTTTCAAACCCGCGTAAGTCATCGAGCCGTAACTGCGAAGTCCACCGCCATCGTCCACGCCGGCTTGACTGGATCCGCCCGCGGCAGGCGTGTAGTAAAACCCACCATCACCGACCTTGTCCGCGTGCTTGGTATCGTTGCCTTTGTTGGCCAAATTCTGAGTTCGCAGCACAAACTTCAAAGCGTTTTGAATCGCTTCGTCATCCGGATCGTTGCCAAGTTCCTTGAGCGCTTCGACCGTAAACGCGGTGTTAGACAAGTCGGGGCGTTTGTGCTTGCCGTAGCCGCTGCCACCAAATGCCGTGTCGGACGTTTCGATTCCTTCGCCCTCGTCCCATTGAATCTCTTTCAAAAACAGCTCGGCTTTCTTAAGCTCACTTTCGTAGCGGCCATCTTGATTGGCCTTCAACAGCGCGCCCACAGCAACCGAAGTCTCGTAATTTCGGTAGAGCGATCCATTGTTGTAGATGCCTCCATCGCCCTGCATTTTCGACTCGATGAATTTCAGCGCTTTCTGAATCGCTGGAGTATCGACGGACTTGGGCTGATGTTCCAACATCGCGCGAACGCAGAGCGCTGTGACGGCGACACCGGTTTCACTGCTGAATGAGCCATCGGGTGCTTGGCCGCGATTTTTCAAAAACGTGATGCCACGCGTCGCCGCTTGGTCGATTCGCTTGTTCAACGGGATCGGTTCAGCATCGGCCGGAGCCGCCTGCGCACCAGCATCTTGTGCCAGCAAACAGGGAGCCATCGAAAACACGAACAGGGTCGTGAACAACGTGACGAACACAGTCGTCGTACAGAACAATCGATTCATGTTTTTCCCTCGTGAAAATTCAAGATGGCAGTAGCTTGAGATGGCAGTGCTGATGTGAATCGCCAGAAGTGAGACCATTCCAGGAGCGAATGAATGTCACAGTCGTTGCGATCCGTCAAGTTTGGCTAATCATCGTATCGGCACAGACGCTAAGCCTAGAGCGTCACCAACATTTTAGTCGATACCACCAAAGCTTGGTTTATGCCGGACGAATTATCGCCACCATGGCGAAAACTCCGCCACGCCAGATCCACCGCCGTCTCCCCCCGAAGTCCTGATCGTATCGATGCCCGACACGCCTACTGATCTTGATGTCAAACGCGGCGACTCCACGGCTTCCACGGCCGCGTCGCTTGGACCTGCAAACCCTCTCAGCACTGTGCGCAAACGCAAATTGACGTATCGCCACAGGCAATCTTCAAATATGCCAGCGCCCCAAGTTTGTGTTGACGACACAGCCGAGCGGCCCGTGGCGATCCAAACCCAGCGCATCGATACGGCTCATGTAAGTCCTCCAAATGCTGTCGAAGTCAATCAGCTACCTCACGATCAGCCGACTCACAATCAGCCAACTCACGATCAGCACGAAGCCTCCTCGATCGACCGTGACGCTTGGCTACGACTACATGCAGATGAACTGATACGACGGCTGCAACTCTGGGCGACTGGATTAGACGCGCGCGAAGCCCACCTCAACGCGGCGTATGCACAGCAGGATTTGCGTGAGCGAAAATTCCGACTTCAACAAATGGATTTTCAAAACGAGATGTCTGAAGCTCGTCGTTCGGTCGAGCAGTTGCGAACGCAAGTCGACGCTCAGAGCAGACGTCTGGCTTTTGAGTCGTTGGCGTAGACGTTTGAAGTGCTTCTCAAACCACCTGAAAGACAACCGAGCGACCGCGAATCGGCGCGTTAAATCTTTCGTCACAGTCAATGTCAGCCGGATCGACGTCGCTCCGGCGGGCAATTGGCACCCAAATGTCGTATTTCCTTGACATAACCGGGTCAAACGACACCCAGGTTGGTTGCGGATAGAAGCTTCCAAACGCACAATGGCGGGCTGTTTTCATTTGATTCTCGCCGCGTTTTTGTTCGGAGTTTTCCATGGCACGTCCCGTCACTCTTTTCACCGGCCAATGGGCCGATTTGCCGATTGCCGAAATGGCACGGATGACGGCTGACTTTGGATACGACGGAATCGAACTGGCCTGCTGGGGCGACCACTTCGAGGTTGATAAAGCGATCGCCGAAGACGACTACTGCGACAACAAACGTCAGCTACTCGATGACGCTGGCTTGCAATGCCATGCCATTAGCGCGCACCTAGCCGGCCAAGCCGTGCTGGACAAGATTGACGAACGGCACCAAGCCATCCTGCCTGATTACATCTGGGGCGATGGCGATCCCGCAGGCGTAAACGAGCGAGCTGCCGAAGAACTGAAGAACACTGCGAGGGCGGCCCAGAAATTTGGCGTCGGCGTCGTCAATGGTTTCACCGGCAGTAGCATCTGGCACTTGCTCTACTCTTTCCCGCCCGTACCTCCCAGCATGATCGACGACGGGTTCCAGCTCTTAGCCGATCGATTCAACCCCATTTTGGATGTATTCGGCGAGTGCGGTGTCCGATTTGCATTGGAAGTTCACCCGACCGAAATCGCGTTTGACATCCATACCGCACAACGCGCACTCGAGGCACTCGATCATCGCCCTGAATTCGGTTTCAACTTCGACCCAAGTCACTTGATTTGGCAAGGCATCGATCCAGTTGAATTCATCCGCGCCTTTCCGGACCGGATCTACCACGTTCACATCAAGGACGCGATCGTAACACTGGACGGACGAAGCGGCATCAACGCAAGTCACTTGAACTTTGGCGATCCGCGTCGCGGCTGGGACTTCCGCAGCCCAGGGCGTGGTGGCGTGAATTTCGAGGAGATCATTCGTGCTTTGAACGTGATCGAATACCAAGGACCGCTTTCGATCGAATGGGAAGACAGCGGAATGGAACGAACCTTCGGTGCTCGTGAAGCCTGCGAATTCACGAAGAAACTGGATTTTTCACCCAGCAATATCGCCTTCGATGCCGCGTTTGACGAAGGCGAGTGATCAATGATTCAAATCACCGTCAACGGAAAACCGGTAGAGATCGACGAGCCAATGACAGTCGAACGATTATTGGACACCGTCGAGGTTCCGCCAAATTACTTGGCGGTCGAAGTCAACGAGGACGTGGTACCGCGTGAAGAGTACACCGCGAAGATGATTGACACTGGCGATGATGTCGAAGTCGTTACTTTGGTCGGCGGCGGGTGAGGGATGCCCGGTGCGATTTGCCCCGTGCGATTTGCCCCGTGCGATTTACCCCGTGCGATTTACCTCTGTACCGCATTTTGCTCTCCTCCTGGGAGAGTGAAGCTCGTCAACCGACAGCTTCAACGCGTCACCTTCATGAGAACCCGCATTGTCTACCGAAGTCAGCACTACCGAATCGACGCGAGACGACAAACCACTTGTCGTTGGCGGTCACACTTTGGCAAGCCGATTGATTGTCGGCACCGGTCGCTACGACACGATGGAGCAGATGCGTGATTCGCTGGACGCATCGGGCAGTGACTGCGTTACCGTGGCTGTTAGACGCGAACGGCTGTACGACCGCACTGGGCAGAACATCTTGGATTTCATCGACCTGGATCGTTACACGCTGCTGCCAAACACAGCCGGCTGCTACACGGCGGTTGATGCTGTTCGTGCCGCCAAACTAGGGCGTGAGATTCTCAGAACGCTGGGCAACCCGGGTGCCGATTGGGTCAAACTGGAAGTACTCGGCGACAGCAAAACTCTCCTGCCCGACCCGGCTGAAACCGTGGCTGCATGCAAGACGCTGGCCGACGATGGCTTTCAAGTCCTTTGCTACACCAGCGATTGCCCTGTTACAGCGCGGCGGTTGAAAGAAGCGGGTGCTGCCAGCGTGATGCCAGCAGGAAGCCCGATTGGAAGCGGACAAGGCCTACTGAACACCAATAACTTGCGAATCATTTTTGAGTACCTCAAAGAAGGTGATCCAGACTACCCGGTCATCGTCGATGCAGGTGTGGGAACGGCAAGTGACGTTAGCGAAGCATTTGAGCTAGGCGCTGACGGTGTCTTGCTGAACACGGCGATTGCTCATGCTCGTGATCCTGTACGAATGGCGACAGCAATGAAACACGCCACGATTGCTGGGCGCGCAGCCTATCTCGCGGGGCGAATTCCCAAGCGACTTTATGGCACAGCCAGCAGCCCCAGCGAAGGCGTTATCAGCACACGGCCTTACGGCTCTGAGGCTTGATTTTTCAAATCACTTTTCCGTGGCTTGCACGATCATCTGATGTCGAATTTTAATACCACCCGGGGTTCAAATTCACCTTCCCGCTTGCGGGTGGGTCGGACGCAGTAGCGGCCGGGGAGGGCTTCTTTGCACGGACACCCTCTCCTCGCTAAGGCTCGACTCTCCCGTAAGCGGGAGAGTGAAATTCTGGTGCTGTTCACGAGAAGTGTCGATCTTTTCTTGTCTCAGGCGGTCAAATGGCAACTGACGGAAGCGACGAATTCGCGAATGAAAACGGTGGACCGGTTCTCATTCGTCGCATCGCCTTACTCGCGGGACCTCTCTTCGCTGCTACGGTCGCTGCATTGCTTCACCTGGATGGCCAATCCGCAGCGATCGCGTGGACAGCGTTTGTGATTTGCCTTTGTTCGGTCTGGTGGATCTTTGAACCGATCCCAATTCCCGCGACAAGCTTAATTCCGCTGGCGATTTTCCCGCTAGTCGGCGTGCTGGACGCCAAACAAGTTGGCCAGGCGTATGGTGACAAACTTGTCTTGCTGATGATGGGCGGCTTCATGCTCTCGACTGCCATGCAGCGCAGCGGGGCGCATCGACGACTGGCGCTGGGCATGGTGGCACTTTTCGGTCGTCGAGGCGGAGGACGCGGAATCGTTTTTGGATTCATGTTTGCGTCAGCGTTCTTGAGCATGTGGATATCCAATACAGCGACTGCGCTGATGCTGCTACCCATCGTTGCTGCAGTCGCAGAGAAATCTTCGGACCGACGCTTCTACGGATGCTTGCTTTTGGGCGTGGCCTACGCAGCAAGCATTGGCGGCATTGCCACCCCGATCGGAACGCCGCCCAACCTGCTGTTCTTCGACAACTATGTCAAAGCGGGCGGGACCGAACCGACCTTTGCACAGTGGATGATCTGGACCCTGCCAATCGTTGTGGTCATGTTACCGTTGGCAGCCCTTTGGTTAACCCGCAGTTTGAAAGACCAAACCACGCTGATTCTGCCCAGCGCAGGAAGCTGGCGCAGCGAGGAAGCTCGCACGCTGATTGTCTTTGCAATGACCGCCGTCCTTTGGATGACTCGCAAGGGTCCGCTGGGAGGTTGGAGCGAATGGCTTTCTATGCCCGGAGCGAACGATGCCAGTGTTGCCTTGCTTGCTGTCGTCGCCATGCATTTGATTCCCAACGGAAAAGGCGAAACACTGATGACGTGGGAATCAGCGTCGAAAATACCCTGGGGCGTCCTCATTCTCTACGGCGGCGGAATCGCGATCGCAAAAGCGTTTAGCGAATCAGGACTCAGTGCGATGATCGCAGGATCGCTTACCGTCCTATCCAGCGTTCCCGTGATCATCATGATCCTAGGAATCTGTCTCGCGGTGACGTTCCTGACCGAAGTGACCAGCAATACGGCGACTGCGACACTGCTGCTGCCGATACTGGGTGCATCGGCAATCGCAGCGGACATTGATCCAAAGCTGATCATGATTCCAGCCACGATCAGTTGCTCGTTTGCATTCATGCTGCCCGTCGCAACGCCAACCAACGCAATCGTTTTTAGCAGCGACCAAATCACGGTCAAGCAGATGGCGAGAGAAGGCCTGGTGCTGAATCTGTTGGGAGTCGTCGTTGTTTCAGCGATCTGCTATTTCACGCTGACTTAATGGATCGTTCTATGATCGCAGTCGCTTGCGCAGCCGATGAAATCGCGTCACGCCAATTCCGGCAATCAACAGACTTGTGATCACAAAACACCAGCCCGCAATCAACGGCAGAGGAGCTTGCCCAAACAATTTAAGCAAAGAGACTCCCGTTGCACCGACCATCAACGCTGTGCGTCCATAAGCCAGCAGGGTTCGCTCGTTGGCAAGGTCGGTGCGAACAAGCGCTAAACTTGGAGCCACTTCAGGCGATTTCGGGTCGGTGGAATCCATGCTTCAAATCGATACGGAATTTTCAAACAGAACGAAACATCTTCGTTAACAAAACTCAAACAGACGGTGCGGGATAAAGTATCATCCTTGCGATTCCTTCCATACCCACTCCCAACTATTCCACGCTCATGAACCGACCAGAGAACGCGATGTCACTCAAATCGATTGCTGGCTGCTGCCTAGCGACATTTCTCTTTCCCGTCGTCAACGCCTTTGCCGAAGAGTATCTCAACGGCATCACTTGGGAGCCACCTGCCGTCGTAACACCAGGAGAAACGAATAGCCGCCCGCCTTCGGATGCAACGGTGCTATTCGACGGCGCGGACTTGTCTGCCTGGGAGATGCTCAAAAATGAAAAAGAAAGGGCTAAGAAAGAGCCGAAAATGTGGACGGTCCAAGAAGACTGCATGGTGGTGGGAACAGGTAAAATCAGAACCAAGGAAAAGTTTGGTGATTGCCAACTTCACATCGAGTGGTCCTCGCCAACGGGTGTGAAGAAAACGGGCCAAGGTCGTGGCAATAGTGGTGTCTTCATGATGGGCCTTTACGAACTGCAGATTCTCGATTCCTACGAAAACGAGACCTACCACGACGGACAAGCCGGTGCGATCTACAAACAGACGCCGCCAGCGGTCAACGCGATGCGAAAACCCGGCCAGTGGAACACGTATGACATATTCTGGACCGCCCCGCGATTTGACGACGACGGGTCGCTAAAATCCCCCGCGTTCATCACGGCGGTCCACAACGGCGTGCTCATCTTGAACCACTTCCAGCTCAAGGGCGATAACCCGTTCACGCGACCGCCTGAGTACAACGCTCATTCGCCGGAGGGCCCCATTGTGCTTCAAGACCACGGGAACCCCGTGCGTTTTCGCAACATCTGGGTTCGCCCCTTCGAAGCGGCCAAAGGTAAGCAGACGCGGAAACCGTACCTTCGCGACGGCAAAAAAGAAACACCAATCGAAGAATAGCCCCTCGGCTGGACTGCTAAAAAGGTAATGATGACAAGAGGTTGCGACGGTGTCTTTTAGTCCCGAAGGGACGGCATGCAATAGCCTCGGACGCCAGT
>CAYUGI010000199.1:0-12918 GCA_964444105.1 uncultured Pirellulaceae bacterium
ACTAGATGCGCTCGGCTACGAGATTATTTCATACGTCTAGAAATAACTTTGCCACGAACCGCACGGAAGTCAAACGAATTCGCTCCCGCGTTTGTACTCATCAACTATGCGATGATCCGCTCGTCGATTCATCATCGTCGCTTGTTTCAACTGGATAAATGACCGGATCCGGGGGCATGTCTGGGTAATATTCGCCGGGGTGACCTGGCGGCAGATCGTCCGGCGCGGAGAAACCGGGTGGGACGTGGTATGGGTGATTGGGCGGCAGTCGCGGCCACGTGTGAATTGGGGGATAGGCTTCAATGACCGTCGGCTCTTCGGGTTCGGGCGGCCACGGCTAATCCTCGGGCCACCAGTCAGGGCGTGGGCCGAGACTGGATGGGTCATCGTCGGTGCTGGATCCTTCGGGTGGATCTGAGTGGGGAGGCACATACGGCGGTTCGCTGCCCGGTGGATCGAACGGCGGTATGAAAGGTGGTGGCGGCATCTCAGGTTCGAACGAATCGTTCGGGGTCATCGCAGGGCACTCCGTTTCAGGGGATCGGGATGTTTGAACGGGACACGGTTGCTTGGGCACAGTCCGCATTGAGGGATCGCTTTGGTTTCGGCGAAACGTTGCAGTTCGTCATCACTCGCGACTGCGGGGCATGCCTTGTAATCTCGGAAGAGTTGCCACGCAGGAGTGCTTTCGAGTTTTAGGCGTTCTTCCATCAAGGCGTGGTAGGCGAGCGCGGGACATTTCCACAAGCAATTTCGGAACAGCTGAGTGCAGGTCTTTTGCATGCAGACTCGGTAGGACTCATCCGGTTTGGAGTCGAACGGCATCGGCTTGCCGTCTTCGACCCGGTACTGTCGCATCCAACCCCGATGCGATTGGCGAATCTTGATCTGAATACCCGGATAATCGGCTCGCCATTGCCACACAGTTCTCTTCGCGACGTTGAAGCGTTCGAGATATTTTTCGTGCCTTCCGTGCTGGCTGACCTCGAGCCTGCATTCCGTATCAACGAGCGTCGCTGGCAATTCCGGATGACGATCAATGAAGAACCCATTGGTGACGAGCATCAGATTGGAGTCCGGCCAATACTCACGAGCCAGACGCAAATGCTCGATCAAACGTGGGTTTAGGAGCGGTTCCCCACCAAGCAACGCAAAACGGCGCGGTCGAATGCGATGGGACCATGAATCGTAATCGCGGCGTGCATCGTCCGGCGTCGGAAGTTTTCCGGCCAGACGAAAGTTGCTGTAGTGACTGCATTGCTGACATGACAAGTTGCAGCCGTGGGCGAGGTGATATTCGAGAGCGGGAATTTCGATCATCGCCACATCACCTTTCGCAGTCCGTGCTTCTGCAAACCCAAAGCGAGGAACTCGGGCCGGTTGCGGATGTAGCCTGGCGGGTCGACGTGTTCGTGCTTGAACGAATGATTGACGTCAACAGCGACATGCATGCCGGCGATCTTCGCTCGCCAGAAGAAATCCCAATGTTCCTCGACCTTGAGCGATTCATCCCAGCGGATCGCTTGCAGGATGTCACGGTAGGCGACGAAGCAGTTGCCAACGTAGTGACACCACCGGACTGACCGGTTGTGTCTGTAGCTGCCTTTGGCGATGTGTAAAACACGGTTCTTGACTCGCAGCGTTCTCGGACGCTCATCGTTGTTGCTGAGCGCCGCGAGCAAGTCGAGGTCGTGATGCTTGTTCAGCGTGCCGATCAGTTCGGGTAATCGCGTTTGATGAGTGACAAGGTGATCATCGTCGGTGAAGATGACGATCGGCGTGTCACCAGCGTCGAGCAATCGGTTTCGGCCGGCAGACAGCCCGATGTCGTAGGGCGTGATGATGACCTTGTCGACCATCGCCGCTTCGTCGGGACAAACAGCCGTGAAACGCAGTTCAGGCTTGCCATCATCGAGGATGTGGATTTGTGGACGGTCATCGCCATAGTGCTCGTAGATGCTGCGCACCAATGCAGCGCAGCAGTGTGGGCGATGGATCGTCTTAATGCAGAAAGTGGCTTGGTTACGCACGGACGATTTGACCTCCAGGATAGCGCAGTGAATGGAAGCCGTGCTTTCGCAGGCCCATCGCTCGGCACTTGGATCGACCACGCAGGTCTCGATAGCCTGTGCCCGCGACATGGGCATGGTGGACCGAACAAGCCGTAGCGACCGCGATTTGCAGCTTCGCGACGTGACCGGCGCGGTAGAAGAATTCCCAGTGCTCGTACGTCTTGATCTGCTCATCCCAGCGAAGCGTGGCGATCGTCTCTTTGCGAGCGAGAAACGCATTGCTGACCATGTCACACCAAGCGACCGTGCCGATTCGCTTCTTCTCGCCACGATGCATCCAGATGCGTTTGCCGTTCATCAGCGGTGAAAGCATCGTCGGCCGGCCGCCTCCGCCTTGGCGAACAGCCAAGATGTCGAGTTCGTGCTTGGCAAAGAACTCGCAAACGCGGTCGATGTGAAAATCCTCGGTGACAACGTGGTCGTCGTCGAGCAGAAAGATAAACTCGGTCTGCGCCGCGTCGATCGCTGAGTTGCGCCCGACGCCCACACCAACATCGTGTCGATCGAGATTGACGACCGTGCAGTGCTTGGCCGTTTCGGGATACTTCTCACTGAAACGCAACTCGGGCCGCCCATCATCAACGACGACGATGGTTGGGTTCGCGATGTGCTCACGCAGCGATGCGACCAGCCGATGGCAGGACCAAGGCCGGTGGATCGTCTTGATGCAGAATGTGATGTCTGCTGTTGAAATTGATTTCGCCATGACGATCACCCAAACTTTCTGAGTTCTGGATTGACGTGTTCGATCGCTGATTGGATTTCGTCCGGTGTTGGCTCAATGCCCAGGAACTCGATCAGATTGCTGATCACTTCCTCCGGGTAGGTCGTCAACTCGGAGAACTCGAGCCGAAAGACTGGCACGTCCGGGTGCGAAGCGAGAAAAGCGTCTCGGTAAGCGAGCAGACTGCGTTGCAAGGTTTCACAGGCCTCGTCATCAGCAGCAAACCATTGGCCCCGGTGTTTCTCGGACCGATTCTGCAGCGAACGAACCGACGCTTCGATGTCGCGTTCGACCGAGACGATCCGTAGAGAGTCACCTAGGCCGGCGTGCAAGTGTTCGACGAAACGGCATAGGTGTGGGTATTTGCCGCCCGCAACCGTTCGGTCGCGATTGGCTTCCGACTTTCGCGTGACGATCCAGGACTTCAACGTTTGAGTTAGTTGCTCGTCGCTGACGTTCGGATCGGTTGCTGGGAAACGCATCACCTTCTCGCAAATTTGCGAAAGCCCTACCGCTTCGCCGCCTCCGGTCGCCTCGTATCCGCCAAGCTGATTGCCCATGTGGTATTAGGGTTGAGGGGTGAGGCTTGAGACCTGAGAATATGGGCTTCAACCAAACAACCAATGAGTAGCAAACCGATGCGTGACCACCGCAAACTACGAGCCTTTGAATTGGCTGATGATCTTGTGATGGCGGTCTACCGTCAGACGAAAAACTTCCCATCAGATGAACGCTTTGGTTTGACGTCGCAGCTACGGCGAGCGTCCGTGTCGATTGCATCGAATATCGTTGAAGGCTGTGCTCGCGAATCGCTTCCCGACTACATTCGATTTCTCGACTTGGCGTTTGGCTCTTCCCGCGAAGTTGGATACCAACTGACGATCGCAAAACGTTTGGAATACCTGCCGGCAAACGAGGCAAAAGCACTAGAAGCCATCGCAGATGAAACTTCAAAAGTGCTAGCCGGACTCCTGCGTTCGCTCCGCAATAAATCTTAACCTGAAGTCTCACGCCTCAACCCTCACCACCTATTGCCATCCCCACGCTCCGTTTCCGGCGCGCCACTGCGGGGGCGTTGCGACGCGCCGGCCGTCGATCGCCGCGAATCGTTCCGGTTCGGGGAATGGCCACGGATCGGGAAGTTGTCGCATCCACTCACGCAGTCGGTCATCACGCCGATCGAGGTTCATCAAGAAGCATCGTTCAACGATTGAATTCGTCCTCCGGATCATCTTCGTCTGATTCGGGTGCCCCTTCGGGGAATGATTCCGAAGAGTTCGTACTTGCGACGTTTGACTAGCGAGTTTCAGATCATGCAATGCGCCGTTACAATCTACGGGACTTGTTTAGCATTTCGGGTTGGTTAGGAAAACGAACGCATGAATCAGTTTGGTCGAATCGTGATGGGCTACCACGGCTGCCCAGTTGATCGGCCAAAAGCGCTACAGTTCGTGCGCGGACTTATTGCGGGAACACATCTCGTTAATGACTGGCGACCAAGCAGTAACGAATACGATTGGCTTGGCGGTGGCGTCTATTTCTGGGAATACGGTCCCAAACGTGCGAGGCAATGGGCAGGCGAGGACGGCGAAGTCATCGGTGCCTTGATTCAGTTAGGGAATTGCTTCGACTTGACCGATCCAGGATGCGAAACGTTGCTGCGCACGTCTTACACGAAAGTCGCAAAGTCCTATGCGGACACAAACGTCTCGCTTCCCACGAACGAAGCTGCGGGTGGCTTTTCGCGTAAACTCGACCGATTGATTGTCGATCAAGCAATGGAAGTTGCCGATAGGGCTGCCATCGAGTCAAAGCGTCCAGAGGCCGCGTTTCAAACGGTCAGAAGTGCTTTTGAAGAAGGTGACGCCGCGTTTCCAGGGTCGAAGCTGCGAACACAAACACACATTCAGATAGCGGTGCGAGATTTGAACTGTATACTGGGAGTGTTCCGACCCAGCTTCCAAGAGGATCAGAACGAACCGACAGGGACAAGCCGATGACCGAGAAAGACCTCTACCAACATCTCAATCAAGCATTCGATGCGTTTGCGGCCAAGCCGTCAGGTGAAGTGTTTCTTGATATGCAACGAAGCGGCCTGATCGACGCAGAGGGTGAGCCTCAACATTGGGATGCGTTTCTTGCGATCGTTGCCACGAATGCGACCGACGATCGAAAGGCGACCTACTTTCGTTGCCGAAAGCCTGCGCTCGGTTTACCGGGACGAACTGAGATCGACATCAGCCGAGATTCGATGATTGCCTACCTCAAGGAAGGCAAGCGAATTATCACCGCGACCGTCGACGAGACCAGTAAGGCAATTCGCGTGGGCGAAGATGTGCATTTGACAAGCCACGAAACGATCCGAACTGACGCGAACGACGTCCCCGAAGACAATCTTGGCTGCCTTCCGCGAATGCTGATTGTCAACAGTACGCTGTAGCCGCTGGGTCGCTGTAGCAGTTGGGCCGCTCTATGGGTAATCACTCGCATGTAGGCGATGCGGAAGATCCCCGGCTGGGGTCAGAGTCGGTCACTAGGACGGCGCGAAGGTCTGCCAAATGCGTCTTAGTGAAATACAAATCGTAAGTTCTGCCGGCCAGCACGGTTGGGAGCCTGCATGTCTCAGTTGTTTCTACCAATGATCGGATGACTTCCTTCGATTCATTGGCGTGCTTGAACATGGCAGCATGGTTGGGGCACAACGCAATGTAATTCTGATAATGAACCTTTGCAGTTCCTGGAGCGAGTTCTAGCGTTTCAAAAAACGGTTCACCGTTGGGTAGTTTGAATGGTAGCGCATCCTGACACACCTGGCAGATCATCACACCATCGTCATTCGTGTACTGCTCGCGCAGGTAAGGCCGAATCTCTTTCTTCACTCCGGGCGTGACGGTCGAAACGGAGCGTGATCGAATTTCTTTTTCTTCTTGTGGAGCGTCGGCGGCAAGTTGAGAAACCTTTGTAGTCCGGCGTTCTGGATTCGATGGTGATCGTTCGGGCAACTCCGTTTCCGTTCGCGAACGATACTCAGACATCAACTGTTTTCGAGCGTTCGCGCCGAGCGCTGCGAACCATTTGGCATCATTGAGAGTTTCGTCATCCTCGAATCCAAGTTCTACCGCAAGCTCCTGCTTCTTTCGGTATTCTGCGGTTCGCTTCGCAACATTTTCGCCAAACTTGATCGTCGCCAACCAGGGCCAGCCTCTCGCGAACTGGAAATCTTCTGGGAGCTGACGGTCATCTGCTTCAGCAGGAATGACGAAACTCCCGCCTCGTTGCGGAACCCAAGGCGTATCTCGCAGAAAGCAGGCCAACCTTGAGTGGTCTTCACGGATTGGCTGCGACTTATTGTTGCGGTATCTGGCGAGCGTCCATTTCGTTTTTCCTTTCTCTGAAAATGTATTCCAAAGCAAGCGCGCCACGGCGATCGTTGGCGACTGCAACGCATTGTCCAAATGTTCAATCCAATAGTCTTGGTCAATTTGAAGGTAGCTTGGATTGCCCGGTGCCTGATGAACCAAATAGCTCACGTTTGGATTCTCAGAACAAGACACCTCCGCAATTTCAAGATGGCTTCGAGCGCCCACGGCAGACGCGAACTCGCAGATAGTATCAGAAAGTCCAGCATCGGAATACATTCCTGAAACTGAGTGACATACCCTATCAACTTCAACGGCCTCAAAGAAAGCCTTTAACCCGGTCTCGATGTATGGGCTGTCGAGATATACTTCAGAAGCTCTACACCATTTGCCCGAAGAACTGAGGATGATCCGGTACTTTGAGAACAGTTTGATGGCTTCCGGTTCGGTGTAGATCAGCTTGAGAAACCGCTTCAAGTCGTCAGCGTGCTGACCAAACTCTCGATTCGCAGAACTGCCATAGTGATTCGCAAGAACGGCTTGAACCTGCTCAAGCTCTCCAACCTCACGCACACCAACCGCTTCCAGGAACTTCCTGGAATCCATCAAATCCGATTTGCTTTTTCCACTCGAGTAGACCGCTGTGTCAACGCGCGGGAAGGTGTCGTCGTTGTCAAAACCGCTGCCCGGAAAGAACGCTCTATCGGGCCGCGCAAAGCTTCCGTCAGCAAGACGGATGATCCGGACTGCATTCAAGTATTGCAGTCCATTGCTATTGGCCAGTTCACGCAAGAGCATCGCATACAGCCTCTGCAGCCATTCGGGACTTTTGGATTCAAACCAACGATCGAATTCTTTATCCGCTTCCGGTGTTCTGAAACGCCGTGAATTAAGCTCTTGGTATCTTCCGTCACTTCGCCGTTTTTGCAAAAGGCAAACGAATTGAGAAATGTCCCAACGTTGTATCTCAAGCCCGGACAAAAGCCGATCGGCGTGGCTATTGCGTTGCTGTGCCGCAGCGGCCCAGTCGCTAGGATCGTCTTCCTGAAAAATCTGCTTCAAATCGCTCGATGGCAACAAGTCTTTCAACGTGGCTTTTCCCTGAAGCAACCGTTTCGCTGGTAGGTGAGATCTCGCTTGCGTCGGAGTCAGCGGTTGATTGTTCATCGCTTCGGTGATTGCTGCAGCAATGGACTGGTAACGGACCGGCAAAATGTCGTTGCCGTGTGGCAGCACGTTCAAGAAATCGACGGTTAGCAGACCCAGGTCGCGAATCTTGTCCAGCGACGTACATGCAAGTCTGGCAAGCTGGTCAAAAAGCGGATCATTGGCGGGCGTGTCTTTGATGCTCGCACGGCTAAGTTCAGGGACGAATGGAGCGTGAAGATGAAAGCGAAGACCAGAGACTTCTTTTTCCGCTGGGAAATAAACCGAAACTCGCGCGGGAACCGCTGGTACGATTCGATAGTCGTCCGCCAGTTGGTAGTTGTCGGGCGAAATTGCTGATCCTGTTTTTGACTCCAGCGGAAACGCAAGCGAGACGTTTTGCTTTGGAAGTCCAGCAACCGGATTGGAGAAACGAAGAAAACACGAACTAGCAATCGTTTCCTGATCAACGTACTTCTGAACTTCAATCAAATGAGGTGGGTGTTCGACCCGTTTCAATCCACCGCGATCGGCCCCGGCAATCTGCCACTTCACCAATTTGATGTTTTGCAGAAAGATCAGCAGTTCTTCCGACAGCGACTGGAGCCCCTCGGCAGTTTCCAGGAAGGCAGCGCTGGCCGACTTTTTGGGGTTGTTGAACGGAAACTTGAAAACCGTTGCCTGATTGTTCGCACTGCGAGGCGGGATCTCGGTTGGCAAAACCAAATCGCTAATTTGAAAGTTAAACGTGGGCGACCAAATGCAGGGCGTTTCGCTGTAGGCAAAGACGGCTTTGAAACCAACGCCAAAACGACCAATCTTGTCCTCGTCTTCTCGCTTTGACCCTTTGCCAATGTTCGTGATTCCCCAAACATCGTCTTCGGAAAAGGGACGACCGTCATGGGCGAACACCAGTCCGTCTTCTTTCAATCGGAACTCGACCTGATTGGCGTCGGCATCCTCCGCGTTTTGGAGCAGTTCATAGATAAAGTGAGCCTTGTCTGGATACAGTTCCTCTACCAGTTCACGTAGTCCGGAATATTCTTCGTCAACAAGAACGTCTGCCAGCTTCTTTCGCTTATCGCGTACTTGCTCAATGAAAGTCATGCGCCGTCCCCTCGATGCACCGTGATCGTTCCAAACACAACCGGATTTGAAAGAATGTCTGCGGTTTCTGCCGACTCTTGTAGTTTCTGCATGCGTCCGTCGCTGTCACGTTGTGCCGCTGCCAACTCACGCTCTTTCATCGTCCTGATCTTGTCGTTTGTTGCGGCGTCAATTTGATCTTGCAACAACTGACATCTGGCCAGTTGGCTGGCGGCCAAGCTTTGGATGCGATGGTCGACCAATTCTCGATTGCCCACCATATAGTCAGCTCGAGCTTGATTCCACTTTGAATGGTGGCGTGCTTCAAGCAAGTTTCTTGACTCGGAGTCCAACTCGGAAACACCAGACGCGTCTTTTGCAAGGGGCAGCGCGTCCAAAAGCTCGATTTCGATCTCGTCGTTCGTTGACACGGGAACCAAAGAGTCATCTGCCTTCACGCCAACTTTCTGCCATTGATAGATTGCGAACGGAGAGGTGCCGCTGGGAAGCGTATCACTATTCACTTCCAGATGTATTGTGACGGACTCACGACTACCCAATGCATCGGCAGCTTGGCGAACGAGTGGATGAAGCACGTTGAGGTAAACCGACTCTCGGTTCTCAGCCGCTGCCTGTTGGTCAAATGTCACGGACAGGTTGGGCGACTCACCTTTGAGGAACTTTTCCCATTGCCTCCACACCGGGTCACTGGACCGCGTCCCTTTCCGCAAAGCATCCAGCAACAATCCGCGCGCATGTTGATTCAGCCGGAGTGTCTTCATTGATTTCTCGCCAAGAATGTACTCGCCGGTAGGTTCTAGCAGCTTAGAGAAGTACGACTCGATGGTTTTCTGCAACGAATCAGCAGACAACCAAAACGACTCTGCATCCTCGATTTGCTGCTGCCACGACTGGCTGGGCACGTTGAGCCCGAAGAGTTCAGCTTGCTTATTCTCGAGCGCCTGCTCTTCCTGTATCCGGCGAATGCTGTTGTCGGAAAGCTGTTGCAATCGCGCATCACGCTGGTCGCTTGTCAGCGTGAATGACTCTTCGATACTGCGCAGCTCGTGAGTGATCTCGCCGAGGATCTCTTCGCTGCCACCAACCGAATGGTTAAACACGCCGATTCGCAACAAGCAACGTTCGTAGATTTCCGCGTCAACCGTGCCGGGTGTGATTAGGTTCACAATCGCGACGGAATCGCTTTTCTGGCCATAGCGGTCGATTCGGCCAATCCGCTGTTCGATCCGCATGGGGTTCCATGGCAGATCGTAGTTAATCATCAGGTCACAAAACTGAAAGTCCAATCCTTCGCAGCCGACTTCAGAGGAAAGCAGCACGTCGATCGCGTCATCATCGTTCTTGTCGAGCGAAAATCGACTTCGCAAGTCAGCGCGTTCGTCATCGGGAATGCCCCCATGAATCACCCCGAATCTAAATGTCTCATTGGCGCAGCGTTCTGCGAGGTAGTTTAGCGTGTGTCGATATGTCGTGAACATCAGCGACTTGTTGTTCGGCATACGACTCTTATCTCGCAAGACTCGCAGCAACTCGTCCGCTTTCTGGTCTTGTGGATCAAGTCGTTCGGCCAGCTCAAGAATTTCATCAACATCGGATCGGATCTGCGAAAGCACGCTTGCCTCAATGGTCTCAGCATCCTGGTCTCCGTCCTCCCAAACCTCGAGGTCGCGAATCTTCCCCGCGAGGATGTCGTTCAACAGCGGCTTCAAGCCGTAGAGGCAACTAGCAGCCTGCCGACGCACCGTTGTCATCATGAATTTGACGTTCTGCTGTCCATGTGCCGCACCCAAAATGTTCGCGATTGTCGATAGCAGCTTGTCGTGCAATTCTTGCTGGGAGGGCGTGAATGGAACATTCAAAGTCTCGGGCGCCCGGATCGTAAATTCGCCGATATCCCGACGTCGTGTTCGGTTAATCAAAGAGCTGAACGTGTACAATTCCTCAATCTCGCGCGTGATCGACACCCGGTTCGCATCGTCAATGCGTTCATTCTGCAGCAAGTCGAAAGCCGATTGAAATGCAGGAGACTCTCGAACAAATAGCTTTCCCCACTGAGTCTCCGCTGCATCTTCCAGGTGGCTTGACGCTCGCTGCTGCCAGCCGTCCGTAGCACCGCGACACTCGCTTGCCGCGGCATTGATGGGCCGGTTGGGCGCTGCCATCTGATCGAAACTGGCGTGGTCAATCACCAAATCCGGTCGCAATACATTCAACAATGTGAACAAGTCTTCGCTGCCCAATTGCACGGGCGTCGCCGTAAGAAACACGACAGCTTCGGCGTTGTCGCAGAAGTACCGGACACCTTGGTGCAGGAAGGTTTGAGCGTTCCGAAGGTGATGAGCCTCGTCTACAATCACGAGATCAAACTTTGGCGGTGGATCTAGGGCAAGTAAACCTTCCTTCGCTTTTCGCCTTCGACCCTCGCGGCCAAAAAGCAAGTTGGAGTCGAACAGCGAAAACGGCACGATCGCTTTCTCGTACTGCTGCGGCCACTCACCTTCCAAATCGGTTTCTTGCAAACAATGCCGCAGCGTTGGTCCGTCGAGCGCCGTGAATCGTTCGTCAAAACGTTTCATCTCCAAAAACCATTTGCGTTCGGCGACGAGTGCCTTCGGACAAATGATAAGGACAGACGAAATGTCCATACGAGCCTTTAGTTCCTTAATGATCAGCCCCGCCTCGATAGTCTTACCGACGCCAACTTCATCGGCAATCAACAAACGCGGACGGTCAGCACGCACCAATTTCAATACGGGACGATACTGATAAGGGACGAACTGAACCCGACCACTGCGAAACGAAAACAGCTTTGCTGATGACGGCGAAAGCAGAAGTAAGCTCGTGAGAAACGCATGCAACTCCTTCACGCAAACCGGAGACGCATCATCTGCAGCCTCTTCATTCGCTTGAAGTTGGCTCTCGTAATACTGAACTGTTTTCCCTTCGTGGAAGACGTTGTAGCGGGCTTCGCTGCCAGACGTCTCTATGCCGAGAATCGGAACCAATGTATCGGCGGACGAACGCAATCGGACAACATCGCCTACTTGAAACAAGATTCCAGTTTCGCTGCTATGCTCCTGCGTCGCAGGACGAATTTCCTTGCTTGAATGACTTTCCGTCGTTCCTGTCGCGGGAGGCGTCGATTGCAGTGTCGCGATTTCGCTGACCGCTTGATTCTTGTAATCTCGAACTTTTCCGCGAAGGATCGAATCCGCACCGATCATCTCCAAAACACGATCTAAAGTATCCGCATCGCGAAACCGGTCGTTTGCGGACACGCCTTGCGCCGAAAGATGCGCCCACCGATTGCGAATAGATTGAAGCTCTTTGATCCAACCGCGCCCTTCGCGTGGAAACTTCAGCTCGTTAGACAGTTCGTACCAGTTCTGATCAACGATCCGAACCAACGCTGCAAAGTCAAGTTCCCGCAATTCAGAGATGCCCTTTTCATCAACTAAGCGTTGTTGCTGAAAACTGAGAGCACTGACAACCTTCTTCATCCACCAATCTTCACCAAGGCGCGGAAGCGAGTCGGATAAAAACCCCGCAAAAGCGCGCGTCGAAAGCTGAAGTAGTTCGTTCATAAAGCGAATTCGTTGGTGTAGCCGCTGTTCTGTTGAGTCTTTCGCGCCATTCTAACAATCCCAATGTCAAGAGTCAGCCAGTGGCAGGTTGCGCGACCGACACGTCATCACGTCGGCGCAGGGCTTTTCAAACTTCACCATTCTAACTTCAAACTTCCAAACGCTTCGTTTGATGAGAATGAATCCGAGCAGGATGACGGCAACGAAGATCAATGCGAGCGTGGCCAGTTCACCCGCACCCGCCCAGATCAGTGCGTTGCGTCCGCCAAAGTCTCGGTCAAAGAGCTGGTCGCGATCTCCATCACGATCCCGATCAAACGGTCGCCATGACGGTTCGGCCGGCTCGCCTGTGTTCTTTAAGCTGACGCGGCGCAATAGCCGTCCGGGCAATCTTCGGATGAGAGTTGCATCGTGGGATTGATCGCAGCGTCCCAGGAATAGCCCCGTGTTTTCAAAGCTCCGGTTCGCTGAGCCTGTCGCGTTTGCTGATGCAGTTCGTATCCGTGTCGCAAGTCGTCATACAGTTCGCGAGACGTTGACGGCAGCATGGATCAAGTTAGTCGGGAGTCGGTAGACTGGAGTCAGGAGGAACAAGGCATGAGAGACCACACAAAACTTCGAGCATTTGAGTTGGCCGATGAACTGGCAATGCTTGTCTATCAGGAAACTCGGGCGTTTCCGTCCGACGAGAAGTTCGGTTTGACATCGCAAATGCGGCGAGCGGCGGTTTCGGTTCCGAGCAACATCGTCGAAGGCGCTGCGAGATCGTCCCAAGCCGACTTCGTTCGGTTTCTTGGAATCGCTTATGGCTCAGCCCGTGAAGTCGAATACCAGGTTTCGCTTGCGAGTCGACTGGGGTTCCTGGACCAATCCTCGTCTCAATCGCTAACGGAAAAGTGCGTCGAGACCTCGAAAGTTCTCAATGG
>CAYUGI010000200.1:0-12795 GCA_964444105.1 uncultured Pirellulaceae bacterium
TTAATTCCGTGGTCGCCATCGGTGACGATGATCAGTTCGGGGCGTTCCGCTTCGATCTCACTGACAACACGCTGAATTCTCTCGATTCCTTCACGCAGCGCGAGATTGATGTCCGTATCGTCGCCGACGAAGAACTCGTGATGCAGCTTGCGAATTTCCTCTTTCGCGTCGGCGACGTCGTTGACCATGATCTCTTCGTGAACGACCGAATCGAAAAAACTGTACCCCAGAATCGCCTCGCGTCGCCCCACTGCTCTCAGCCGGTTCATCAAGATCGCCAGCAACTTATAAATGCGTTCCCCTTGTTGCATCGATTTTGAACGATCCAGCATCGCGTAGAAAAACTGCTTCTTGTCGCTGCGTTTGATCTTTTCGCGAACCATAAAACTCTTCGTCGCCAAGCGGTAACGAAAGTACTTGGGCGCAGCAACTTTCAGGGCCCAAGCTGCTGGTGCCAGCCGAGGAAGCTCCCCGTAGGACTCCATCATCCGCATCCGAGTCTGATCACCATCGGGCGCCGGGATCATCTTTTTCTCGAACCGAGGCTGAAAGGCAACGTATTCATTCGCGACTCGCGAGATCCGCAGTAAAGCCTCCATGCTAGGCTCGGCCAAAAAGCGCGACGCGATATCTAAACGTCGAATCGAGAGCGGGTTCACTTCCTTCTTTTCTTTGTTTGCTTTCTTTCCCCCGAAGCAGTCGCCAAACAGCGAAGCGATCCGACCGCGTGTGTCGATGTTATCGGCCAAGCGAATTCCGGAAATGCCTCGGTCTTGGGCCATCTGATCGTGGTCCACTTTATCTGCGGGCTTTAGTTCAGCCTCATCAGGAAGACACTCCAACAGTTCGATCTCATCGATGTCCAAGTGGGCGACTTCACGAAGCGCCCAGTTAATTTGGTACGTGATGACTTCGGCGGGAATCTCTACTGCTAGGGAACGCTTGGAGGTCGCAATGACGGCAATATTAGCGATCGCTCGATCGATGTCTGTCCGGCCTTTGATCAAATCGAATTCAACTTCGCGTAAGCACGTCGCCAATTCTTGATAGAGAGCGATGTCACGATCTGCGAAATGAAAGATCTCGTTCAGAAACTTGGTCAGCGGCCACATGCGCAGCTTGTAAGTCAGACGCACACGCCGTTGAATTTCGCTTCGCCCCGCCACTTTGCCTTCATCGACCAAGTGAACGCCGTCCCAGATCATCGGCATGTCAATGTGATTCAAGCCAATCGCGTCCAGCTTTTTGATGACCTCTAGCGTGTTGATTTGCTGACGTCGCTCACTGGATTCGGGGTAAGTCACATGCGTGTGGAAGCGAATGAAATCGCGAAACCGACTTGAGACAGAAACCGTGGTCATCGATCAAGTTCCCGCTTCGATTTCGGCGCTCAGCTCGTCAACCTTCTGCTCAGTTATTTTCTTCCACTTCATCAGTTTAGGGTCTTCAACCTGGATGTAGATCAACTCTCGCTTCAATTGGTCCATTCCACTCATCAGGTCCAGCATCGCGTTGATGGCTTCGTCGTTAACATCACCGCGGGCTTCATCATCAAGTTCTTTGGCGCTCTCAAAAATCTCGTTGATGTCGGCCATCTTTCCGTGCATTCGCTCAGCCCGCTCGTCGATATCACTCAGCAGGACTTCCACACCACCTTCCAACAGTGCTTTGCGAATCAACGCTTCCATATCGTGCTTGTAAGACTCCATGCCCTGCACATTGCGAATCGTCAAAATGTCTTCCACGATCATTTTCTTACGGCCGTGGCGACCGACGCTATTGGCAGCCAGCTTCAAGCCGCCCAGCGCGATCCGCGGCGACACTTGAAATCCCGTTTCGCGGTCGTCATTAAGATTTGCAACCACATGCGCGTAAATGCGATGCAGTTTTCGCCGGTCCGACTTCGATTCAGGATGGGCTTTTGCAAAAAGCGCCTCGTAGTCCTTCTGTTCGTACGATGGCCATCGTACTTCTAGTTGCAACGGAAAACGTTCCAGCAGCGCTTTCACGGCGTCACTGTCTTTGGCAAATTGACGAGGATCCTTGTTCGTGCAAGCGATGATCGTCTTCGAATTCATCGGCACCGCTTGGTCAGCATTCATAAACAGACGCCGCGTCAGAACATCCTTCAACGGCAGCAGCGCCTGTGAAGACGCGTCCAAGATTTCTTCCAACACGACGACTTCATACGGCAAGAACGATCGATCGGTGTCGTACTCTAGGCATTCATCAAGCCGCGCGATGTTTGGACCGCCCCACAGGCGATCTTCGCTCATGCCTTCGCCAAAGGACTGCAGGAAAATCTCGCGGTCTTTGTATCCCATGGCCTTGAGCACCGTCATGACCATGTCGGATTTACCGTGCCCGCCTGGCCCCCACAGCAGAACATTGCAAGGCTGCAAAAACGCGTGCGTCAGCACTTGGGTGATTTCGCTGCAGTGAATAAACCGTTTCTTCAGCGTGCTCTTTACGACGGCAGGAACTTGGTCGCGCGGCGTTCGTAGTTCAGGTGTGTTATCTTGCAGGTCCTGCTGGGTGAGCTGAATTTGAAAGTCCGCTTCCTTTGGCAGCTGCTTTTCGATTTTGCGATCCAGTTCCGCCGTATACGACTGCATTCCCTGGACAAATCGAATGCTCTGAAACGCATCCGCTGTGATAGTTCGGTCGGGTCGCAAACGAGCGCAGTTCGTGACAGTCTTAAGCGACTGCAAAGCCATCCGCGGCGACATCACGAATGTCTTTGCTTCGTTCAGGCCGGCGATCACTTTGGAAAGCTGCGTGTGCAGCTCTTTGCCGCCCATACTGGCGCCCGTCGAAACCTTGGCAAAAAGTTCCCGGTAGTGCTTCTTCTCGTACGCCGGCCAGCGAACTTCTTTTTGAAGTAGGAATCGTTCCATCAAGGCTTGAACGGCGTCATTGCCATCTGCGAACTCACGGGGATCTTTGTTGGTGCAGGCGACGACGACCTTAGCATTCATCGGAACAGCGTCCGGACCATTCATAAACACTCGCCGCGTCAAGACATCCTTCAGAGGCAACAAAGCCTGAGCCGGCGCGTCGAATAGTTCTTCAAAGACGACGACCTTGTATTTCGGCGACAGGAACGACCTTTGCGTGTCGTATCGCAAGCAGGTGTCAAGCGAAGCCATGTCGGGTCCACCCCAGAGCCGATCTTCGCTCATGCCTTCGCCGAACGACTGTACGAACACTTCATCGTCGCTGATGCCAAGCCCTTTGACAGCCGTCATCACCATGTCGGATTTCCCGTGTCCGCCCGGCCCCCATAGCAAAACGTTGCAGGGCTCGTAAAAGGCGGCGGACAAAACGTCAGCGATCTCGTCACAGTAGACGAATTTCTGACGCAAAGAGTCGCGGATGCGAGGCAGTATTTCGGCGCGCGGCACAGGTGGCCAAGAAGATTCTTTGGCAGGCAAAGAGAATGTCCAAGATGAGAGAAGAGCTTCAGTGCTGAAGAATTATCACTCACTCGCGCGAGTCACGCAACTTTGACGCAGGGATGTAGGGCATCGCACGCGCGACGAAATTCTGAAGTGATGTAAAAGTGCTCGTGAGCAGCGCGAATCGACTCGAGAAGTTCGTTGACTTGTGAGGCAAATCGGCCGAGTCATGAATAATTCGGGCAAAGCAGCATCAGCGGCTTGTATGATTTCCGTTCCTACCCGTGCCCGAAGCCTTCTTGAAAAACAGTTGTGGTCGAATCACTTAGCCCTGAACAAGCGCGTAAGCTGGTGTTGCTGTCGCAGCGTCTGCCACCTGCAAAGCAAAATGGCAACGCCGTCTCAGCGACGCTTTCGGCGATTGAGCACTTGGGCTACATCCAGATTGACACCATCTCGGCGGTCCAGCGAGCGCATCACCACACGCTGTGGAACCGCAACCCACGATATGCGACCGACCAATTAGATCAGCTGGTTGCACAGAAACAGGTGTATGAATATTGGTCCCATGCTGCGGCATACCTCCCCATGTGTGACTTTCGATTTAGCTTGCCACGCAAGCGGGCCAACGCATCGGGCGAAGAAAAACACTGGTACCTGCCTGACAAGCGACTGATGCGATCCGTAAAAAAGCGGATCGCATCAGAAGGTCCGTTGATGGCGAAGGATTTTGAGGGATCAGGCGGAAAGAAGGGCGGCTGGGGAGGCAAGCCCGCGAAGCGTGCGCTGGAATGCTTGTACATGCAGGGCGATTTGATGATCCAAAGTCGAGCGAACTTCCACAAGGTCTACGACTTGACCGAGCGAGTCCTGCCCGCCGGTATCGATACCACGTTACCGGACGCTGATGAATACAGCCGATTTTTGGTCACGCGGTATTTGCAGGCCAATGGAATCGGCCGGCCCGCCGAGATGACTTATTTGCTGAAGAACACCAAACCGCTTGTCACCGCGACGTTGCAAGAAATGGTTTCGGCAGGTGAATTGCTGGAGATTGCTGTCGGCGTCGATGGCTACTACGCGTTACCAAATGCGATGTCACTGCTGAGTAAGCCACTGGCTCGAGCCAAACTTAAAATACTCTCGCCGTTTGACAACCTACTGATCCAGCGCAAACGAATGCAATCGCTCTTCGGTTTTGAATACCTGATTGAATGCTATGTGCCGGAGGCAAAACGTCAGTACGGCTATTTTTCCTTGCCAATTCTCTGGGACGGAAAACTCGTGGCGCGAATGGATTGCCGAACAGAACGAAAGAAATCACTGCTACATGTTCACCATCTGTCACTTGAACCTTCGCTGAAGAAGACGGAAGCGTTTTCAATTGCATTGCAAAAAGAGCTTGCTGGATTCATGCGATTCAACCGGTGCACTCAAGTTCGCTTACACAAAACGACGCCTGCCAAATTCAAAACGGTGATGCGATCTCGCGTGAAAGAACTGAATCAAGCCTAAGTCGTTCACGCGTTCCCAGCGGGCAACGCCGTAGCGGATTCTTCAGACTTCACTCGACCTTCGGGAAACGCGATAGCGGATTCTTTGTCAGCCGATGGCGCTAGCCACGGGCCCCTATACAGCACAAATCCCGCAGATTTCCGTATGTTGCAATCTCGCAAGTGTTGTCGTGTTTCATCGAAATAGCAAAGCGTATTGGGATTCCGAGAAAGGCCCGTGGCTAGCGCCAACGGCTTACGACCGTCATTTGCCGATCCAAAGTCCGCTACGGCGTTGCCCCGCGGGAATCACTTTGGATTCGTTTGGCGCAAGATCAGGTTTCGTTTCGATCACCCAAATGTTCCGATACTGCGTTGGGTTCCCGTGCTTTTGGACCGAGATTGGTCCCGCAGGTACTTCTGGCCGAGGGCCTTTGGGGCCACCGCCGGTTCCGGCGGGCACGACGACATCGTCATGGACGAGAACACCGTTTTGATGGATCGTCATTCTTGCGTCAGAGACCTTGGCGTCGTTTTCAAACCGAGCAGCAGTGAAGTCCAAGTCAAACGTCTGCCAACTCAGCGGCGGCAAGCACATGTTGACGTCCGCCTGTCGAATTCCGTAGATGCTGCCGCACCATGTGTTGGGCTTCTTTTGCACATTGTCTTCTTCCCAACGCTCGGGCGCGAAGTCGACACCAAACGTATCGCAAACTTGGACTTCGTAGGCGCCCAATGCAAACACACCGCTATTCCCACGACCAGGGTGTGCGAGCGGCAGCTCCGGCTTGAACGGCAGCAGCGTTTCGAAGTGCAGGCGAAAGTCACGATAGTCGGCTTTTTTCGTTTTTGCACCCGCTTGAAGCAGGCCATTCTGCATCTTTCCAAATGCCCACTGCTTCATGTTGGAACCATCGAAAAGAACGGTCGCACCTGCCGGCGGCCGAGCGAAGTCCAGCTTTGCCGATCGATCGACTTTCGTGAGGCCGCGAAGCGTTGAAGCGATGTCCTTGGCCACGACCCATTGGTGTTCAATCTTCCCGCCGTTCCACCCGTCGCCAGGTAAACCGCCTGAGTAAATTGAAAGGTAGAACTTTCCTTCACAGGGCACCACTTGTATGGCCTTGTCGCCATCAATGTACTCGCCCAAAAAAACAAAAGCGGTTGATTCTTTCGCCGCAATCGCTGCGTCTGTCCAGGTTGGCGTTTCCACTTTTGAAGTTGGCTTTGCTGCTGTTGGGGCGGCATCATCCGCGCTGACGAACATGTTCAGCGAGAAACACAAACAGAGAATCAGTGCGAATCGTTCCATAGTACAAAATGATCGATCAGTGAGAGTTGAAAGGGAAAGCCGCGGGAAGCTAAGGGCAGACTGGGGCGGTGAAAACCGAATGCTATGATCTTAGAGCATTGCCAGGCATCGTTACTGTTCCAGCTTTTTCAGCCAAACTCTGTTCGAGCTGTCTGATTTGGCAAAGATGCTGAGAAAACATCCAAAAAAAGATCACCTGGACCGCTACCAGATACGATAGCGAGACCGCGACCGTCGGTTTTGCAGCAGGCTGTCACTGGGAGACCGAGGTCCAATCTCTTAAAGTCAAAGCAATAGCTCGATTCACAAAATGTCTGCGACGCGAGACGATTTTCATGTTTCTACAAAAGCAGTCCACCGATTCAGATGGATGAAATTTGTATCGGCAAAAGATGACCCTGCGTCACGCCGTAAAGCAATCAGATATCTGAAAGCCCGACACTTCATGCGCATTCCTTTTTTGAACCATCGGCGTTCATTCCTTTCTCAGCAGGTTTGGGTGTTTTGTTGGCTACTCTTTGGCGGACTGTCGACCATCGCTACCGCGGGGGATCGGCCCGAAGGTATCGCCGATTTTCTTGACATGAATTGCACGGGTTGCCACGATGCAAGTACTCGTGAAGGCGACTTGGACTTGGAGTCGCTTTCATTTCATTTCAACGATCCGGGCAATTTTGATCTCTGGGAACGCGTCTTCGATCGCGTGCGCGAAGGGGAGATGCCGCCGGATGCGGATCTTGACGAAGCTGAGTCTTCGTCATTTGTGACGAGTCTTCGCAGTACGCTGAAGAAGGCGGACGCTGATCGAATTGCCACCGCTGGGCGCGTCCCGGCAAGAAGGCTGACGCGTGCTCAGTATTCGCGAAATGTCTGCGAACTACTAGCGATTGATATTCCGTTTGATGAATACTTGTCAGCAGATTCTTTCAGCGATGGCTTCGACACAGTATCGAAGGGACAGCAAATTTCTGCTCACACAATGGCCGCCTATTTGGCGGCAGCCGACGCGGCTTTGGACGCGGCATTCAATCAGCTGCTGACAGAATCAACTCCTATCAAAGCTCGCTTGGGTTGGAAACGATTACGCCGAAGTGAAATAAAGACCGGGCGCATGGCGGAGGGACGCCCGCAACACAAGGACATCGTTTCTTGGGCAACGCGGCAGAACTTCTACGGCAAATTGCCCGCGACAACGGTCTCCAAGGCCGGCCGGTTTCGAATTCGAGTTCGCGTGCAGGCAGTCAATCCGCCTGCTGACGGTCGCGTCTGGTGCAGTGTCCAAACTGGCATCATTAGCGCCAAAGCATCGACGATGTATTGGGTGGGGAGCTTCGAGGCAACCAGCCAAATACAGGAGTACGAGTTTGAAACGTGGATGCAGGCCGGCCACAGGCTACGCATCTTTCCCAACGACCGCGGACTCGATCAGGCGCCGGTGAAATTGGTCGGCCAATCAGCGGGCACCGTCGAGCCCAGAGGATTTCCTGGTGTCGCGATCAAGTGGATCGAGATGGAACGCATCGTTCCAGGCCGCGATGAAGTTCAACAGACGCTGATCGGAAACTTGTCACTTCGCCAGATCAAGTTGGACACGCCGATAGAGCCTGAGACCCTAGGGCCACAGGAGGAACTGGGTGCGTCCCCCGCGATGGACGACATAGCGATGCCGTTGATCAAGATGGAAGACGCCGTCAAGCAGTATGAGATCGTCTCTGAGAATCCTGGACAAGACTTGCGAAATCTGATTCATACGTTTGCCGAGCGAGCTTTTCGTCGCCCCGTCACACAGGAGCAATGCCAGCCGTACCTGAACTTCGCCCTCAAGCGTTTTGAATCCGATGGGTCATTCCAAGGCGCGCTGCGTGCTGGCTACCGAACAATCTTATGCTCGCCCCGATTTTTGTACTTCGAGGAGTCGCCCGGCACGCTTGACCAGTTCTCTTTGGCAAATCGGCTGAGCCACTTTTTGTGGGGAACGGGGCCAGACGATGAACTCTATCAACTGGCGACCGACGAACAATTGAGTGATCCTACGGTGTTGCGTCGGCAAACTGACCGAATGCTCAATGACGCACGCTCGGAAACATTCGTAAGTGAGTTCACGGATCAATGGTTGATGCTGCACGAAATCGACAGCACGACGCCGGACGGCGATTTGTATCCAGAGTACGATGACGTGCTTCATCACACGCTGGTTCAGGAATCGCATGCGTTTGTAAACGAACTGATTGCTCACAATCTTCCGGTAAAGAATGTCGTTGATTCGGACTTCACTTTCGTCAACAGCAGACTGGCAAGACACTACAACATTGCCTGGCCTGGCGGTAATGGCATCCAAAGAGTGAAGCTTGATCCGTCGCACCGCCGCGGCGGTGTCATCACGCATGCGAGTGTTTTGAAAGTCACCGCGAACGGGACCACGACGTCGCCGATTGTTCGCGGTGTCTGGATGTTAGAGAAAATCATGGGACAGCACGTTCCGCCGCCTCCCGCAAACGTGCCCGCGGTTGAGCCGGACATACGCGGCGCGACGACGATCCGCGATGAACTGGAGAAACACAAGGAGTTGGACAGTTGCGCGGCGTGTCACGTCAAAACGGATCCTCCTGGTTTTGCACTGGAAACCTACGACGTGATCGGTGGTTGGCGAGAGAATTACCGAGCAATTTCAGACACCCGTAACAAGAAATGGATTGAAGGTCTTCCGGTCGATGCCAGTCACGAATTTGTAAGTGGCGAGGCTTTCGATGACATTGACGGCATGAAAATGATTCTTGTTCAACATCCCGATCGCATCGCAAGAAGTTTGGCAATGCACCTTACGACCTATTCGACCGGAGCGGCGCCAACGTTTGCGGATCGACAGACGCTTGACGCGATCGTGGCCGCAACTAAGTCATCCAACTACGGCGTTCGTTCGCTTGTGCACGAGGTCATCCAAAGCCCATTGTTCCGAAATAAGTAACGGTCGAAGTTACGCTAGTCCGAAGATTAATACCGCCGAAAAGTTTGAACATGAGATATTTCGCAAAGAGTCGCCCTCTCTCGCGTCGCACCCTACTACGAGGTAGTGCCGGGGTTTCGATTGCGTTGCCTTGGCTTAGTTCGATGGTTCCTGCGTTTGGCCGGGAAGCATCTGCGGCAACTTCGTCTCCGCGTCGATTCGTGGGAATCAGCAACGCGTTAGGGTTCCACGGCCCGAACTTGTTTCCCAAAAAATCGGGGCGTGACTACCAGACCACGCGATACCTGAAACCCATCGAAGATTTACGTGATCAGTTCACCGTCATCTCGGGTACGTCGCACCCTGGCGTGGGTGGTGGACACAAGGCGGAGCCATGCATCTTGTCGGCGGCGCCGTACAGCGGATCAAACTTTCGCAACACGATTTCGTTAGATCAAGTCATGGCTCGTGAACTTGGAGGCGACACTCGTCATCCTTCACTGGTGCTCAGTTCCAATGGGACAACCAGCACGTCCTACACAGCCAATGGATCGATGATTCCGCCTGAGAATTCGCCTCAACGTCTGTTTGCCCAGTTGTTCACCGACGACAGCCCCGCATCACGCATGGCACAGCAGCAGCGTATTCGCGAGGGACGCAGCATCATGGATATCGTCAGTGAAGACGCGAAAGCGATGCAGCGTCGGCTTGGTCCGGGGGATCGTGAAAAACTGGACGCTTATTTCACCAGCGTTCGCGATCTTGAGCGACGTCTCGTCGTGAATCAGGGCTGGGCGGTACGCCCGAAACCGACAGTCAATGCGAAGGCTCCCGATCCGGTCAGTGACGCGTCTGACACGATTGCTTTGCAAACAGCTATGCATGATGTCATCTTCTTGGCGATCCAAACCGACAGCACTCGCTTCATCACCATGCATACCAGCGGCAATGGTGGTCGCGTTCCCTTGCAGGGGGTTGAGCAGGGATATCACCAGCTGAGTCACCATGGTCGCGACGACAAGAAGATCGCGCAGCTTGCCATTATCGAAGACGCCCAGATGAAATCCTGGGGCGACCTTGTCCGCCGACTTCATGAAACCCAAGAAGCCGATGGCACACTACTCGACCGCACGATGCTGCTGCTCACATCAAATCTCGGCAACGCTTCGGCTCACGACACCAAGAATATGCCCGTCGTCGTCGCCGGTGGCGGTTTTCAGCATGGGCAACACCTCGCCTTTGACCGCGAAAACAACTACCCGCTTCCGAACCTCTATACGTCGATGCTGCAACGTCTTGATCTTGAAGTAGACGCGTTCGCCAGTGCCACCGGAACGATGCGTGGCCTGAAAATGTCCTAGCCGACTAATGAAATGTCCTAGCAGACTAGTGACGCCGCTTAATCTGCTTGCTGAGCAAGCTCTAGGCACAGCACCTTTTTGTCGCCGCGAATCAATAGTTTGTCGGCTACCAAAACAGGCGCCGCCCAACACGGATACGCCAGCTTCGGCCAATCACCGTCGGGTGTTTGGAAATCCCATTGCGCGACAACATCCATCGCGCCGGGGTTCGTTCGCAAGACTTGCATTCTCCCTCGTTCCTCGAACACCAGAAGGTGATCGCCTACCGCGGTTACCGACGAACGTTTCTTTCGCGGGTCATCCCAGCACAGTTCTCCTGTTGCGAATTCGATGCAACGAAAGCCGCTATCAGGCGCATTGCGTCCGCTACAGCCATACAAGTGCCCGTCAATCAGCACTGGATTGGACCAGTGCACACGCATCGCCTGCTTGCGGCGGTTCGCGGCGGGATCAGACCAAACGACGCTCGCGGATTCGCCAGTGGCCCTGAGCAGAACACTGCCCACTTCGTAGCACTCACTAATAAAAATATCATTGCCGCTCACGATTGGGACCATCGCGTTGACGCTTTCCAAGACTGCAGCACGGTGGCGATGCTTCCAAAGGACCGATCCCGACTTCGGATCGACAGCCAGTAAATTCTCGCGTGCGAAGAGGAGCACGATTGTTTCACCGTCGATTTGCATGGTTCGGGGACTGCTGTAGCTGGCTAAGTCATCACCGCACCTCCACCGCTCTTCGCCCGTTGCTGCGTCGAAGGAAACAAGTGCCGATCCGGCTGGCGAGACACGACCTATCCGACCAGGTGCAATCGATTGGTCTTCAGCCGGGCTCCCACCAACCATGACGATGACTTGGTCACCCAGCACCAGTGGAGAGCCACCCACGCCGAAAAAGTTCTGCACCACGCCATACTCAGTGTTCGTGCTAACACTCCAAACCAACTCGCCGCTTCGCTGTTCGCGGCAATTGAGACGCCCCGTGCAGCCCATCGTAAAGACGCGTTCTCCATCAAGAGTCGGGCTTCCGCGTGGTCCGCCTTCATATCCCAGCATGTCTTGGTAATCGAGCACGTCATCGATCGACCAAACGACTGTGCCCGTTTCCAAGTCAATGCATCGCAATCGTTCTGCGATACCACCTGGAGCATCAAAATGAAAATAGTGCCCCGATCCACTGATTGACCCGATCCCATAACCGTCCGCAACCGGCAAGTTCCAAAGTAACTTTGGCTTTGTTGTCCAATCGAATTTCAGCGAGCTGTTTGAAATACCATCGAATCGCGCACCAAGAAACCGAGGCCATGCATCGCGAACTTCTGCTAAGTTGCTGGTGTCTGCATCACTTGATACGGCGATGGATGACGGGTTGCCCGAGGGTGAGGCGTCCTGTGCTAACGAGCTGCCGGCAAAAACCAGTACGCTACAAACAAAGCAAAATGTTGCCGCGGCAACCAAACGTGATTGCCAGGTTGATCGAATGAACATTGCGATGAATCAACTCTTAATATGACCACAAACAAGCGGCAATTCCGCATGAGAAACGATCAGTAGACAAATGAGCGACCTCTTTATCAACTCGCGACTGACGATTCCGGCCAACGAGCTGGAGTTTCTTCATGCGCGTAGCAGCGGCCCGGGGGGGCAGAACGTCAATAAGGTGAACACGAAAGTAACGCTGCGTTGGTCGCCATCAAAATGCGATCGTTTTCCGGATGCCTGGCGAGATCGTTTCGTGACTCGATACGGCAACCGGATCAATCGTGACGGTCAGATCGTCTTACATAGTGAAAAATACCGCGATCGGCCACGCAATATTGAAGACGCAAGACTGAAACTTGCCGAGATGCTGCGAGAAACTCAGTCCGCACCCAAGAAGCGCCGTCCGACCAAGCCGACCAGGGGGAGCCAACGACGTCGGATGGACAACAAAACCAAGCAATCACAGAAAAAGCAGAATCGCAAGAAGAACATCCGCTTCGATTGACCACGGTTGCCCAACAGCGGTTGCCTCAATGGAATTGTCATCGTGATTTCTTTGCTTTCTTCGTCGCGGGGTTCGACTGTCCCGACCTTTTTCGGCGTTTCGACTATTTCCCCCAACGGCTCCGAGCAATAAATCCGCAAGCGTCCTTTGCCGCTTAGTTCATCCGGCACGATGACTTAAGCAGCCTTTGTTCCGTGGCAGCGAAGATCGTACGAGACATGCGGCCGCGAAGATGAGTGCGATCACGACGAAGCCATCAACGAGCTTGCCATGGCCAAAGTAACCCTGAGCAGTAAACCCT
>CAYUGI010000201.1:0-12696 GCA_964444105.1 uncultured Pirellulaceae bacterium
AGAGCGGAGTCTGCCTGCTACAATGTCGCAGGCACAGTCCCTGTGCCGCCTGCCTTAAACAATGGAAAATCGGTGCAGCGTTTGCGGATGACAGAACGCACTCTGCCTGATCCCGTTTCTGCGGATGGCACGGCGATTGTTGCCGCTGCTTCGCATATTCTATGCGGCTGTCTTACTTCACGTCCCACCACCAACGCTGCACGAGTCTGGGCTTCGAGTCAGCGATGGATGCTGTTGATTTCAGTGAGGGATAGTCAGTGATCTTGCCGAGTACTGTTTGCTGCGAGTCCACGGAAACACCGCCGCTGGCGACCACGACATGGTGAATTTTTCGCCCATGATTCACGCGATGGTGGACCGCGATCGAAGCGACTTGGCGCGGCGGGATCAAATCCCAGTCGGCCAGGGAAGATTCAGCGGCGAGCGAATCAATCAAGCTAAGATGTGCATCGTCTTTGGCAAATCGATGAGCCAACTCGGCCACCGATGCAACGCGGTAGATCGATTCCAGTGCGCCGTAGATGGGGAACTTTGATCGAATGTCATTCCAGTGGTCGTTGAACTCTTTGACGAAAGCGTCAGATCTTTCGTCAACGGTCACCTTTCCGCGTTGACCATCTCTCATCGCCTGTTGATTCTCGCCACTCAGTTTGATCGGCGATCCAGCAATCTCAAAAACACGTCGATCGTTGTCAGCACGAACATGTCGAGCCGACGCCGTGAACCAAAGTCGAAGCAGTAGTTGGTCCGGTGGGCCTTGAGTGATGAAGTCATCGACCACGTCCAAGTAGTTTTTCACTCCCTCTGGCATTTCAGCTTGGCCCAAGGCCAACTGTTTCATATGTCGGTCCGCTTCGACCATTACATATCCCAAAGGTGTCCCGCCATCGGTACCGAATACTTCGACTCGCTGCATGCCTAATGCACGGCCCATTTCCTGGGCTGCTTTTCCAACAGGGATCTCTTTCGACTGAACATTCTGAGCGACTTCCGCAGCCGCCTTCATTCCTTGAGGCGTGGGATCAATCGTGCAGCCGAACGCTTGGTTCTCTACGGCTGCTTTCAAGCAGGTCAGCAAGAAATCACTGCGGAGCGTGTTCAAACCCGACTGACGGTCGCGAAACCATGCATCTACTTGTTCGATGCCACCAACCGGAGAAGCGATCAATATGTCGTCATCGGTCAAGACGATGTATTTGACGCGTGAAAGCCCTGAGAGGTGTCGAACCGACTCGGGCATCCCCTGTCCAATCAAACGATGACGAAGCATTTCGTCGCGCATCCGTCGCAGCGATACCACGCGCATCGGCGATGCAAGCCGCCAATCAGTGTTGAGGTTATTGTCAATTTTGACCGGCTGCTTTAGCAGTGAAGTGAGATCCGCAAGCCCAACAGATTGGGCAGCCGTGACGCATGTGAGTAAGGTTCCGTCGGGATCAACGTAAACGCCCTGTGGGTAGGGCGCCATCGTGCTGGGGCCACCCAGTGACTCCCAAGTGTCTGGCACCACGGTCGTCTCGATCAACTGCATCAACGAATCGAAATCAGCAAACGATCCACCACCAGCCAGTTGCTGGCCAATTTCGCGTGACGTTGTCCCACCGTCGTACTGATCCTGAGCCGTGCTGTCAGAAGCGAGAGTGATGACCACCAGGGAGGCACAAACTGCGGCTTGACGGATTCTGCTGGTGAACAGCGTGACATTGAATCGTGTGCTACTTAGTGGATTTTGCATCTCAGAGGAGCCTTTGAAGAGAACGATTGCAAATGCTGAAGCATGCAGCGGTAACATCCTGTCTGCTCTAAGTATAAACAGAACTGCAAATACCGGTCCAAATCTAAATCGCGTCCGAGGCAAGCCGTTGCTAAATGACGTGTATTAAAACGCTGTAGCGATTCGATACGTTTCGCCTCATTGACGTATCGTGTCGATTGCAAGCCGACTAGCTTGTCTTCTTTAATTGTTTGCGCAGTGGTGCGATGATCTCGCGCGGGACAAACTTCGCTAATTGCTCATCGTCATCGCTCAACGATGCAATTTGTTTCAGCAGTGAACTGCTTACGTGAGCGAATCGTTCATCGGCCATCAAGAACACCGTTTCGACACCCGGATCCAGCTGATGGTTGGCCATCATCATCGTGAATTCGCCAGCGATATCGGTCAGAGGACGAATGCCCCGGACCATGATACTCGCGTCCAAAGACCGAACGAAATCAACGGCCAAGCCAGAGAATACTTTGACGCGTACGTTTGGTATTTCTGTCGTGATGCGCGTGACTAAGTCGACGCGCTGTTCCGGATCGAACAACGCTCGTTTGTCCGCATTGAATCCGATTCCAATCACCAAGTCATCGAACAGTCTCGAAGCCCGCTGGATGATATGAAGATGCCCTAATGTCACGGGATCAAAAGAGCCCGTATAGACGGCGGTGCGTGGCTTTGTCATCGAGAACTACTTCGGAATGTAAAGGGTGGCAGCTAAATCGCACTCAGTTTAACTCAGACAGGTTTTGACCACGTCAACTAAGCGGTCCAGGTCGGTCTTGTCATTGTAGGCATGAATGCTCGCGCGGATTCCACCGCCGCGGCAACTGACCACGATCTGCTTGTCGAGGGCTTTTTGCCGAACTTCGGCCGGGTCGTTTCCTGGCACTTCGAAGGTGACGATTCCACTTTGGTGTTTTCGCTCGCTGGGCAGCCGTGATGTGATTCCGAGGATCGCCAGCTGCTGGTGGAGATAGTTGGCCAGATCGATGATTCTGTCGCTGATCGCGGATTCGCCCAATTGTTTGCGAATCGTAAGGAACAGCTCCAGGTTGGCTGACAGTGCCGCGATTCCAACCATATTGGCTGAACCCGGCTCGAATCGAGCTGCCGTGTCGCGCAGATTGAACTCCGGTGCGTTGTAATTGTAGGAATTCTTGACGCTTCCCCAACCGACATTTCCGCAACGCAATTTGTCCAAGTGTTCGCCGCGAATCATCGTAATCCCAGCCCCTTCGGGACCCAGCAGCCATTTGTGTCCGTCGGCAGCCAAAAAATCGACTGGCGTTTGGGCAAGATCCAGCGGATAGATCCCTAGTCCTTGGATGGCATCGAGAAAAACGAGAACATTTTTTTCGTGTGCTCGCTGGACTAATTCGTCCACATCGATCCGAAAACCACTGGCATAGCCAACCCAACTGACCGCGATCATGCGGGTCGATTCATCCACGTGCGACATCAAGTCATCGATGCACACTTGTTCGCCCCTTCCCGATTCGGATCGGCGCGGGACTGTCCTCAGCTCGACGCCTCGCGACTGCTGATTTATCCATGGAAATAGGTTGCTGGGAAATTCTCCTTCGGGAATCACCACATTGTCACCTTTCTGCCACGGCCAGCCTTCGGCAACCAGGTTGATCCCGGTGCTCGTGTTGGGAACCATGCATATTTCACCGGGGTCAGCTCCCACCAAGATTGCCGCGTTTTTGCGTAATTTCTCGACTCTGGCCGCCCACTGTGGCCAAACCGTGTCACCTTGAGAGGATGCCTGGTCAGCGAATTCGTGAATCGCCCCAGCAGCGACTGCCGGAAGCGGACCGACAGCAGCATGGTCCAAATAGGCCCACTGCCGCGTGATTGGCATTTGTTGACGCCACTGGGCCCAGGGATCACTTTCAGAATTGAGGGAGAATTCTGTGTACGAGCGATTAGGCTGTGCTGCGTTGGGATCGGTCTGATTCGTCGCCGACATCCTGGTATCCTTGGATTAATCCGTACAAACTGCTCACGCTTTGCGAAAACGGTAATTTAGCGGCCAAGCGTAGGCTTGGGAAACAGGCCGACTGGCAACTATACTGCCTCACTCAGCGAGGCGTTTCCGGCTAAGCTCTTGTCTCCCCCATCTGCTTCTCATCAACTTTTCTGAGGTCCATTGATGCCCAAGGCTCTCTGTCTGATAAGCCTTGTTGCGTCGATCTTGATCGTCGTTCTCTTCTTGGCCGATGCGGCGATGGGAATGGCGGGAATGACAGACGTCGCCCCTCTGCAGTCCGCCAGTATCATGATGGACATAACGTACGCGATCTTGGGCGGTGCATTGGTGTACATGAGCTGGAAGACTTATCGCGAGCAGCGTTAATCGCCAGATGTCACCAGCGGATGGGCTATTCTGATCGGCTGATTTTTCGTTCGTTATCGCCACACTAAGTCGCCTTGATGAAGCCTTCTCGTCGCCAATTCTGCCAAGCCTCTTTGGTTGCCGCTTCCGCGGCATGCGATTCAAAAATTTGGGCGGATGAAGTGGTCGATGTAGAAACCGGACCGCTCGAAACGTTTGTGCCTTGCCGAGCGATCACGGGCGGCGAAAAGAATCACTGGTTTGGCTACTACGACAAACGCGAATTTGACCCGACCAGCAAATTGGTTCTCGCCAACCAGTTCTCGTTTGAAGGACGCAGTCCAACCGGCGATGATCAAATCAAAGTCGGCTACGTCGATACAGCCGACAATGACGCTTGGCATGAGATCGGATCAAGCAACGCATGGGGGTGGCAACAAGGTTGCATGTTGCAGTGGATGGGCGACGACGGCAAACACATCTTGTGGAACGACCGTGAAGGTGACTCGTTCGTCTGTCGCATCTACAACGTTGGGACTCAATCCGTTCGCACGTTGCCAAGACCGATCTACACGATCAGTGCGGACGGAAAGACTGGTTTGTCTGTTGACTTCCGGCGCATCGATAACTTGCGACCCGGGTATGGCTACGACGGATTGGCTGATCCAAACGTTGACGTTCGTGCTCCGGCTGACTCAGGCATCTGGCGTGTTGACTTGCAGACGGGCAAAGATGAACTCATTCTTTCGCTGGCCGACGTCGTGGATATCGCTTGGCCCGATGGGAACAAACACGCGTCGGCGTGGCACTATTTTAACCACCTGTTGATCAACCCAAGCGGGACACGCTTTATCGTGTTGCATCGCTATCGCCCCGAGTTCGATCCCAAGACGCTTAGATACAAAGGCGGTTTCGTCACGCGAATGATCACCGCGAACATGGACGGTAGCGATCAGTACATCCTGGATCCGTCGGGATACACGTCACACTTCATCTGGAAAGATGACGACGAAGTAACCATGTGGACCAAGCCAGCTGGGCAGAAAAACGGTTTCTACAAGTTCACGGACAAGACACGTGATGTCGTCCCGGTCGGTCACGACAAAATGCCGACCAACGGGCACAACACGTATTTGCCGGCGCCATACGGCGACTGGATTTTGAACGACACGTATCCCGATAAGAAAACGTCACGGCAAACGGTTTTTCTCTACCACGTGCCCAGCGGGAGAAGATTCGACTTGGGGCACTTTCCGTCGCCCAAAGCCTATCGCGGCGAATGGCGTTGTGACACGCATCCACGCAGCAGTAATGACGGCCACTACGTTGCCATCGACAGCCCGCACAACGGTGGACGGCAAGTGTACCTGATGGATATCAAAGAGATTTTGGCGAAGGCATAGTTGTCCCGCGAGGCAAACGCGGGGCAAACGTTGGCGCAGCCAGCGTTCGCCGTCCTATACTTCAATGCAGCGCTCCGCCAAGGCCTGGCGGAGCAACTATCGACTCTCGTTAGGCTGACGCCAGGCAGCCTTCTTGAACTCGCGTTGATCAGTGACCTGGCAGTCTGGCAATCGCCGCCGCAGCTCTTCAACGCCTGGCCGCGAAATCCATGTGCCAGAGACGCCGAGACTCTGCAGCGATTTCATCTTCGCGAAATGCTCAATTGACTTGTCGGTGATTTGAGTGCTGCCCAAATTCAGGTATTCCAGATTTGGCAGTCGTGTCAGTGCAGCCACACCATCATCCGTGATTTGCTCACCGTACAAATAGATCGCCGTCAGCGATCGACAGTCTGATAGAGAGCAAACTCCCCTATCGGAGATGCCTGCGCCGCCAGGATCCACTCTCGGCGGATCGAATTCATTCTCACGATTGATCGCATCGTTGGTAAAGAACACCCTTCCGGTCAACGTTCCCGTCTTGAAGTGGTTGTAGGAGATCGCATCAAGCCTTCCGAGCCTCGAGAGCTTTGTCAGGTGATCGTCAGTCAGCTTTTCTGGCCAACCAATTGCAGAGTAAATGCGATGGAAGTATTCCTGTCCAAACGTTTCCACTAACCAATCGGGCACTCCGTCCGTGTTTGAGGCAGCGTATATTCCACTGGAGTCGTATTGGAATCCATAAAAGATACTTCCTCCGTGGTCAAAAACTGCTTTGGCCGCTTCTCTTTCAATCCCAGCTCGGTGCGTACGATGACCAACGAATATCGCGATCATCGTGGTTACGATAAGAACAAACCGAAGCGAGTATCGAATTCGCAGTTTCACTATCCAGAATCCTCGCTGATGAAAGTGATGGTCAATACGAGCGGATCTTGCGAGACAACTTCCGTCAGCTCACTCGCGTTCTTGCTTTTCACTGCGACGGATCGAACGATTGGGAAACATGAACGAGACGCACCAGATCGAGAATGCAAAGATGACAACGAACGGAATCAGCAAGAGCATTTGATGCATACCCACGTGTCGCTTCACCCACGGTGCCCAGAGCGGTAGCGTTAGCAACGAACCTGCGATTACAGCAAACCGCCGCCACGAAAACCGATAAAGCGGTTCTTCCTCGTTCGGCTTTTCGGTAGGTTCTTGATTGGTTCCCATCGCACCCACCAATGTAGCAGGCACGCTCCGCCGTGCCGCCCGCCTCAGGTACTCTCCAAATACCTCACGCAAAGAAGTGAGAACCGCAGGCGGGCGGCAGAACGAAGTCTGCCTGCTACTTTGCCATCTTTTCACGAAGTTCTTGGCAGGCGTCCGATGGGTTGCTACACAACGCACAGCTACTGCTGCCGTCTTCGTTTTGCTTGTTTGCTAGACCACCGCAAGAACCGCTAATCGATTTGCGGCCAAAGATGACTCCCACCGCCATCGCCATCAGGATGACAGCCATCGCGACTGCTGTTAGCAGAATCGTTGGCAGAGCATTCTGCTGTTGCCCGAAGATCATGGCAGATTCGCCCATTGTCGATGCCGTAGCTGTCGCGTACTGCGAGAGTGTTCCGGTTCCCATGCGTTCGTACTTACCTTCGTTGCGATTGATTAACAGCACACTGAGTTCTTCGGACCTGGCCAGGCGCAGTCCTTCGACTGGACCAAGCACATTGATTGCCGTGGCCCATGCGTCCGCTTTCATACATGACTCCGTCACGACCGAAACCGATGCCAGCGAGTGGTCGATGGGCTTGGCTGTGCGTGGATCTATTGTATGCGAATATCGCTTTTCGTCATCGACAAAAAAGTTGCGATAGTCACCCGAAGTGGCCATCGACTCGTCGGATGTCGTGCTCAGCGGATGAGCGATCATCGGCATTACTGCGTTGATGTCGGGAAGCTGGATGCCAACGGTCCAAGGGATGCTGCCCTTTCTGCCGCTGATTCGCACTTCGCCGCCGACTTCCACAAAAACGTTTGACGCTCCCGATTCGGCCAATAATTTGACCACCCGGTCGACAGCGTGTCCTTTTGCGATCGCGGAAAGGTCAACCTGCAATTTTGGCACTGCTTTCTTTAAAGCGGGTGGTTCCAGGCGGACTTTCAATTTCTCGTAGCCGACGGAAATCCGAAGTTCGCTTAGAACTGACTCGGCCGGAGCCTTGCCTGATCGTTCGCCGGGGCCGAATCCCCAAGCGTTGACGATCGGGCCAACCGTGACGTCAAACGCTCCGTTGGTTTTGGTCGCGAGTTGTTGTGCGAAGGCGACGACGCTGGCAGTGTCGCTACTGACGTCGAACCAATCGGTCGATTCGCTAGAGTTAAACCGACTCAGTTCCGACGATTTCAAGTACGTCGACATTTGATCGTTCACGCGGCGAAGTTCGGCATCGATGTTGATTCTGATATCGTCATCGACTTCAGACGCGCCAAACAACTTGACCATGTAGGTCGTACCCATCGTCCGTCCGCGATACGTACGGAACTCGTCTTGGGCGACGGCGGGAGCGACATAGGAGACTACCGCAAGACAAAACGCGACGAAGAGCGGTGTTCGTCGCGTTTTGGTGTAGTTCATTCGTATTGGTCGCTGGGGATGCGCAGGGCCCGTGGCCTCACGGCCAGCGGCTCACTTCTCTAGCCACCAAAGTCATCAAATGCAATGTTCTCGGGCTCGACACCCAAATCATCCAGCATTTTGAAGACCGCTTGGTTCATCATCGGTGGTCCACAAATGTAGTACTCGATGTCTTCGGGCGCGTGGTGCTTGCTCAGGTAATTGTCCAGCAAGACCTGGTGGATGAATCCGACGTGGCCAGTCCAGTTGTCCTCCTCCATCGGCTCGGACAAAGCAATCTCGAACTTGAAGTTCGGGAACTTCTCTTCGATTTCGCGGAAGTGATCAATGTAGAACAGTTCACGAAGGCTACGACCGCCGTACCAGTAGGTGACTTTGCGATCGGTCTCTTTTCGTTTGAACAGCTCGAAGATATGACTTCGAAGCGGAGCCATTCCGGCACCACCACCGATGTAGACCATCTCGGTTTGGGTGTCCTTGATGAAGAATTCACCGTAGGGGCCACTGATGACAGCTTCGTCACCCGGCTTCAAGTTGAAAATCCAACTGCTCATTTGCCCTGGCGGTGTGCCTTCTGGGGCGCGAGGTGGAGGCGAAGCAACACGGACGTTCAGCATGATGATGCCTTCTTCGCCCGGATAGTTGGCCATCGAATAGGCCCGCACGACCTCTTCGTCAACTTTAGACACGTAACGCCATACGTCGTACGTGTCCCAGTCTCCGCGGTACTCTTCTTCGATGTCAAAATCTTTGTAGTTGACTACGTGCGGAGGACATTCGATTTGTATGTAACCGCCAGCCTTAAAGCCAACTTCTTCGCCAGCAGGCAGTTCCAACACGAGCTCTTTGATGAAGGTCGCAACGTTGCGGTTGCTCCGAACTTTGCACGTCCACTTCTTCGTGTCGAATGCTTCGGCGGGCACTTCGACTGTCATGTCCTGCTTGACCGCGACCTGACAAGAAAGACGCTCGCCTTCGGCTGCTTCCTTCTTGTTGATGTGGTCTTTCTCGGTCGCCAGGATTTCGCCGCCGCCGTCGTGTATTTTGACTTTGCACTGCGCGCAAGTGCCACCACCACCGCAGGCACTCGAGACGAACACGCCCGCGTCGGCGAGAGCACCCAGCAGCTTGCCGCCAGCAGGGATTTCGATCTCTTTTTGTTCGTTGATCATGATTTTGACCGGGCCAGTCGCCACCAATTGGCTCTTGGCACCCAAAATCACAAAGACCAATGCGAGCACGACGATCGTAAACATCGCGACGCCAAGTAAAACGGTTCCCATCAGTAATCGCTCGTCAGGAAGTTGTTTGTGTGTGGTGGTTTGTTTTCGTGAGCCGTTGGCGCTAGCCACGGTCCTGTTCCTCGAATGCCCGTGGCTAGCGCCAACGGCTCACCGAGGAATAAAGTTGTCTTAGAGCTGGATACCACTGAACGACATGAAAGCCAGAGCCATCAAGCCGACGGTGATAAACGTAATTCCTAAACCGCGAAGCGGCGGTGGAACGTCACTGTATTTCATTTTTTCGCGAATTCCGGCAAGCGCCGCGATCGCCAGAGCCCAGCCAATGCCGCAGCCCACGCCGTACGTGATCGACTCCCCGAAGCTGTAATTTCGTTCTTGCATGAACAGTGATGCACCCAAGATGGCACAGTTCACGGTGATCAATGGCAAGAAGATACCCAGCGTGTTGTAAAGAGCTGGGATGTATTTATCGAGGAACATTTCCAGGATCTGAACCATCGCCGCAATCACGCCGATGTAGCTAATGAATCCCAGGAACGTCAGGTCAACCGTAGAAAAGTCGATCGAACTGGTCGAAACGCCCAAGTCGTTGACCCAGCCCATGGCACCTTTCTTCAGGAACCATGAGTAGATGATCTGGTTGGCCGGCACGGTGATCGCTTCGATTGCGATCACTGCCATGCCAAGCTGAAGTGCGGTTTTGACGTTCTTGCTGACCGCCAAAAACGTACACATGCCCAAGAAAAAGGACAGCGCAAGGTTTTCAACGAAGACAGCCTTCATGAAAATGCTGAGGTGTGTTTCTAACATCGTCTTAGGCTTCCTCAATCTGAGCGGGTTTAATCGCGCGGATGATCCAGATCAGCAATCCGATCAGGAAGAACGCACTTGGCGGCAACAGCATCAGGCCGTTGTTTGTATAAGCGTCGGGCATGATTTGGATGCCGAACAAAGTTCCACTACCAAACAGTTCGCGGAAGAAAGCGACGAACAACAGAACCAGTCCGTAGCCCAGGCCATTTCCAATTCCATCTAGGAAGCTCAAGAACGGATTGTTCTTCATCGCGAATCCTTCGGCACGTCCCATCACGATACAGTTGGTGATGATCAAACCGACGAAGACGGACAGTTGCTTGCTAATGTCAAACAGGTAGGCCTTCAAAATTTGGTCCACCACAATCACCAGCGAAGCAATCACGGTCATCTGAACGATGATTCGGATGCTGCTGGGGATGAACTGGCGAATCGCACTGACTGCCAGGTTACTGAACGCCGTCACGGCGATAACTGCGATCGACATCACGACGGATGTTTCCATCTTCGTCGTCACGGCAAGAGCACTGCAGATACCGAGGATCTGGAGGGCGATCGGATTGTTATCTACTAGCGGATCTAGCAGAACGTCTTTCGTTTTCGACATGTTATTTGTCCTCTGCTCCGCTTCCGGATTTCATTTTTTCCAAGTACGGGCCGAAACCATCTTCGCTGGCCCAGTAACGTAGAAAGTTCGTCACACCGCGACTGGTGATCGTTGCACCGGAAAGCCCGTCAACGGCATACTCGTTGCCTGAAGGAGCAGGGCCCTTCCAGACTTCTGCCGCTGGCTCGCCTTGGTCGTTGTAAAGCTTCTTGCCTTCCCACTGTGCTTTCCACGTCGGATTGTCGACTTCACCACCCAGGCCAGGCGTTTCACCGTGCTCGTAAAAGGTCAAGCCTTGGATCGTTTCGTAGTCGCTTTTCAAAGCCATGTAGCCACGAAGTGTTGACCAAAGGCCTTTGCCGTAGACGGGCAAAACAACTTGTAACAACTTGTCTTCGCCGGGTTGTCTGACCAAGTAGACCTTCGAGATCTTCTCGCGGAATTTCTCGCCGGGATCGTAGGTTGGTTGTTCGTCGGGGATCGAAACGCCCTTCTCTTTGTTGGCGTATTCCCTGGCGTCGTACTTGTCGATGTCAAACTCGTCGGTGTACTCACCGGTTTCCAAGTTGACCAAGCGAGCCTCGATCCACTTGCTGAGCTCTTCGATTTGCTCGCGACTGAGGTCTTTGGCTTGCTTGCCATACTCGCCAGTCGAAAGTCCTGTTGCATCCAGAATATTCTTCTGTTGGTCCAGGATCTTGTTGGCTTCTTGTCGTGGACGCAGTGCCACCGCGGCGGCGCTAACCACCAGCGAGCACACGACACACAAGATGCCCGCAATGAGCACGGTTCCGATGGGGGAATCTTTAGGCGGCATAACGGGCGACCCTCCGACGTACGTTGGCTTGGACGACGAACCAGTCAATCAGCGGAGCGAACACGTTGCCGAACAAAATCGCCAACATGATGCCTTCCGGGAAAGCTGGGTTAATACAACGAATCAATATGGTCATGAATCCAATTAGGAATCCATAGATCCATTTTCCTGTTTCAGTCATCGACGCACTGACCGGGTCAGTCGCCATGAATACGAGGCCGAACGCCAATCCACCGATCACTAGGTGCCAGTAGAAAGGAACCGCCAACATCGCATTGGTATCCGATGCGACGCCGTTCAAAAGCGATGCGGTTACCAAGACACCACCGACGACGCCTGCCATGATTTTCCACGATCCGATGCCTGTGGCGATCAAGATGGCGGCTCCGACAAGGCAAAGCAATGCACTGGTTTCACCAATGCAACCTTGAATCGTGCCCAAGAACGCACTCATCCAAGTAATCGGTTCGCCTTGACCCCACACATATTCGATGGTCGACAGAGATGCGATCGCTGGGTTTCCTTCGGCAACAGGAGGTGCACCGGCCATTTGGCCAAGAATCGTTGCTCCGCTGAAACCGTCGGCAGCTGTCCAGACTTTGTCACCAGAGATTTGACCGGCGTAGGCAAAGTAAAGGAAAGCTCGGCTGGTAAGGGCGACGTTTAAGAAGTTACGACCGGTTCCGCCGAAGACTTCTTTGGCCACCACGACTCCGAACGTGATCCCGAGGGCGACCTGCCACAGCGGGATCGAAGCCGGCAAGGTGAGCGGGAAGAGTAACCCCGTCACTAGGAAGCCTTCGTTAATTTCGTGACCACGCAGCACACTAAAGACCGCTTCGACGTGTCCCCCGACAAACATGCAAACGATGTAGATCGGTAGGAAGTGAAGCAAGCCGAGCGTGAAGTTATCCGCGACACTCCCGGGGTCGTTCTCGAACCCGATCATGTGATGAATGTCGTGGTGCCAATCACCATCGTGATCGATGCCAGCGGCCTTCATGTTTTGGATGGCTGTGTTCGCTTGGTATCCGGTGTTCCACATGCCGAACAGCGTGACGGGGATCAACGCGAAGACGACCGTAATCATCATTCGTTTCAGGT
>CAYUGI010000202.1:0-12602 GCA_964444105.1 uncultured Pirellulaceae bacterium
GCCGACGCGTGAGCGCAGCGCGCAACGAACAAACGATCGCAGAGTCTTGCAGTGTAAGTGGCCGTGGCTACTGGACGGGCAAGTATGTGAGCGTCCGTATGTCACCGGCACCCGCTGGCGTAGGCATTCGACTGATCCGCAGTGATCTGCCCGATCAACCGTATTGTCTTGCAAATGCGGCCAATCGCCGTGAGACTCCCCTTCGAACGATCCTTCAGCGTGGTGCAGCGAGATTTGAGATGGTCGAACATCTCATGGCAGCACTATTCGCATTGGAAATCGACAACTGCTACGTTTCGATTGATGGCGAAGAGTTCCCAGGCCTGGACGGCAGCAGCCTGCCATTTTTCCGGGCGTTGGCCGAAGTTGGGCAAACCGTCCAAGAAGTCGCCAAGCCCCGGCTGGTCATCCAGCAAAGTGTTCGTTTGGAAGCCGGCGATCGCTGGATTCAAGCAGATCCGCTGCCTGACGATCTGAAGGAGAGCGGTACGCGTTTTGAATACCGTTTGAGTTTCGATCACGACTGTCCCATTCAAGCACAGACCTTTTCGTTTTGTTGCTCGCCCGATTCTTTTGGCCAGGAAGTTGCTGGCGCAAGAACTTTTGTAACGCAATCGCAAGCCGAAGCGTTACGTGCACAAGGTGTTGCCGGTCATGTCACCAACCAGGATCTATTGGTCTTCGGTGACGACGGGCCCATCGGCAATACGCTGCGATATGTTCACGAATGTTCCCGTCACAAAACTTTGGATTTAATTGGCGACATAGCTCTTGCCGGCTGTGACATTGTCGGTTCGATCGTGTCCTACCGAGGCGGACACACGTTAAACGGACGCATGGCAGAACGACTTGCCGCGATCGCCACAAATCAGATACAAGCCAGTAACGATGAAGACGATCAGCATGGGTCGTCATCGCAAAGCCAAGCTGCGTAGCGATTCATAAAGCGTCACTGCGTGACGGAAAATTAGACCCTTAACCAACGCCACAGAGATAGTCGGAGCAACTATGAGTGCCACCATCGCTCCAACCGCGATTGTCGACCCCAGAGCACAGGTCGGCAACAATGTCCAAATCGGTCACTTCAGCGTCATTGGCCCTGGTGCAAAGATCGGCGACGGAACGCGAATCGACGAGCACGTCGTCATCAACGGGATTACATCGATCGGCGAGGACAATCACGTTTTCCCCGGTTGCGTTTTGGGCGCCCATCCGCAGGACACTAGCTACACCGATGCGCCGACCTGTGTAGAAATTGGCGACGGAAATATTTTTCGCGAACACTGCACGGTCAATCGTGCAACCGAAAAAGAAGACGGCATCACGCTGGTCGGCAACAACAACTATTTCATGGCGGGCACCCACATCGCGCACGATTGCAAAGTTGGCGATCGAATTGTGATTGCCAACAACGGCATGCTTGGCGGACACGTTCGCGTCGGCAATGACGTGACCCTGGCTGGCGGCGTTGGCGTCTCTCACTTTGCCTCGATCGGTCAGCTTAGTTTCGTCAGCGCGATGAGCCGCGTGCTTCACGACGTGCCACCGTTCATGATCGTCGATGGTCAGCCCACCAAACCGCGAGCGGTCAATACGATCGGCTTGAAGCGTCACGATTATTCCACGGAAGATATCAAAGCGCTGACCACCGCATTCAAAATGCTCTATCGTTCGCTAATCGGCGTTGACGTCGCCCGCGAACAATTGTTCAACAGCGGGCCAATTCGCCCGGTGCTGAGTCACCTCTTTCAATGCCTAGAACATTCCAGCGGCGGCCGACATGGTCGCGGTCAGGATCGAAGAAAGAAGAAAGCGGCATGAGTCGTTTACGAACCGCAGTCATCGGCGCAGGTCACCTGGGCCGGATTCACGCAAAGCTTCTGGGCCAGGTCGATGGCGCCGAATTGGTCGCGATCAGTGACCCGTTCGATGCGGCTCGCGAGAATGCGGAAAAACTCTTCTCCGTTCCCACATACGCCGACTATCGAGATGTCATTAAGCATGTCGACGCCGCAGTGATTGCCGCTCCGACGGATTTGCATTTCCAGATCGCCAAAGACTTTCTGAAAGCCGGCAAGCACCTGTTGGTCGAAAAGCCACTCACTCCCAGCGGCGAACAAGCCAACCAGCTGGCACTTCTCGCATCTGCCAAACGTTTGACTCTGCAAGTCGGTCACGTAGAGAGATTCAATCCTGCCTTCACGGCGTTAGGCGACATTGCTGTCGACGTGAAGTACGTCGAAGCGGTCCGCGCTTCACGCTTTCCTGGCCGTTGTCTGGACGTGGGAGTCGTGATGGATTTGATGATTCACGACCTGGACCTTGTGCTTTCAATGACGGACGCGCCAGTCGCTTCCGTTGCGGCAAGCGGATTGTCAGTCGTCAGCGATCATGAAGATATTGCCGAGACGCGTCTCGAATTTGCCTGCGGACTGGTAGCGAATTTAAAGGCGTCCCGAGTAAGCCCTGAGCCTGCTCGACAAATGCAGGTCTACGGAAGTGGCGGATACGCGGACATCGACTTTGGTACTCCGTCACTATCGACGGTTGTTCCTTGCAAAACTCTGGTCAATCGTTCGTTTGAGCTTTCCAACGAAACCGAGAATCCACTTGGGTATGCGGATCAGTTGTTTAGCCAACGTCTGAGTTGCGATACCCAAGAACTGGAACCACGAAACGCGATTCTGGATGAACTACATGACTTTGTCATCAGCGTTCAAACAGGCGTGTCTCCGACGGTCAGCGGAAGTGCTGGTGCACGGGCTGTTGTCGTGGCGGACCAGATCATCCAAGCGATTGGGGAACGTCAGTGGTACGCCGAGGCGCGTTCGAGCGAAGTCGGTCCAAAAGCGATCGCACGCGAGCGCATCGAAACCCGATCATCGGGGATCCCAACACAGGGCGAAGACCGACGTGCTGCCTAGCGTCAGCTGCTCGGTAGCCCGCAACAGGAACACTGTAGCGAGCCTCAATGTTGCGATTCGTCTGCCAATCGGATTTTGCTCTCCCCTCGGGCAACGCCGTAACGGACTTCTCTGCTCTGATTTGCCTGGCATCTAATTTCACTCTCCCTTTGGGAGAGTCGAGCCTCAGCGAGGAGAGGGCCAATCCGGATCACCGATCACAATCATAATCAACACGAATTACCCTCTCCGGCCGCTACTTCGTCCGACTCTCCCGAAGGGAGAGTGAAGGCAGGGAAATCCGCTACGGCGTTGCACCTCCGGGAGAGTGAAGTCTGGATAGCCCGCCGCGAAAGCGTTGCAACAGTATGAAAACGTAGCAGCCTCTGGCCGCACTTACCAAAGCCGCCACCACGGTTTTGGTTTCTTAGGGATTTGCTTGACCAGCTGTTGCAAGGCCAGTTGGATGTCGTGCTCAGTGGCATCCGCCTCGGGTACAACGATCGGCATTAGTACGAGATTAGCCGGGTCACTTCCTCGCTGAGCAGCGTTGTTGAATGCGTTCAGCTCACTAGATCGCAGCGCGCATTTTTTTAACCCTTCCACGTTGTCTTCTTGGGTCAAGATACTGCGAAGTCCCATGGTGCGGGCAAAGATCGGTTCGCTCAGCAGCCGCCTTGGTTCCCCCAGTTGTCCGCCGGGGCCAACGCAGTGATACATGTTGGAGACGTTTTTGACTTGCCCATCCAAAATGATGCGAGCACAGGCAGAAATCACAAAGTTGCTGATCTGAGTGGCTAACTCGGGGTCGTTCATCTGACGCAAAAACTGCTCATCAACGTCAGCGACAGAATCATCAGTGTGCAATTGGACGTAGTTTAGGACTGCCTGATCCAAAGCCGTTCGGCTTTCAACCCAGTTCGGCTTCCCAAGATGATGGAAGGCTGCGAACCGAATTGCGATGCCACCATGAGTCGGTTCGCCAACGCCATCCCAGCGCGGATCGGAGTAGCTTGCTTGGTGTGCGTTGATTTCTAACGTGTACCGCCATTCCGGTCCCGCCGCACCATCGAGTGTTGCTTTGGCCAAGTGAACTGACTGAGGATTCGCGAGCCTAGTCGCGTCTTGAAACACAGACGCTTTCCCAATGCGAGACTCTGTTGCGGTTTCGGCAAAACGAAAGCCGACTGGACCCATCCAGCCTTCGAATCCGGATGCTCCATCGGTATCGGGCGAAGCCATGCGTTCCGCTTCAAGCACTGGTTCTCCCATCAACAGTGAAAGCACCGGCCCTGCAACTAAGTCCACCCACACGCGAGCGACATCGAACAATGCCATTTTGTGAACGCGATCGATTCCGACCACGCAAGCTGATAGTTCGATCGGGGTGTCGTCGGAGAGTTCTTTGTCGGTGGACAGCGGACCGAACAAGCTGGAAACCACGTGGGCGTGGACCATTGTCGCTGCAGTTCGTTTTCCTTGATTGGGCACGATATCGACGCGGAGAGTAAGCAAGCCGTCTCGCAAGCTAAGTTCTTCATCGTCCAGGGACATATCGCCAACGATGCCAGGATCCTTGTCGCCAAGCAATCCGTGAATGTGCGTCAGTATGTCCTGTGAATCGCTCATTGAACGGCTATTTCGCTGCCTTCTTCTTTTTGGGTTTCGCCGTCAAACGGGATTCGTATTCCCATCGCTGCTTCCATTCGTCGAAAAACGGTTTGTACTCGTCAATGTCGGTCCAGAATCGCGACTCGGGTTCATTCGGATCGACATTGCCCGAGGCGTAGTCTTTGCCTGCAGCGCTCCGATCGACCGACTCGCTCCATTGAGTCAGCTGATTCATCATTCTTTTGGCAATCACGGGCTCTCGATCCGAAATATCTTTTGTTTCAGCGGGGTCTGTTTCCAGATCGTAGAGTGCGTACTTTCCATTGGTCATTTTGGTCGTCAGCAGTTTGAAGCGATTGTCGATGAGCGCCGCTTTTCCGGTGTGTCGAAAGGGAATCGGCTTGGGGCGAACCACCAAGTCATCGTGAAACAGTTGCGTCAAACTGATTCCATCCAGCGGGCGATCGTCCGTTGATGCGTCTTCACCCACCAGCTGAAGCAGCGTTGGGAAGATGTCCAGAACGCTGGCCGGAAAGCGAGACACCCTCGGCTGAATCTTTGCCGGCCATTCGATGACCGCTGGTACACGCAAGCCACCTTCGTAGATCGTTCCCTTGTTACCGCGTAAACCGCCAACGGTGCTGGGTTTGATTTTCGGTAGGCCACCGTTGTCGCTGCAGTACCAGACAAGTGTGTTGTCCGCGACGTTGAGATCACGAAGCCCTTTTCGCAGCGTTCCGATGCTGCGATCCATCGCGACCAGTTCTCCGTAGTGGTGCTTGGATTGGTCATCCAGTTCTGCAAACGTCTTGCTGTCTTGTTCGGACGCCTTGAAAGGACTGTGTGGAGTCCCGTACCAGACGACCACAAAGAACGGCTGCCGCGATTTGTGTTGGCGACGCATGAACTGAAGCGCCTCGTCAATGACGATTTCCGATGAGTCACCTTCAAACTCTTCAAACTTACCGCGTCGACTGAGGATGGGGTCGCGGTCAAAGAAATTGGTCACGGACAACCAGTTTTGAAATCCGAAATTTCCAGGGTGATGCGTGTCGGTGTGCAGGATCGGGACACCGGGGCCGCGAATCCCATTGAGATGCCATTTGCCAAAGTGCCCCGTTGCGTAGCCCGCTTTCTGCAATCGCTGCGCGATCGTCGTTTCTTGACGCCGTAGTGCGTAGCCGTGCGAAAGAACCCCAATCCGATCATTGGCACGACCCGTCAACACGCTACCTCGCGTGGGTGAACAGACCGGGGCGCCCGCGTAGAACCGATCCAGGCGTAACCCGGATTCCGCCATCGCGTCCAAGTGCGGTGTTTTCAAAATGGGATGGTTGTAGTATCCGGTCTGCCCCCAGCCTTGGTCATCCGCCATCACCAAGACGATGTTAGGTTTTTCGTTTGCCGAAGACTGAACATTGCACATCAAAGCCTGGAGCAAAAAACAGGCGAGCAAGCAAAGTGCGTGAGCGTAGTGAGCAGTGTTTCTCAGCATGGAGCGATTCGCTTTCGGCATTCTGGTGGGGTGGGCAGTTTTGCCTCATCATTATGCCAGAAAGCGGTGCTTAGAAAGCGAGCCGGTTTGCCCGGGGCTCTATTGGATCAAGGCGAATTGGAAGTTGCCCACCGTAGAGCTAGTTCGCCATGAACTGCAGGTAGTCGATAAAGCCGCCGGGGTCATCGAGCTGCTGGTGTGTTTTTTGCAGCTCCAACAGCTTCGTCACGCTTTTTCTGAACGCGTTTGCCGACACTTCGGGATGACTTGAGATCGCGGAGATGCTCTGCCAAAGCGATTTCGATTGTTCGCCACTGGGCTCTTTCAAGGTCAGGCAGGCTCGCAAGGCTGCAACCACGACCGCATCATGCGTCTTCTTCTTCGATTGCGATGCGTGCTGCAAAATCGTTTGGGTGATCGCATCAATCACGTCAAATTTCACCACGGGTGTTGCCACCGCGTCACCTGGCTGGTTTATCGTGGCGTTCTGGCGCCCACGCCGCCGCCGGTCGGCCGCTTTGAGCCTGCGTTTGAGATCCTTCGTTTTCGCCATCGATTCACGCTACCTTTTGCGGAATTGGACGCCCCAATAAAGAGGCGTAGTTCAATGCCAAAGCCGCAATGAATAATGCGATAAAACGAAAGGAATTTGGTTCACCAAAGAAAAACGGACTTCCTTGCATAAGCGAGGAAGTCCGTTGGTAGGCAGATTTTGGCTGACACTCGCTAAGACTTGGGTTTAGCCATCGCTTCCAGCTCATTGTCCAAATCTGTCGCACCGATATTGTGCCGCACGACTTTTCCGTTTTTGTCGATCAACATCATGGTCGGTAGCGTTTGCACGCCGAACTCGTTTGACAAAGGGCTCGATTCCAAGCCACCTTCCTCAAACAACTGTGTCCAAGGCAAAGAGTTTTCCTTTAAGAAACCCGCCGCCAGTTCTCGTGAAGTATCCACATTCACACCTACCAATTCCAAACCACGGTAACGCGCCTGCATGCGGCGAAGCAGCTTCATGTCTTGCTTGCACGGCTCGCACCAGGTTGCCCAGTAATGGATCACGACTGGGGCTCCGCGAAGATTAGCCAGTTTGAAGGGCTTGCCGTCGATTGTGGTGCCTTGGAAATCGATGCGTTTGCCTTCGGAATCTAACCGGCGCACTGCACCAGCAGCTTTGCGGCCTGCATCGGTGCGGGCAAAATCGCTTGCGACGCGGCGGTAGTAACGCATCGCATCGCGTTCCTTGTCCTCGAACTCTTTGCTGAGTGCCAGTTGCAGCAACGCTTGAGCTGTTTCGGGCGTCTTGGGGTAGCGATCAATGAAATCGTTGAGTGTTTCCAGATACCATCGCTGAACCTTTGCAAAGTCAGCTTCCTTCGCGTTGTTGCGGATAGCGTACTCGCTGCCGATCGATTGAAATTCGGCGTAGGCGCTAAGCCCTTCGTTCCCGCGGCAGAACTTTTTCGGCACATTGCTCTAGCGGTGTAGGCCGTCTGGGTAGCTGCCGCTTTGGACTGCTACCGTGACCGTGTCGACTAACTGCCGAATCCAGGTTTCTTTTTCATCTTGAGTTGACGCGTTTTCGATCAGGTCCTCGACAACGTCGGCGCGTTGGCTGTGCAGTTTGGCGACGTCCGAGAGTTTCGTATCGGGAGTGGTCGCGGTCAGAGCAGCATCGATTTTTTCCAAGCGGACAACCAGTTCTTGGATGGCTTCGCCGGCACCGGCGTTTGCTGTGCTGGATGCCATGGCATTGCTGCCAGGGGTGAAGAAATGTCCGGCGGACTGTGCGACCCCTTCGCCTTCGGCACCAACCGACGGTAAATCGACCAATCGCCACGCGTCGTCGACGCGAACGATGGTGCCGACAAGCAGCTGGCCACTCTTGCCGTCTTGTTCAAACATTGCGACGGCGTTTTCGTAGACCGTGATGTCTTTGGTGGAACCGTTGGTGCCCGAGGGAACCACGCCGGGAGTGGACGACGCGAATTGTACCCAACGGGCATCTGATCCCACCGACTTTTGACGTTCGGCCAGCTTTGCAAAATTGCGTGCCGCACGCGTCGCTTTTTCCGCGAGGTCGGTTGCCTTGCTTTTACCCAGTCCAATCGAACGAAGTTCTCGCTCGCTTGCCAGCATCCGCGAGAATCGCTGCGCGTCACCGTCGCGAATCGCAGCGACGACTTCTGCAGACACTTCTTCGGGGGAAATTCGTTGCCAGCGATCAATTTTCCCATCTTCGTTTTCGTCCAAGCCCCAACGCGTCCCGCTGGTGCCTAGCCACTGGTACTGGTCAGCTTTCCCGTTGAAATCGGCATCGACGTCGCGATAAACTTCGATCCCAAAGTTGTAGTAGGCCCAAAGGTCGATCTTTTTGTCTTTGTTGGTGTCTGCGAAACGTCGCAGCATTGTCCCGTCCGACGCGACGACTTCCCAACCACTCCAAGTCGGGTGGTCAATATCACGAACTTCACAGCCAGCCATGTCAGCTGCGGGTACCTGTTCGAAGACGACTTCCTCCTGGACGGGCTGGAGCGAAAGAGCCGCTTTGGGGCTGGGGGTATCAGCGCTAGCGATCATTGGCGTGAAAATCACCGCCAACATGAAGGCCATGAGCTGGGTGGGGTGCATTGGAAGTGCAATCTCGGTTCGATCCATGATGCCGTTTTAATCCCGTAATATCCGGAAAGTGGGGAGGTCTATCAGATTGTCTGAGCGTTTTAGCATGGCTGTGTTCGCTGAGGGAGTCACCGCGACATCGATTCAGTTGACATCATCGGCATACCCTCATCGTCGCTTGCTTGAGCAGACGTGATTCCTCCCTATTTTGCACGAACCAGGGCATCGGGGAAAACGTCGATTCACGGTTAGAACGGTCAATGGACGAAAAAAAGCCTTGAACAGGTCAGCAACAGGGCAACTTCCCTTTGACAGGCCATGCAGTTCGCGTAAACTCTGCCCTCGAAATGACTTTTTGAGGTCCCTTTCGGGCGTGTAGCTCAGTTGGTTAGAGCGCGTCGCTGATAACGACGAGGTCCCAGATTCGAATTCTGGCACGCCCATTGACTGCGATGCAGTCATTTTGAGATACTCGGGATCTCAAGAAATCTCAGATACATCGCTCGCGGTGTGACGGGGGTATAGCTCAGTTGGGAGAGCGTCGCGTTTGCAACGCGAATGTCGTCGGTTCGAGTCCGTCTACCTCCACTCGATAGCCACTTGCCGTGTTTCGGTAAGTGGCTTTTTCGTGGGATGATATTGATGCTCGCTGAGATAGCCATTCTTCGAGAGAGACGCCGTCGATCGAATTGTGAGCCTGAGCAGCTTCGTGCTCTTCTGATCGCCACCGGGGCAAACATTCTTGAGTTTCGTGCCGTGAGCCGAATCATACCGATGCCGTTCGCTGGTTTGCGTCCTTTGCCAGCCCTCTACGAGATACGTGCGAAACACGACCAGCGGTGTGGTTGCTGGTATGTTCGCACCGCATCCGGTTCGGCGGGCCCTGGCATGACGCCGATGGATACGAAGGCTCGCCGCTTCCTCAACTCGGCGATGCCGTGCAGGGTGACCCCGTTTCGATCTCATGGACACGAGACTGGATCGTTGTTGGTGGTGCGATAGTGATTGGCGCGTCGATTACACTTTGGTTGGTGATGTAATGACGCCGCGTTCATTCGATTTCTGGAACGCGACATTCAAAGTCTCATGTTCGGGGGTTTCATGGTGTTTCGATATTTGTTGGTTTTAATTCTCGTCGTGGTGTTCTGCGTCGCCGCTCCTGCCGAAGAACCAAACACGAACGCCGCTGACAACCCAATCAAATTTCCGACCCAAACGGCCGAATTGGTCGTTAGCGTTACGGATGAAGATGGGAAGCCGATTCAAGGCGTTGTCATCAAGCCATACGGCTGCCGTAGTGTTGAAGAACCAAGCACCGGTTGGTTTTGGCCCATCTACAACATCGGTCATCCGACGGAACATGTGAGTGATGCCAAAGGAAAGGTAGTCGTCGACTATCCGATTACGTTTGGTCACGAACCCGACTGGAATACCTGTAGCGAAATCACCGCGATGGTGACACATCCCGAATTCATCTCGCAGAAACTCTCCGTTGACCCGCGGAACGGGAAAACAACACTCTCAATGAAAGCAGGTTGTCAGCTGACGATCAGTGCTAACGGACCGAGTGGAGAAAATGTCCCATTTGGAATGAGGGTTGCTGGGCCTGGCAGGAGCGCCAAGTGGTTGATTGATGGGCAGGGTGTTCACAAATCCAGTGCGATTCCTGACGGAAGTTGGCAGGCAATGCTGGTGAGTCCGTCGGCTGACGGGCGGCATCTGTTCAGTTCCGTGTTGCCGCTGCGGCTTCGCAATCAACAAGCCGTCAGCATCCGCAACCTACGATTAAAGCCGGGCCTGCATTTGAAAGGCCGATTAGACGACAGTGTTGATCGCCCGGTAAAGAACGGCAAGCTGATTGCACATTGCTTGCCCAAACCGGCCAGCTATATCTACGGCGACGGGACGAACGGAACTCCTTCGGTCAGTTGGGAGACATCCGCCGAAATCAACGAAGACGGGACGTTTGAATTTCTTTCGTTGCCGCGAAGTGGACTTCTGCAATTGATCGCGATTTGTGACGGATACGTAGGAAAGGACATTGATGTGATTGAACCCAATCCGACCTTTCGACAAGGTGTCTTTCTGCAAGTTGCGGACATCGATCCGGCAGAAGAACTGATCGTCGAAATGGAGCCGACTGGAACCGTCCAAGTGACTGTTTTAGACGATACAGGCGAACCGCTGGCCGACGCGCATGTTGGGACCAGTCCAAATCAATCGATGCATTTGAGCGGATCCAACATTCTTGGCGAATCTTGGGAGTCGATCACCAGCATTCACGCCCAACTCGATCCTCTGTTCAAGATCGTACCTCGGGATTATTCCGAGTCCCGTTACTCGACCAGAACAAACGCCAAGGGGATCGCTACGATTACGAACTTGCCGCTGGAAAGAACTCATGCGTTCGGTGCCGCTCATGAAGATTACGTCATGCAATCGCTCAATGGGCGTCGGGGGCGGGAGACCCTTGTCGCAATCGACGCCGACACACCGGACAAACAGATCACGATTAAGCTGGTTTCGATCGAGTCAGCCAAAGCAGTCGAGCGTGCTAGAGATCTTGGAAATGCGGTTGAAAAAGGACTCGGTGGCGCGGCCGATTTGCTGAAAGGACTGCTTAAGTGACGCTCCGACGGGGGGCGTTGCCAGATGTCATTCAGGGCAACTTGAGACTGCGGCAACGAAACATTGATCTACCGTGTGATAGCTGCCTTTGGATCACTGTGTTAGCTTGCATTGCACAACGTTCCAGTGTGGTTCCGATTCTGTACTGAAAACTCACGGCAGTGGAATATTGGAACTGCTTCCTTTGCTCATTCTTTCAGGTCGACAATGCAATCCAGGCGTTTAGGTAGTAGTGGTGTCGTCGTTAGCGACATTTGCATGGGCACGATGACGTTTGGTGGTCAATGCGACGAGAAACTCAGTCACGCGATTTGCGATCGTGCATGGCAAGCGGGTGTCGATTTCTTTGATGCGGCGGAGATTTATCCAGTGCCGCCGTCTGTTGAAACGGTTGGGCTGACCGAAGAAATATTCGGGCGCTGGATGGCAACGAAGCCGCGCGAAGCGGTTGTGGTGGCGACGAAGGTGACTGGGCCAGGGCACGGTTGGTTTACGCCGCCAGTGCGTCACGGGAAAACGTCGCTGGATCGTCGGCAGATTGTCCAAGCTTGCGAGGATTCTTTGCGGCGTCTCGGAACGGACTACATCGATCTGTACCAAGTGCATTGGCCGGACCACGGCATGCCTTACGAAGAGGTGTTGGGCGTTTTGAGCGAACTTCGCGACGATGGCAAGGTGCGAGTGATTGGTGCCAGCAATGAAACGAGTTGGGGCCTAATGAAAGCTTGTTGGGCGGCGGACGTTTGTGGCGTCGATCGATACGAGACAGTGCAAAACAATTTCAGCTTGATTAACCGACGTTGTGAAAGCGAGCTGGCGCAAGTTTGTCGTCGCGAAGAAATTAGTCTACTGCCGTATTCGCCGCTTGGCGGTGGGGTGCTGACGGGGAAGTATCAAAGTGAGTTGCCGGATGCTGCTAGGTTCACAGCCTATTTGAAGACGGGTGAGGATAGACAAAAGCTGATGGCTCAACGTTTTGTTAACGACCGCACTTTGGAAACGACATCACGGTTGATGGAAGTTGCTGAGTCGATCGGAGTGAGCGTTACGGCTCTGTCGGTCGCGTGGAGTCGTCAACATGATTTCGTGGCATCAACGATCATTGGTGCAACGACGATCGATCAGTTGGACGAATCGTTGGCCGCGAAAGATCTGATTTTGGATGAAGAGACGCTTGCTCGGATTGACGCAATTGACTTCGAGATTCCGACGCCTATGACCGAGGATGGACTGCGGCGGTTGTAGTTCATTGGCACTGTGGAAGTCGTCTATCGCGGATCGTACGCGGGTGGCTGAGCGGATTGGGCCGCTCGCTGACGCTTTTTGATGTTGCGCGAGTCTTCACC
>CAYUGI010000203.1:0-12545 GCA_964444105.1 uncultured Pirellulaceae bacterium
TCGGGCCGAGTGACGTTGCATCACAGTGAAGCAAGAGATTTTCACGCCCCTCAGTATTTTGCAGACTTCGTTCATATCGATCAGGCAATCGTTCGCGAATCCGATGACAAGACGATGCGTCGCCTTTTCCAGTCGGTACGCCCGTACGGAGGCATCATGCATATCGACGGTGACGAAGAATTGGCGGAGAGAATTAAGTTGCTTGATTTGGAGCAGGCGCAGGTGAGATATACCGACTTCGGGATCATGGTGACGCGTGTGGGCGCGTTGCCTGGATCGGCTGATTGGACGCATCAGTACGGCGACATTACTAATTCAGTCAAATCAAACGACAGTCGCGTCAAGTTGCCATTGGGGGTTCTTTGGTTCGGCGGTAGTAGCAACATGGACGTATTGCCGCGTCATGGTCATGGTCCTCCTGAACAAGTGCTGGACGGCCGATTGTTTATTCAGGGAATCAATCTTTTAAGTGCCCGTGATGTCTACACCGGCCGCGTGCTTTGGAAACGGAAATTTGATGACCTTGGCACATACGATGTTTATTTCGACAACACGTACGATGACACACCGCTGAATCCAAAATACAACCAAGTTCATATTCCTGGGGCGAACGCGCGAGGCACAAACTACGTCGTTACGCCTGAGCGTATCTACCTTGTCGAAGGTGACGTGTGTCATGTGCTGGATCCGTCTACAGGAAAAACGCTTGCCGAGATTCGATTGCCAGCGGACGAGAACGGAGACGTGCCAAGTTGGGGTTACATTGGCGTTTACGAAGATGTGCTGGTCGCAGGTGCCGGATTTGCGAATTTTCGCAAACGTCACGGTTTGTCGTTTCCAGATGATGAAAAACTGAAGACGAACAAAAAGGGCTTCGGATCCAAAAGCATGGACCGCGCAGCAAGCGCCGCGCTAATTGGTTTCGATCGTATGACTGGGAAGGAACTCTGGAGGGCCAACGCGAACCATTCGTTCTGGCACAACGGAATCGTCGCCGGCGATGGCAAGATCTTTTGCTTGGATAAAAATCCCCAGCAAATCGAGGACGCCATGCGCAGGCGTGGGAAACCTAATCCAAATTCCTACCGAATCGTTGCGTTAGATGCATCGACGGGTAGAACCCAGTGGGAGATCAAGGAGAACGTATTTGGTACTTGGTTGGGTTACTCGAAATCAAGGAATCTCTTACTGCAAGCCGGCGCGAAGGCTAGCGATCGGCTCTCCACCGAAGCTGCCAGAGGAATGCAGGTCATCAATGCGAGTGATGGCAGTACCGTTTGGGAGAAAGCGGAGTTGCAATATGCGGGGCCGTGTATCCTGCATAACGATTTGATCATTACGAATGCCAATTCGTATCAGGAATCCGCAGGCGCGTTTAGTCTTTTGACCGGCAAACAGAAGATGGTTCGCAATCCGCTGACGGGTGAAAAACAGCCCTGGAAAATCACGCGAGCGTACGGCTGCAACAATATTATTGCCGCGGAGAACTTCTTGACATTCCGCTCGGGCGCAGCGGGTTTTTATGATCTTAAAAGTCAATCAGGTACAGGGAACCTGGGAGGGTTCAAATCGGGGTGCACATCCAATTTGGTCGTCGCCAACGGTGTCCTTAACGCACCCGACTACACACGAACATGCAGTTGTTCTTACCAGAATCAAACCTCTTTAGCGTTGGTTCATATGCCCGAAATGGAGATGTGGAGCATCAGCAATGACGTGGCACAGGAGTCGGGCGATCGCGACATCGATTCGCTAGGCATCAACTTTGGTGCTCCGGGCGATAGACGCGACCAAAACGGGTTGCTGTGGCTGGAGTATCCGGCGGTTGCAGGCGATTCGGCTCCGCTGGACATTCGTGTTAACGGGGACGCGACGTATTTTCAAAGCCATTCGTCTCGCGCGAGTGATAGCGATCTGCCATGGGTGACAGCGTCGGGCGTAAACGCGATCACGGACTTGCACGTCAGCCTCCAACTGAAGCCACCATCGACGATGAAGGAGGGGATCGCGATCACCGAAGATGGTGACGATGCGGAGGAGTCGGAACAGGGAAGCGTTGGATTGGCCAGTAGTGACCTGGAACTTGTCGAAGACGGCAATGCCCAACTCGTTGGAATGCGATTCAACAATATCTTCCTCGACAGAAATTCAGCGATCCGTTCTGCGTACATTCAATTCACTTGCGACGAAGCCTCCAGTGATGACACGACACTGATCTTGATGGCGGAGAATTCGGGCAATGCTGCGACATTTGGAAACGCAAAGCACGACATCAGTTCCCGAGATGTTTTTCGCAAGGAAGTAAGCTGGAAGCCGAAGCCTTGGCCGGCCAAAGGTAAGGCATTGAAGATTCACAGAACGCCTGATTTGTCCAAGCTGATTCGCGAAGTCATCAAGCATCCGCAGTGGAAACCCGGGAACTCTCTGGCGATTCTGGTTAGCGGTTCAGGAAAACGTGTCGCGGTATCATCCAAGGGAGGTGAAAAGAAGTCACCACGCCTCGTCATCGATGCGGATGAAGTGGTCCCAGGTAGCGAAAGTGACAGGTCCAATGATGCCAAGTGTGACGTGACGCTGCACTTTTCGTCGTCGCCAGATGATTCCTCTGAACACGTGTTTGATGTCTATTTACAAGGCCAACGAGTGTTGCAGGGCATCGCGCTACGACCTGGCGACAATGCGGTTAGTAAAAAGCTGACAGGCGTTTCAGTCGGGCAACGCATGCACTTCAAATTCATCGCTTTGAAAGGACAGGCTTCGTTGTCTGGGATCGAAATCAGGCGAAAAAAATGACGTTAGTGAAACGATCTGCCGTAAGAACGCGATTCGGGACTGCTTGTGTCGCGATGGTTTGTGCCAGCGCGGTGTTTGCGTGCCAAGTCCCGGTGTTCCGGTATGCTTTGGAACGATGGCAGCCAGACCAGTATGAGATCCTGGTTTTGCACGAGGGTACTTTGACGAAAAAGCACCTAGCCAAAGTAGAGTCGTTGCGGGAGTTGGCCGGCAAGCAAGCGACCGCGGCCAATTTCACCGTCAAATCCGTTCGCGTCGATGAGAAATCGGGGCAAGCTTTTCGTGGTGTCTGGAGCGACAATCGCCGCGCGAACGATCCTGTGGTGGCCGTGTTGTACCCATCGACGGCTCAGGAAGTTCCCAGTCGGTTGGTGACGACCATGCCGTTGGGGTCAGAGGCAACGAAGTCGCTCGTGGATTCGCCCTTGCGAAGTGAAATTGCGAAGCGATTGATTAGCGGGCAATCCGCCGTCTGGGTGTTTGTGCCGATTGGCGACCCGGAGCAAGATCGCCCAGCACTCGAAGCCTTGCAAAAAGAAGTTCGTCGCAATCAGGAAACGCTGGAGCTTCCCGAGCAGGAAGAAGCCGAAGATGAAGATGCATTGTTGGCGGAAGTCGATATCGAGCTACGCTTGGAGTTTTCCATCGTGACGCTAAAACGGGATGACCCCAAGGAGACATTCTTGCTGGACATGCTTCTGGGCAGTGAGTCTGACCTCAGGGATCTGAAACAACCGATGGCGTTCCCTGTTCTGGGACGGGGCCGTGTCCTCTACGCATTGGTAGGCAAGGGAATCGCGGAAGACACGATCGGCATCGCATCGCGTTTCATGATCGGGCCTTGTTCGTGCCAAGTGAAGAATCAGAACCCTGGTTTTGACTTGCTGATGTCCTGTGACTGGGACCAGGAAGTTGGCACAAATAAATTGAGTGATGCGATTCCCGAGGAACGGACGAAAGTGGTACCGCTCACGATTCCGCCTGGGAAGCAGAAATAGTTTTCACCACCAGCGTGCCTTGCTGGACGAACGAAACGACAATGGTCCGATTGGCGTCCAGCATCTGACCATCCGTCGTCTTGGCTCGGTAAATTCGACCTTCGATTTTCACATCTCCAATGGGTCTCAGTGGCGATGTCGTGATCCCTTTTGCACCGATCAGCTCGCTTCCTAGTCCCAGATGGGCATCCTGCTTTGTCGGGTCGTTGGATGGACTAAGCATCCATTCATGCCGCGCAGGAAACCCAAGGACAAACTGTTGCACAACATACAGCAACGCAAATCCGACGACGCCAGAGACGGGCAGATCCAGGAAGACTCCCAAAGCAACAAACGCTGCGATAAGAGCGATCGCAAGTACCGAAGCCATGCCGACGATCCAGCAGATCCAAAGTAACGCTGCGAACAACAGCGCCAGACGTGCCGCGACGCAAAACGCGTTGAAGCCGCTGCGAGCCAGGATCTTTTGCTTTGACAAGAACAGCCAAGCCAAAACGCCTGCCAGCGTCGCTCCGTAGAGGACAATGGCATAAAACGCGTCACGTGATAAAACAAAATCTCGCATGGGAGACGCATCATAGCGTCCAGCTGTCTTCGGGCGTAAGATCGGGCTGAGAACCCGGACGCCGGAGAAAAAGCCGATGGAGTTCGCTATTCTGGCAACTAGATTAGGCGGTTCGCTACACTTCGTCGAAATCTCCGATCGCGACATGCAGGCATCTTCTATGAATGATCCGTCGACCACGGACAAATCCGAATCGGCTTCGCGTACGGTACTTTCGATCGCGATCCTGGCTGCTGGCGTTGCCGGTTTCTTTTTGATGGGAACACCGCGCGTCGAGACACAGGCGCCGCGAGGCGCGCAGGCAGTTGTTGTCGAAACTTCACCCGCGATGGAACACACCGATGGCATCGAGTTTGTTGTCGATGGAGTCGTGGTGCCTTTCAAACGCATTGCAATTGCTGCCGAGGTCGGTGGCCGTGTTCAGTTCAAATCACCGCAGTGCCGCACTGGGAAGAATGTCCGAAAAGGAGAGGTGCTGATTCGAGTTGACCCAGCAGACTATGAATTGGAGGTTAAACGGCTCGATGAGGAACTGACGCAAGCGGGCGCGATGCTGGATGAATTGCAAACCGAAGTGAACACGATCGACAACCAAATCGAATCAGCCAAAAAGCAAGCCGAACTTGACGATCGACAACTTCAGCGGACGAACGAGCTATTTGACCGCCGCGCCGCATCGGAAACCGAATTGGATACCGCCAGGCGAACCGCTTTGGCATCCCGGAGTAATCTGCAAACGCTTCAGGACCAGAAGAACCAAATTGATCAGCGTCGAATTCGACTCAAGAGTGCCCAGACCCTTGGCGAGACCAATCTGGAGAAGGCAAATCTGTCACTCAGTCGTTGCGAGATTCGTTCACCCATCGATGGGATCATTGTCAGCGAAAGCGTGGAGCAAGATGGTTTTGTACAGACCGGCAACGCTGTCATCGTGCTGCAAGACTCATCGCAATTGGATGTCACCTGCCAACTGCATATGCGGCAAATGAACTGGCTTTGGCAGTCCACAGGCGACGCAATCCAATCGAATCTGGACACCAATGCGTTTCCGCGAGCCCCTGCGGAAGTCTTGTACGATTTAGGCGGAAAGACTTTCGCTTGGAAAGGAGAGGTTGATCGATTTGACGGAGCCGGCATTGATGACCAAACCCGCATGGTCCCTTGTCGTGTCCATGTGGATGATCCCACTTCGGCTCGCCTGGACGAACATACAAAAGCCGGCGCCAAGGCTTCGGCAGGACCGACCAAACCGCCAGCGTTAATGACAGGAATGTTCGTCAAGGTTCGCGTTAAAACAATACCACCGGTCCCGCTCATACGATTGCCGCAGCGCGCGTTGCAGCCCGGAAACGCCGTCTGGGTGTTCAGTAATTCGAAGCTCGTGCGCAAAACAATTCAAGTTGCCACATCCAATGCGACCGATGTGATCGCCTTCGAAGAGGAATCAGGCATACAAGTCGGTGACCAAATTGTCGTTTCACCTTTGGCTGCCCCGGTTGATGGGATGGACGGAATTCTGCTAGCAGATTTTGAAACGCAGAACAAGAAAACCGGCCCCAGATCTGCTCCAGGACCAACGCCGGGAACCGACAAGAAGAAAGATTCGTCGACAAACCCGCGCGAACCCCGAGGAACAGAGGTCGCCAACCCAACTGCGAGTCGGGGTGATGCGTCGTGAAATCTATCATCATTGCGTCTATCACAAATCGCTCGGCGCTGAATCTCTGCATGTTGGCGATGATGACGGTTGGAGCGTATAGTTTTTACGCAATGCAGCGAGAATCGTTTCCAGAATTCGAGCTGGACCGAATTTTGGTGATGGTCCCCTATCCCGGTGCCGCGCCCGAGGAAGTCGAACAAGGCATCGGGCAGCGAATCGAAGAAGCCGTTCGCTCAATCGAAGGAATCAAAAAAGTCACAACGGTCGCCCAGGAAGGCGCGTGCAACGTCGTGTTGGAATTGAAAACCGGTGGCAGGGATCCCGACAGAGTACTGGACGAGGTGCGCAGCGAGGTTGATCGGATCCCCAGCTTTCCGGTCGAAGCGGAGGATCCGCAAATCACATTGGTAACCAATCGCAGGCCATCGATTCGAGTCGGAATCTTGGCACCGCCTTCATTTGGCAACGCGCAAGCCCAATTGAGCTCGGCCGAAGAACTCCAACTGCGCGACGTGGCCGAGCAGATTCGCAACGATCTACTTGTAATTGACTCGGTGGCTCAAGTCGACTTCCTGGCCGCGCGCGACTACCAGATCGATATCGAGATTCCCGAAGCGACGCTTCGATCACATGGACTGACACTGCGGCAGGCAGCGGAGATCATTCGACGCGAGAATCGCGAACTCCCTGCCGGTTCGATACGAAGTCGATCGCAGGAAGTCTTACTGCGAGGAAACAACCGACGCACCGAAGGTACTGAATTGGGGAAACTGCCGCTGGTAACGCAGGGGCAGGGTGCTGTATTGACCGTCAACGATTTGGGACGTGTGCGCGATGAGTTCACTGATACGACGGCCATCAATGTCATCAATGGCCAACCCGCATTGGCTCTTTCAGTTCAGCGAAGCACATCGCAAGACCTGTTCGAGATGATCGATGCCGTGAAGTCGTTTGTTGAGTTAGCGGATTTACCGCCTGGCTACAACATGATCACTTGGAGCGATGAGTCCGTGGAAGTTCGCGGCCGGCTGGATTTGTTGGTTAGGAACGGCACACAAGGTCTGCTCATTGTCTTTTTTCTTCTGCTACTTTTCCTAGATCCGAAGCTGGCGTTTTGGGTGGCCTTTGGAATTCCGTTCGCATTTTTGGCTTCCGGGCTGTTTCTGTATATGACAGGGCAGACGCTTAACCAAATTTCAATGTTTGCCTTTGTCATGGCACTGGGAATCATTGTCGACGATGCGATTGTCGTCGGCGAAAATGTGTTCGCGCATCGGCAAATGGGAAAGTCAACGATTCAAGCAGCGATTGACGGAACCGTCGAAGTGATACCGTCAGTGACGACCGCGGTGTTGACAACGGTCGTCGCATTTGCACCTTTGTTGTTTGTCAGTGGAACGATGGGCAAGTTCACCGCAGTGATGCCCGCAGCCATTATCGCAATGCTATTTGCGTCGCTGATCGAGTGCGTAACGGTTTTGCCGTGCCATCTAGCACACCGTGAAAGCTTGGTGTTCAAGGCCATTGGCGTTGTTTTCTATGCGGTCAGGTGGTTGCTTGTGCCTGCGAAGGCTGCCAACCGTTTCGCAACGGGCCTTCTCGATTGGTACATCGAAAACATCTACAAACCGACGCTAAGCATGGCTTTGTCTAACCGCCTGGTGGTTACTGCCGCGTGTTTGGCCGCGTTGTTTTTGGTAGCGGGAATGTCCAGATCTGGTGTGATCAAATTCAGCATCTTCCCTCGCGTTGATGGCAACACTCTCAACGCGTCGGTTGTTTTCCCCGATGGAACTCCAGAAACTGTCACGGACGAAGCGACACGGCGTTGCGAAGAAGCGTTCTGGCGAATCGCCGATCGGTATGAGAAGAAGGGAACACCGATCGCAAAGAACTCTTATCGGGTCGTCGGCGCATCGGTTGCGTCTAGCGGCCCCGGCGGATCATCCCTTGGTTCTGCTGGCGGTGGTCATATTGGAAGCGTCGAAATCGAGTTAGTTCGCGCAGAAGACCGTGGCATTCACAGCCGCGCCATCGTAGCGCAATGGCGTGAAGAAGTTGGGACGATCGTCGGAACCGAGCAGCTGAGTCTGGGCACACGATCGTTTGGGCCTGGTGGCACGCCGATTGAGTTCAAACTGTTAGCCGCGTCAGCGAATGTTGATTCGCTTGACGCAGCCGTCGAGCAATGCAAGCGGAAGCTCGCAGAATACCCAGGCGTTTTTGACATCACGGACGACAGTGTGCCAGGTAAATGGGAGTATCGGTTTCGTATCAAACCCGAGGCGTTTGCCATGGGCGTTCGCACCGCAGATTTGGCCGAAACAGTGCGTGCTGCCTACTACGGCGAAGAAGTCATGCGTGTCCAGCGTGGCCGCCACGAAGTCAAAATTATGGTGACGTATCCACGCGAAGATCGACGCCTACTGTCAAATTTTGACGAGATCCGCGTTCGATTAGACGACGGCGTGCAGCGTCCGATTACCGAACTAGCAGAAATTGACGTCGTTCGCAGTTATTCCGAAATCAATCGAATCGATCAATCCAGATCGATTACTGTCTCCGCCGACTTGGACGAAACGGTTGGAAATGCCAGCGAGATCGTCGCGGATCTGCAGGCCAATTTCATGCCCGTTTTAAGACGCGAGCATCCGAAAATCCGCGTTCGCTGGGAAGGTCAGCAGGAACAAAGAAGCGAATCGATGGGAAGCTTGTTTCGCGGTTTCGCCGTCGCGCTGCTTTGCATGTTCGTGTTGCTAGCCGTCGAATTCAAATCGGCTGCGCAGCCCGCACTTGTGATGTTGATCATCCCGTTTGGAGCACTCGGTGCAGTCATTGGGCACGTCATCATGGGCTTGCCGTTAACGCTGTTTAGCTTTTATGGAATCATCGCGCTCACAGGAATCGTCGTGAACGATTCGATTGTCTTGATTGACTTCATTAACGCACGCGTTCGATCAGGTGTGCCGATCGATCAAGCACTTCGGGAATCCGGGGTGCGACGGTTCCGCCCCGTTCTGCTGACGACCATCACCACGATTGGTGGCCTGATACCGATTTTGATGGAGTCGTCAATTCAAGCCCAGATTTTGATTCCGATGGCAACAAGCATCGCGTTCGGCGAACTGTTCGCCACGATCGTGGTTTTGTATTTGGTTCCGGTAACCTATTCTCTGTACTGGTCAGCAGGCGGTCGGCTTGACGCGCAGGAACTTGAAGAATTCCAGGACGCTTTTTCTCATCAACCGTCATCTGCTTAATTGATGCCAGTCTCATCACGATCCAAATCTCCGCCTCTTTCTCCACCAGGAGGTTGGCCGACGCCCAAGTCAGCGTACATTCATGTGCCGTTTTGCAGGCATCGCTGTGGGTACTGCAATTTCAGCGTGGTTGCTGGTCGCGAAGATTTGATCGACCAGTATTTAGGGGCGATCGATATTGAATTGGCTGAACTAAATCGGCCCGAAATTGACACGCTGTTCATTGGTGGGGGGACTCCGACTCATTTGTCGATCAATCAGCTGACGCGGTTACTGGAAATCGTCGTGAAACGATTCTCTCTCTCCATCCACAGTGAATGGAGCGTCGAAGCGAACCCGGAAGACATTACCGCCGAGAAATTGACTTTGATGGCTGAACACGGCGTCAATCGCTTGAGCTTGGGCGTGCAGTCTTTCAACAGCGGCAAGCTAGCTGTACTGGAGCGATCTCATAGCGGTGACCAAGCGCAAGAGGTTGTGAGGTTGTCTGCGTTACAGATCCCGAACGTCTCGCTCGACTTGATTTTCGCCGCGCCAGAGGAATCGTTCGACGACTGGACTCAGGATTTGAAGGCAGCTCTCTCGTTGCCTATCTCACACCTTTCGGCGTACGCGTTGACGTTTGAAAAGGGAACCTCTTTTTGGACACGGCGGACTAAAGGAGAGTTGTCGGGTGTCGTCGAAAAAGTTGAGGTCGACATGTACAACGCCGTTCGGGAATTGACTTCGCGTGCAGGTTTGGAGCATTACGAAATTTCGAATTTCGCGCGAGCGGGTTCGATGTGCCGGCATAACTTGGCGTATTGGCAGGGACGCGGCTGGTATGCCGCTGGCCCCGGCGCGGCGAGCTTTGTAGACGGTTGCCGCAACGTGAATCATCGTAGCCCCACGACCTACCTGAAGCGTATTCGAAATGGCCAAAGTGCCGTCGCTGAATCGGAGCGCATATCGCCGCTGCAATATGCTCGAGAGCGTGCAGCCTTTGGGATTCGTATGCTGACAGGAATCAACCTTGTGAAACTGAGCAGTGAAACTGGAGTCGATTTACAACAAGAGTATTCTCAGGGCATTGATCAATTGATCGAACAGGGGTTGGTGAAAGCCAACGGTAGTGTCCTTCAGCTTAGCGAAAAGGGCATTTTGTTCGCTGATACGGTCGCTGGCGAACTATTGGGCTAGCTGACTGCTTGGCAGTTTGGCCGATCGCTTTGTTAGTTTTTGCGGGTTACGCAAAAAGATTTAATTATGCCGGTTAGGGTGCCGATACCAAAGTTGATTCCCTTTCACACGGTCTCTTTGGATCATGAACATGCTTGCCGTTCGTTCACTTTACGTTGCTCTCGCTGCATCTGCGATTCTCACCTTCACCGGCTGCGTTGGGCCGATGGCTCACGGTCCTTTGGGTGGATGCTGCGGACCAGCAAGCTCCTGCAACGACAGTGCTTGCACGGGTTGCGGTGAATTGTACGTCGATCCCTGGATCAACGAACCGGCCAACTGCGTGGATCCATGCGATATGTGTGGCAACTACAACGGTCAATCTTGCGGTCGTTGCCGACCGATCTTTGGTGGCATCCGTAGCCTTTGGGGTTATAAGTGCGGCGAAGATTGTGGCCCGTGTGTCGGCCCTGTTTGTTTCAGTGGCGGATGTGGTGCACTTAACGGCGGCGGAGGCTGTGGATGTGGCGGAAGTTGCGACAGTGCATGCGGCTGCGAAGCCAGTTGTGGTGCTGAAGTCATTGGCCCATCCTGCGGCTGCGAATCAGGCGGATGCTCCTGCGGTGGCGGTGCAGATATGCTTTACAGTGACAATGGATCACACGTGATTGATGGTGGCGAGTACATTGTCGAAGGCGACCCGATGCCTAGCCAAGGAATTACGATCCAACCTGCGGACATGCCCTACAAGCCTGAGCGTACTCGCAAAATCTTCAATCCGCGTCCTCGAGTGGCTACAGGTGACGGACGAAGTGTGGGATATTGAGATCAAGCTGTCCTGATCGCGCCAGAGTTCTTTACTGGAAATTCAAATGCGAATCCTTATCGTCACCCACGCCCCGCGTGACTCGACGAAAGGCAATCGCATCACGGCTGAACGATGGTCACGTTTTCTAACCGGCGCAGGTCACGAAGTCTCGATCTTGGACCATGTTCCAAGCGGAACATTTGATTGTTTGATCGCGCTACACGCGACCTTTGCGTCGCAGTGGATTCAGCTGTTCCGGACGAACAACCCCACCGCGAAAACCATCGTTTGTTTGACGGGGACAGACTTGCACTTGGATTTGCAAGGGAATCGCGGCGAGGAAGCACAAACGCTTGCTCGGCACGCAATTGATTCATGCGATCAACTTGTCTTGCTGGAACCCGAGGGGCTGAAGAATCTTCCAGAAGCCGTTCGCACGAAGTCAGTTGTGATCCTGCAGTCAGCGGCAAGACTGCCCGAAAACCAAAGAAGATCCTTGAGCAAGATCTCATTCGAGCTTGTTCTCATTGGACACCTGCGCGAAGAAAAGGATCCGTTCTTGGCCGCGTTGGCCGCATGTAGGTTGCCCGAAACTTCCAGGATTCGCATCCTGCATTTGGGCGCGGCGCTCTCTGAGAATATGAAAGTGCAGGCTAAGGATGCAATGAAAGCCTCGGTACGCTACCGATGGCTCGGCCCGCTTTCGCATCAAGAAACGCAAATCCGTTTGGCGGCAAGTCGGGCGATGCTGCTGACATCGCGAATCGAAGGCGCGCCAAGTGTGATTTCAGAAGCAATCGTCAACCGCGTGCCAATTCTGGCAACACGCATTCCGGCGACGGTGGGACTATTAGGGAAAGACTATCCCGGACTATTTGACATCGGCGACGACAAGGCGTTGTGTGAATTGATGGTTCGCATAGAAAGCGAACCAAACTTTCTAACTGAACTGTCCGATGCAATCGAGCACTTGGCGTGTAAGTTTTCACCTGATACCGAACGCGACGCGATTGTTGCGTTGTTGCCCAAAAGTTAGGCTCAATACCGCTAAATCGAGATTCCCACGGTACGCCAAACTAACCCGTCGTTAACGCGAATCGCAAGCGAGCGGCGCGCGTAAGTAGGCCGCTCGCTGGCGCTTTTTGATGTTGCGCAAGTCTTCACCTTCCCGCTTGCGGGAGGGTCGGACGCAGTAGCGGCCGGGGAGGGAAACGCGCACAGTAAACGGGTTTGAGCTGCGATACTGGATTGCCCTCTCCTCGCTAAGGCTCGACTCTCCCGGAGGGCAACGCCGTAGCGGATT
>CAYUGI010000204.1:0-12482 GCA_964444105.1 uncultured Pirellulaceae bacterium
TTTCCCATATCGGAGCACGACTTTCAAGTTGTCGGGTGGTTTGGCGAAGGTCACCTGTCCCGAGAATCCCATGATTCCGGCGGCAACTTCTCCCACTTCAATCGCCGGAGTTACCAGCGAAGCGGGAGAATTTGGCGAATCCGGAGTAGAACGTCAACGCCAATCGTGCCTTTTAGGGCGATTTTTTGGGCGATTGAGTCGCAAACCAACATCGTCCTGGTTCGACCTAGGCCCTCAGCCGGTGTAGCTTGCACACTATTCAACTACTTTCTCCCGTGATCGTTCCGTAAATCACCCTTCATGAATCATCCTTCTGCCGAATCGCTCTGTAAATCGAAATGCGTGCCCTGCGAAGGCGGCGTACCAATGCTCAGCCGTGTCGAAGCGGAAGGTTTTCTCAATGCGACGCCGCACTGGAGCCTGAATGCCGACGGCTTGATGATCCATCGCAATATCGCTCTGCAGAACTTTCTTAAGGCGATGTCATGCATCAATCAAATCGCCGAAGTCGCGGAAAGCGAGGGTCATCACCCGGACCTGCATTTAACCGACTATTGCAAAGTCCGAATTGATCTGACAACTCACGCGATTGGCGGTCTGAGCGAAAACGATTTCGTTTTGGCCGCAAAAATCGACCAGCTGCTTGATAGCCAGTAGGGAATGCCTCATGAAGTTATCTCGCGACAAGGCACTGGCGCTGCTGGCTCAATGTGATGGTGACGAAATCTGGAACGTCGATCATTGCCGCAAAGTGCAGGTTCCTGAGCCATGGATTGACGAATTGTCTGACGCGTTCGAGTCCAGCTTTCAGAGCGATCGGAAGACGATTTACGTTGAAAATCAGCCAACCAATCAGTTTCATGGGGTCCGCGATGTCGATTTGGCCCTGAAACTATGCAAATCACTGGATTTAGATGCCGAGGCGGTCACTCAAATGGCGACCAGCCGTCGAGGTTTGGTCCAGGCCATTAAAGAAGCTGTGATGGAAGGCTAAGCCGATGGCGAAGTACGACAAGTCTTCCCAGGTCAAGTCTTCCATCAGCACTTGCCCAAACTGCCGTCTTCCTGCCATACTTCGTGGCCCAAACCAAACACCACGACATATATACCCTCCCCGCGAGATTTCCGATGGCTGGCCGTAGTAAGAAAAAAGCAGATACGATCTTCCTGGTCTGCGAAGAAACACGCGACATTAACTACACACTCAAACGTAAGCCTGGTGGCGAGAAACTTCGTTTGAAAAAGTACAGCCCTCGTTTGCGCAAACACACTTGGCACGTTGAGAAGAAGAAGTAGCCCGAAGGTAACTTCGTCGGCTCACGACGATGGGCTGTTTTGAAGTCCATTGCTAAAGCATTAAGATTGACCACGTCAGTGACATCGCTGGCGTGGTTTTTTCGTTCGAATTGAAAGCGTGCCCACTCAGCACGCCAGTGCAACATTCTCAGGAGAGGCAAGGATGCAAAGACAATGGCGAATTGTTCCTCACGATGCCCCGCGCGTCGAACATCTTATTCGTACTGCGAACCTGCCTCCCGTAGTTGCACAACTGATGGTCAGTCGCGGTGTTTACACATCTGACGAAGCCGCGTCGTTCTTGGATACGAAACTAACCGGCCTGCGCGATCCTCAGGAACTTCCGGGCGTGCCAGCCGCGACCGAAATCTTGGTCGAAGCCATCAAGAACAAAACGCCCGTTGTCATCTACGGCGATTACGACTGTGATGGCATGACCGGCAGCGCTATTCTGGTCAACGGCCTACGGCTCTTGGGCGGCGACGTCAGTTACCACGTGCCCAATCGTCTGGAAGAAGGCTACGGCTTGAACGCGGATGCGATTCGCAAACTAGCCGAGCGAGGCAAAAAGCTAATCGTCTCGGTCGATTGCGGGATCACGTCAATCGAGTGCGCCAAACTTTGCAAAGAACTTGGCGTTAAACTGATTATCACCGACCACCACACCATGCTGAGCGAGTTGCCTGACGCCGATGCGATCGTGCATCCGCAACTACCCGGCAAGGCCTACCCCTTTACGGGCCTGTGTGGCGCAGGAGTCGCTTTCAAGTTGGCGTGGTCGCTTTGTCAAACGATCTGCGGCAGTAAAAAGGTGACGGATCCGATGCGTAAGTATCTGATGCAGTCTTTATCGCTCTGTGCAATCGGAACCGTTGCCGATGTCGTGCCTTTGATCGACGAAAATCGCATCCTAGTCACCCACGGTCTTCGAACCCTTCGCAGCGAGCCGCTACCTGGTTTGGTCGAACTGATGAAGATCACCAAATTGGACGAACAATCGACACTGAATTGCGAGAGCATTGGATTCAACATCGCGCCGCGTTTGAACGCGGCAGGTCGACTGGGCCAAGCGCAGTTGGCGATCGAATTGCTGACGATCGGGCCCGGCGAACGAGCCCAGTCGCTTGCCGAGTACATCAATCAACTCAACAGCAACCGCGACTCACTGCAACGAAGCGTTTACTTGGCGGCGCAAAAACAGGCCAAGCAAGACTTCGACGCCGAAGCAGATCCCGCGCTCGTTTTGGCTGGTGTCGGCTGGCACCAGGGAGTCATTGGCGTTGTCGCTGGACGAATGGCTGAAAAATACGCCAAACCAGTGATCATTATTTCGATGGACTCATCAGGACAGGGCAACGCCGTTGGGTCTGGCCGCGTTGGTGGAACCAGCATCGATCTGTATTCCGCGATTTCGCAATGCGAAGAACGGCTCGTTCGTTTCGGTGGGCACAAGGCGGCCGCGGGTATCACGATCGACGAAAGACAAATCGAAGCGTTCCGAGGTGACTTCTGCGAAGCCGTCGCGCAGCAATGCAGCGAAGGTGACTTGGTTCCTGAATTGACAATCGACGCAGAAGCACCACTAAGCCAACTGAACCTCGGCATCGTCAAGCAAATCGAAACCATGTCTCCCTTTGGACAGTCCAACCCTAGACCCGTGTTGTTCGCTGGCGGAGTCGAGTTGGACGAGCCGGCACGGAAAATGGGCGGTGGCGATCGTCACTTGACCTTGAAATTTCGACAGGGCAGCAAAGTGATCCGAGGCGTTGCGTTTGGGGCAGGTGAATGGTGCGACGAAATCAACGCGACCGATGGCCCCATCGAGATCGCCTATCGACCCGTCATCAACGAATTCCGAGGCTTCCGCAAAGTCGAAGTTCACCTGGTCGATTGGCGACCGGCCAAGAGTATGGCATCCGTGTAAAGACTACTCTTGCGTCTGAACCGTTTCTTCGTTTGACTTTAAAGTGGACCCTGCGAAGTTGAAACCAATTAAGTGTCCCTTCAGCCCGGCGAATTGAAAACCACGGTGGCATCAACGTTCTTTGAATCGGCTACCACGGTCGCACTGACTGTCAATTCGTCTCCGTCTTCTTTGGAAAACTCGGTGCCGATGATTTTGACTTCTTGTAGTTCTCCAATCACCGAAGTGACATTCTCGCTCATCTTGGCCGCAGCATCCTCATCAAGCTCCTTCTTTAGCGATTCGTGCATCATGGCATACGCATCGGATGGGCGATCACCGGCAAACGCTTTCAAGAACGCTACTGTTTGATCTTGATAAAGAGCCACGTCCTTGGGGCCGTTAAACCAGTCGCCTTCCAGCGCGGGCGTGTTGATCTGGAACGCATTGATCTGATCGCCAATGTACGTCAGCTCTACTTCTGCTTCGCCTTTCTGAAAATGCGCCGTGCCCGCAACGACCGTCGTAGTCATGCCGTTTGTATTTTTCATGTTGTAATTGAAGTTGGTCGTCTTGGTGAAAACGCCAAGCTCACTATTGAACCGTTCCAGCCATGCGGCCAAAACGGGGGCGTCGATCTCTTCTCGCAATTCCGGCGTAAAGCTGCCCAAAACGACGTCAGCATCTCCCGTGGCGACTTGAGCGAAAATTCCTTATGTGCGTCGCCCGTCATCCGACTGGCAAGCACTAAGCACCCGACCAGGCTCACACCACCAAGACAAAAGAAAGCGGCAGCAGCTATCAAAATTTTCTTCATTTCAAGTTCTTTTCTAAGGTGAATGCTGGCGGTCATTTCCCGCCGCGGCAACGGTCAGACTGATAAACGTCAGCGGAAACACTTCGTTCCAGAAAACTCTGAGCGTAAAAACCAGGCTGTTGTTACCGCAAAACTAATTCACCTCGACGCACCAGTGCCAGAGTGCCCGTTCGTACAGTTCAATGCCCTTGGATAGCTGTTCAACCGAGATCCATTCGTCGGTGGTGTGGGCTTGAGCGATATGTCCTGGTCCCCAGACGGCCAATTGCTCGAGTTCGGTAAATTCGCCGCCATCAGTGCCGAAACAGACCGTGCTGGGTTTGCCACCGGCGATCTGACAAAGTGCAGTGATACACTGAGCGTCCGCATCGATCCAAACCGGGCGACCGCCCTCGAATCGTTTTACCTCCAAGTCCAACGATGTGGCTTGATCGATTAACCGTTTCAAAAGGTCTTCACCGTTGATGTTCGGCATCGTCCGTATCGTCAACCAGGCCTTACTTTTCGCTGGCGTAATGTTGACCGCAGCACAGCCATCACTAACACCGAAGTTCCAGGAAAGGGTGGGCGGGTCAAATCGGTCATCTTGGTAGTGAGAATCCGTCTTCGTACGTACTCCCAATTCCAAAAGCGATTGCAAAATTGGCACCATTGCCTCGTTTGCATTGATGCCGTCGGCGGTGCTGCTATGCGCGGCTCGGCCCCGACTTATGAATTGCAATCCCGTGATTCCCTTGTGCGCATGAACCACCTTCATGCCAGTCGGTTCACCGATGATCCCCATCGGTTGATGAGCGACCAATTGGCGATAGGCATCAGAATGGTTCACGACATGCCGTGCTCCGTCAAAGCCAACTTCTTCGTCAGCCGTACAAACAATCCACAACGGTCGTTTCTGCTCGCTTGGTGTTAGTCGTGAAGCAGCGGCCAACATCGCGATTAAAGAACCTTTCATATCACAAGCCCCGCGCCCAAACAGACGATCGTCTTGCAAGACAGCGTGATAGGGATCACCGCCTGGACCGGTCCATCCCTCGGCAGGCACGACATCGGTGTGGCAGAAGTACGCAAGTCCTCCGCTTTGGGACGCCGATCGCTGGGTCGATGCCTCCGGATCGCGACGCGCAATCAAGTTTACTTTGGATTGACCGCGCGGATCCGTGTACTGGGTTGTTTCGACAACAAACCCGAGCGACTCCAATCGGTTGGCGACATCATCGGAAATCGCGACATTGCTGAGAGAACTGGTCGAATTGAATTCGATCAATCGACTGAGCGAGTCGATACTGTCATCGAGAAGAGCCATCGATAGCGGCCGCTAGAAGAGTTCGTTGAGTAGCAGGGCGATCGCTTTGGTATCAACGTCAGGCATTTGAGCATCCATTTGATCCAACTGCTGAATCGAATCGGCCAAGTGCTCTGGGTTAGATAAAGGCGACATGGCTTGATAAATCGCTCTGGACGCGATCGTGTCGGGCTTCTCCAAATCCATTGCAAACGAAGCCAATTTCTCACCCAGGCGGAACTTGATCTCTTCGATCGATCCATAACGATAGATTCGCCCGTTCGCTTTTACAGACAACGAATTTGATGTCGCTTCGACTACCGATACACGGAACCCCTCAGTGACTTCAAACGTCTGTGTTGATTTCAGTGATCCAAGCCCGCGTTGTATTCCGCCGCGGTAGTGCAAAGCGAGGTCAACAAGATTGAACAACGTCTCCGCTTCAACGGCTTGGGTACTCGAAAGCGTTTTCTCTGTCACCGCCACCGCAGCGGGTTTCATTTGCTCCCAGTTTAGACTGCGAACGAGCGCTTTCACCTTCTTGATCTCAGCGTCGTTCGCCGCAATTTTTTCGATAGTCAGCTGCACCGGCCCGGACTCTTTGCCGGGTGTGACCGAAAAGGCTCCGTCCGGATTGACCGATGGCATTTCGGTTTCCACCACGGCCGGCTCCGGCTGACCAGTCGTCATCTGATCAATTGCGATGTCGGTCATGGGCGGCGTGCCAACTGCGGGAACATCAGACATTTCCCCAGTGGAATGGTCCGGCATGCTTGGTTCGTTTTGCATTCCCATTTGCGACTCCGAATCAGGTGACGCCTTGGTCGGAGAAAATCGATTGGCAGGCAACCCTGTTTCCGTCATGGGCCCAAGGTCACCCGATGGCGATTTTGGCGGTGGCGACATACCGCCTGCCATGGACCCCATCACGCGATCGTGCGGTGGGACGCGTCTTGCTGGCGCGGCGGCGGGCCCCTCTTGGTCGCTGGCGCGCTGGGCAACAATTTTTCCATCTTTTGTGATTGGAATGTCTTCCCCCAAGTAAACAAAAACACCCAATGCCGCACTGGCCGCTGCTAGACCACACAGCCCCAGGATGAAAAGTAGCTTGCCAGCACCCGACTTTTTTCGCCGCTTGCTCTTCTTTACTTTCAGCTTGGGAGCCATCGGCGAGGTGGACGCTGCTGCAGCAGGCACGGCGGTTGTCGGCCCCACTTGTGCGTACGGTTGTTGTAGCGGTGCAGCTGGACTCGGCGCGACTGGCTGAGTGGGAGCCATGGGATTTGCCGGCGCCGCCATGGGGGTGGCCGGCGCTACCATTGGGTTGATTGGCGCTGCCATGGGGTTCGCGGGCGGCAACATGCCAGCCAGTGGATCAGCTGCCGGAGGTGCTCCAGTGGGAGCAACGCCGATGGACGCGGCAGTTGGAGATTCTGGTGGCGGCACATGCACCACGCCAAATCGTGCGTCCAACTCGGCGCGTTTCTGAGGGTTCAGCAGAATTGCCTTGGACTTCTCAGCTAGGTTGGCGGCTTGCTTCCAAACGACCGGGTCCGCAGCTTGCTTGGTCGCTTTCAATTTGGCGTAAACAGCCGTGACAGCCTTCTTTATCTTGGCTGGATCCTGTTCGCCACCAGAGAGTCCGAATACCTGGTAAGCATGCGGATCACTGATCCCATCGGGAATCGGCAACAAGTCGTTCAGTCGGTTGGCAGACATGCGGGTACGTAACACGAGAGCGGGGCAGGGAGGCTCCGCACAACAAGAAAACACCGCCGAGCCCTTCGGTCCATTCTATTTGATCCTCCCGACGAAGGGAAACGCGATTGTGCCCCATCGATCACGGCAATTCCAGCACTCCGCGACAAACTAAATTTGGCACGACTTCGTGTGGATGCTGGACATACGGCGAAATCAGCGCCGCGTCGCCTCCCGTCAATACCAACTTGGGCAACGAAGCGTTCCGAGCAAGCGTTTCGTTCGCACCAACATGCTCTGACGTCGCCTGTTTTGACATGGTCTGTTTTGATGTGATTTGATCTGACATGGCGTAGTGCTTGGTCAATCGATCAATGCTGGACGAGATTCCCGAAATCAACCCCAGTCGAATCGCTTCGATCGTATTGGTCGCCGGTACACTGCGACATGTCCAAGACTGCCAGTCGATTTCTGGCAGCGCGTCGGTGCCCTTGGCCAGAGAATCCGCCTGCATCCGCAAGCCAGGCATGATGGCCCCGCCGCAAAACTGGCCCCGCGAGTTGACCCAATCGATGGTGACAGCCGAACCGGCATCAACCACTACCAGCGGTACTTCTGATTGCTGCTTAGCCGCGCACGCGCTGAGCACTTTCGCGCCGTATGCGCTGAGCAGACGGTCGATACCCAGCCGATCGGGTTCTTCAACCAACACGTCCATCGGAACATCATGACGGGAGACGAAATCAACACTCGCCTGCTGCGCCGTTTCCATATCTTGTTCGACGGCGGACTTCAACGATTCAGCGGCAGATTGATTGACGCTGGCGATGCGCCAATGCGTCTGTCGACATCCTGCATGCTCACGCACCCACTCGATGGCCTGTGGCTGCCAATTTTCTGACCGGATTGAAACGCTAAAGTCCAACTCAGTGGGGGCAGCTTTACCACGACGAACACCTATTTTCGCAGCCGAGTTACCCACATCGACAGCGACGACGCATGTCTGTTCACTCACGAGAGATCTCGTCGCTTTTGTTTCTTCGCTTCTGCTTTCGACCTGGTGCATTGTGACCGTGCAAGGGCGGTTCTTGTTCAAACTCCTTTGCCGGCTTGTCGCTGGTCATTTCCTTGGTCAAACCAGCCAAGTGCGGCGGTACACGTCGATTGCTTTGCGGATTATCTTCCAAATCCGTGCTTCGCAAAATCGTGACCTCCTCACCATCCGCGATCATTTTCTCGCGTCGGGCCTGCACGCGACTCATGATTTCTTCTTTCAATGCTTGCAGTCCATCGCCAACGAGCGCACTGATTAGCAAGACTTCTTTTTGCGACGACTCACGCAGCGTTTGGCAAACGGCTTCGGCATCATCCATCTCGCTTTTTGTAACAACGATGATCTCGTCTCGATCACCCAAGCTTGCATCGTATTCGATTAGTTCGTCACGAACGCCCAAATAGTTTTGCAGGGGATCGGTATCGTCAACCGGATTCGGTTCGACCAAATGAACCAACAGACCAGCGCGTTCGACGTGACGCAAAAACTCGTGCCCCAATCCAATTCCTTCGCTCGCGCCTTCGATTAAACCTGGAATGTCAGCGACAACAAACGAGCGGTCGTCGTCAACATCAACGATCCCAATATTGGGATGCTTGGTCGTGAAGGGATAGTCAGCGATTTCGGGTCGTGCGCTTGAAATGCGACTCAGCAGCGTGCTTTTGCCTGCGTTGGGTTTCCCGATCAGACCCACATCGGCGATCGACTTCAACTCCATGATGACCGTGCGTGATTCACCTGGTTCGCCAAGGGTGCACTCACGGGGCGCCCGATTTGTGGACGATTTGAACGTCGCGTTACCCCGCCCACCCTTGCCGCCGCGAGCTACGACGAAACGATCGCCCGGCTGCTTCAGATCTTTGATCACAAACCCATGTTCGCTGTCGATCACCGTTGTCCCAGGTGGAACGTACAGCGTTTGATCGCGTCCCCGTTTTCCGTGACACAGAGCACCTTTCCCAGGTTGACCTTTGGTGGCACGAAAAAACCGCGTGTGGGCATAGGCCGCTAACGAGTTGACGCCAAGCTTGGCTTCCAAAATGATGCTCGCGCCGACGCCGCCGTCGCCGCCATCAGGACCACCTTTAGGCACATACTTCTCTCGTCGCATGCTGGAGCATCCGTCACCGCCTTTGCCAGCTTGAAGTTCGATTTGGACGCGGTCAACAAACATGACACCACAGATGATGTGAAGAAGAGGGCGAAGCGCAAGATAACGCGGCGAATGACCAGAAGATCTATCCACCAAAAAAGAACGGCTGGTCCCACGTGGGGGCCAGCCGTCATTCATCATGAATTGTATTTTTGATTCCCTTCAGGGAACAAATGTAGTCTATTCGTTAAGCGGTAGGAAGGTCCAACGATAGTCCAAACGATCCTCGATACCATACTGCTTCAGCACGTAGGCCTGCTCTTTTTCGTCTTCAAAAGCAGGCACTCCGAAGCGAATCGTATCGGCGGTCTCATTCACTGCGTCACCAGGGCGATAGAAATTCAAATGCAAGGCCTTGCGACGGTAGGGAGCGTCGTCCCCTTCGCCATCCTGTTCAAACGCATTGGTTAACCCCAGCACACTGACAGAAAGGAAGTCGATCTTGGGATCAATGTCTTCCCAAGTCACGACGCCCCAAACACCTGGTGCTTGTTCGTCGGTGCTGTAAGGAATACTCGTACGCTGCATTTCAACACTGTCATACAGCGGCGCAGTGATTTGTTCGCGAACGGCAATCTTACGTTTTGCCGCTGGCAGTACGTTATCAATGTACTTTTCGCCTGTCCCGTTATTGGACAGGTAGATAACTGGGAAAAACCGACGCGATTCGTAACTCACCGCCTCAAGACGTTTCTTGACCTTTTCGCCACCGACATTGTCAGTAGCAGGTCGAAGATCACCGCCACGATAGCGCACGCGATAGACCATGTACCAAATCAACTTGCGTTGATTGCGGCCGTCCGCTCGCGGAATGTCAACGTACATTTGTCGAAGCGGTTTGAATGAAAACTCCAAGCAGTAGATTTCGCGGTACAGCATCACCTGTTTTGCCATTTCGACGATCGTGCGCGTACGCGGATCGGTGTGCGGCGAACCGTCTTTGAAATTTGGCTGAGCCCATTCAAGCTCAGGATGCGATTTCAGAAAACCTTCCAACGTGATGGGGCCGGTGAAGGTCTCTTCTGGCTCGGGAGCCGGCGGAATCACCGTCACAACGCCAGGGGCAAACTCAGTTTGCTGCCTACTGGTTGGGTCAAGTTTCCCATCCGCACCTTGAGCACAAACATCCGAACCAACGGAGATCGAAGCCGTAAATACGATCAACGATGCGAGGAGTGTTTTTTCAATGGCAAACATGGCCGTGAATTTCCGTGTTCGTGAATGTTGGTAATCAACAAGTCTAGTGTAAGGCGAACCGCTTCTAACTACTTCAAAAATCCAAATACTGGGATCACCTTGATTATCGATGCCCGTTCTCGATGCCCGTTCTCGATGCCCGTTCTCGATGCCCGTTCTCGATGCCCGTTCTCGATGCCTAGTTCTCGATGAACTAGCGAAGATCGCTCGCTGACGAAACCTCTTCATCGCCAACGTATTTGGACTTACTGGCAACTTCTTCGTCGGCCTCTTTGATCGTCGTAGCAGGTTTCAAAAAGCTCAGTGAATCCGCCAACTGCAAATCCGTACCCGCGAACTCTTCGATACTGTCGCCGGACATCGTGAACGTTGCCAACACGCGGCGACCGCTATCATCGGAGAAATGCATCAAGATCCAGGCGACCGGAACCCCTTGGACTTGGCCATGTGCTGTGACTCGCAAGACACGTAGACCGGCGGCACTGACACGCTGGTCCGCTTCGATTAGTTCACCCAGGTCATCTCCCAGGGTTCGCTGAACGTCTTTCTGGAATGCCTCCAACGTCCACTGCTCGCCCGACTTCAGATTTGCAAGAGGCCGCAAGTTGCACTGGGCGATACTGCGATCATTCTCGATCATTCGCATCATCGCGTTGCCATTTAAGTCCGACATCATTCGCCAACGCCGATCCATTACCGCTGAAACACCCACGCGTTTGCTTTGCAAATCAATATACAGACGATCTTTTGGCATCTCAGATTCTATTGCCATCGTCGCTGGCCTGGCCGGTAACGCCACAGGCTCGGGCATGGGCTGGCGGATCATTTTGATTGTTGCGGCAACATCAAATCCTGGTTCCGCTTTGCCAACTTCGCGCGTTTCGTGCACAGCAATCGCCAGCCAAGCGCAAACCCGTGCGGCTCGATCGAAGGTCAGCTTGCCAACGGTCTTGATCGTCGTGGGCACTCCTTCGACGCTGCCTTCGACTTTGCCACGCAATTGAAGCTTGACGTGCGAAGCGTCGATGTCTGCAACTTCCACGACCACATCCGACGCTTCGACCGAAGTCAGATTGAACACCGATGTCAAAGCATCTTTGCTGGGCTGATACTTGTCGCCCTTACGAACCACTTGGCCGGGAAGTAGCTCATCCAAAGCGGAACTCGAAACGGGCACCCGCAAGAGACTCAGCTCTTCATTCGTAAAGTAGTCCTCCACGCTATAGACGACTTCAGGCAACGAATCGCGACGAACCTGTGTCTGGCGAACTGAGTCGCGCAGCTGCAGCTTCGATGACGAACGATTCAAGCGGCTTGTACTGTGCGCGTCATGGTAATAGCGTTCGATCGCGGTCACGACACTGCCTTCCGCTGCACCGACAGGACGACGGTAGCGTTCTTCGTAATCCAAAACGGCTTCGCTTTGAATGGGCAACGTGACTTTGCTCTTTCTTGAAACAAGAGGATCGCCGGGAACATTCACGTTACCTTTGACGTCCATTTCGATCCGGACTCGCATCAGACCGTGTTGCGGGTTCGGCACAACCTTGACGGCGTCATTTGCAACCGCAGCGAACAAATTCGTATTGCCCACGCACCCAGCCGCTGCCGCAGCTATGGCCAGAAAGGAACGTCGCGTCGCCACGTCGTTGGCGGAAGCCGATGGGTTACTTGGTTGGATTAAGGTTGGTTTGACGCGAGAAAGTGACATGGCAAATCAACAGTGGCTTGGGGATCGTTAGCTAGCGAAAGCGCGCGGCGACGCAGTGCTGCTCCGCTTTTCATCGGAACGTATTCAGGTAGATCGACTGACTGCGAAAATCGATTCAACCGAAATCCAACGTTCAATCGACTCCGTTCACGTGGCACATGCTCACTGCCAAGAAACTCTGCCTAATCGGGAAAGTCAGGCAAAGGTTGCTCAACGCGAATCACCAGCGAGCGGCCCGAATGCGACGTCCAAGCCACTCGCTGGCGCTTTTTGATGTTGCGCAAGTCATTACCCTCCCGCTCGCGGGAGGGTTGGACGCAGTAGCGGCCGGGGAGGGAAACGCGCAGAGTAAACGGGTTTGAGCTGCG
>CAYUGI010000205.1:0-1389 GCA_964444105.1 uncultured Pirellulaceae bacterium
CAACAATCCCAGCTTCCATGGTAGGTCTGTTCTACGAATCTTTTGGATGGAAATATGAACCGCAGAGCGTATCACTTCCCGGCCAAGCTTCGTAGGTGGTGCTTCGTCGAACGATTGGCAAATTCAGGGCATTCTCGACGTCTGAGGCCCAATCTGCACGTATCAGTTCAAATCATGCGTCACGTTCCGCTTTGGCATTGCCACGTCGCAAGCGTCTTACTGAGATAAGGGCGATGAAGATCAGCTCAAAATGCCAAGGCAAATGCCTTCCTGTTTGACCATGCATCATGAGACCTTGTTTAATAAGTGAATTGTTTCGGATTGGCGACGGCGATCTAGGATGGCTTAGAAAAGGCTAAGGAAAAGGTAAGACATGGGACGTAGGCGACGAGTTCGATACGTAGAAAAACCGACGCGTTTTGGCTCGGGCGTCAGCGCGACGGCCCTGCTGGGATTGCTTTTGGCGGGGCTGCCAGTGCTTTGGGTGCTGTGGAAAGCCTATGACGCGACGCACTTTTCGCTTTTACTGATCCCACTTGGGTTGATGCTCCTGTGGAATGCGTTCGTCGCCAGTGCCCTTTCATACAATGCGTATAACGTGATTACGGGCAACGCCGCTGCTACGAAGACGTTGACGCGCATCGAAGAGGCTGATGATGAATAGAAGTTTGTATTGCTGTCGGGAGAGGGTGTTGTTCAAGAAACAACAAGAGAGGATGGGGCGAAACATTGATTGTGTCGGCGACGTTCATGTCAGCTCCCTGCTACAGATGAGTTTGCGTATAGGTTGCTGCTGATGGGGCTGACGTTGATCGGCATTCCATCTCTTGCCGTGCACGTCACTGTTTTCAGTTCCGATCCCCCTGCAGTTCTTCAGAGGTTTTGAACGCGGAAGCGATACCGGTGAGTTGGTATCGGTGCAACAAAACGCTCGGGCAAAGCGACTGAAGCTGCTTGACTCTCTGCTTTTGACGGCACCCAATCCAAAATCTTGTGTCTGTTTGCACCCGCCAAATGCGAACAGTCATTGGGCGAGAAGTCAAAACGAAGCTTGGTTCCGCATCGCAGTAGCTCCGCATCAGGCGTTGGGGAAGTGGAACCTCGATATCTTGGCTTGATCTTCCGAGTATCGTTCGAGGTACACAATGATGAGCCTTGGGCCGTTACGCACTGGACAATTCATGCGTGGACGGCTGCACGCGTGTCACTGGCAATGTTCTGGACTCGAACCCAGAAAGAAACAATGCGTGCCGTTACTTTGCTGTGGCGAACGGGAGAGTGTGCTTGTTGATCGTGATTTTGCCAGGCGTCATGCGAATGCCCTGTTCAAGCATGCCAATGTTTGCGTTCACCACGGAGAGGTTGAATTCGCACTTGGCTGGTTTCAAT
>CAYUGI010000205.1:1489-12469 GCA_964444105.1 uncultured Pirellulaceae bacterium
GATCACGCTGATCGCGCTGTAACGCCATTTGTCGGCCTCCGCGATGTTCGCGGTCGCTGTCCAATCTGATTGATCGGTACCATGGATGACGGATGTTTTACGGTTTTTTCCAGCGATTGTCAGTGGATTTGCTTTGTCGCGGTATCGAACGCGGAACCCACCAGTGACGGTGACATTGGCATCGATCTCGATCCGGCGAACGTGCTTGGGAACTTTCCAGAAAAAGTCTTCGCGACTCGCGGGCATCGTTCCACTACTGACAAAGCGGAGTGTGTCAGAGCGGGCGTCCCAAGCGACTTGGCCGCTGAAGTTCAACTGAAGATCACGTGGCAAGTCACTACCGTACGTCGATCCATCATTCGAAGACGATGTCGTAGCGAACAGCAGCAGCGCGAAGCATCGAATAGACGATGTCAACGCACGTCGGTGATTATCTCTCATTGCTTTGTCGCAGATGATTGTCTAACGATCTGAAAGAACGCGGCTGCCGAGCCGGAAGACGCTGCAATGCCGATCGGCACGACGGAGCGTGCCTGATACCTTTGAAACAGCTTCCTAGGACATATCCAAGTATCGATTGACGATATTCTCGAGCAATTCTTGTCGGCCGCTGGTGTTGATTTCGGCTTCGCCTTTGCCAATCATCAATGTCTCCAGTTCGGCAAAGCTGGTGTTGCCGGCTTCGATTTTCTTGCCCAATTCGCTGTTCCAACTGCCGTAGCGATCATCAACAATCTTGCTGATCGCGCCGTCTTCGATGATCTTCGCGGCGACCTTCAGGCCTTTTGCAAATGCGTCCATGCTTCCGACATGAGCGTAGAACAAATCGATCGGCTCAAAGCTCTCACGACGGACCTTGGCATCGAAGTTGACGCCACCAGGATTGAGGCCGTACTTCAGCAACACAAGCATCGTTTGCGTGGTTAAGTAATAGTTCGTTGCGAACTGGTCCGTATCCCAGCCCAGTAACAAGTCACCCGTGTTGGCATCGATGCTACCCAAGGCACCTTGCATCCCGGCGTATTCCAGTTCGTGCATCATTTCATGGCCAGCCAAAGTCGCGTGGTTGGTTTCAATGTTCAGTTTGAAATCGTTTTCCAGGCCGTACGAACGAAGGAAATTCAGGCACGCTGCTGCATCGGAATCATATTGGTGCTTCGTAGGCTCTTTTGGTTTTGGCTCGATCAAAAATTGGCCGGTGAAGCCAATTTCTTTGGCATAATCGACCGCCATGTGGAAGAACTGCCCCAGGTGATCCAGTTCGCGTTTCATGTCGGTGTTGTAAAGATTCTGATAGCCTTCGCGTCCGCCCCAGAAAACATAGTTTTCGCCACCGAGTTCTTTGGTGACTTCCATTGCCTTTTTCACTTGAGCTGCAGCGTAGGCGAAGACTTCGACGTTGCAAGTTGTTGCCGCACCATGCATAAAGCGTGGATTACTGAACATGTTGGCGGTGCCCCAAAGCAATTTCACACCCGTGCGCTCTTGCTCCTCTTTCAAGACGGCGGCGACGGCATCCAAGTTGGCGTTTGACTCACTCAACGTGGCCCCTTCCGGTGCGACGTCACGGTCGTGGAAGGCATAGAACGGTGCGTCCAGTTTTTCGAAGAACTCGAATGCCGCTCGTGCTCGGTTGCAGGCGTTTTCGACCGACTCACTACCATCGTCCCAAGGTCGGACCATCGTTGGTCCACCAAAGGGATCACCGCCGGTTCCGCGGAACGTGTGCCAATAGGTAACGGTGAACCGCAGATGTTCCTTCATCGTCTTCCCGGCGACCACCTCATCGGGGTTGTACCAACGAAATGCCAACGGATTGTCCGATTGAGGGCCTTCGTACTGAACCTTGGTGACTTCGGGGAATGCCGTCATGGTGTATCCTGGTAAGATTGAGGTGGGGCGGTGGTGGAGGAATTTTGCATATCTTGACGGCTGTTTTGCCAATATCCAGTAGATATTGCGCATGCCGTCGGTGAAATTTTACATGCTTCACAAGGTGCTGTGTTGAGACGTCGTTCTGTCGCGCTGCTGGTCGAAACTTCCAACGGATACAGCCGTGGTTTGTTGGAAGGCGTGATCGCCTACACGAAAGCGAGCGGTAATTGGTCCGTGCATTTGACGGAGCAAGAGCGCGGTGCCCCGCCGCCAGCCTGGCTGGAGTCTTGGGACGGAGACGGGATCATCGCACGGATCGAAACCGATGGGATCGGACAGCAATTGCTGAAGTACGGGCTGCCGATTGTGGACCTAAGTGCAGCGAGACATGTCAGTGGCGTGCCGTGGGCGGACACGGAGGATCGCGCGATCGCAAAGTTAGCGGTGGACCATTTTGTTGAACGCGGTTTTCGCAACTTAGCCTATTGCGGTGACATGGGTTTCGTGTGGTCTGCAAGACGTGGTGAGCATTTTCGTCAGCTAGCCGAGCAGTCGGATCGCCGATTCTTCGAGCATCACTCGGTAGCGCGTTACGATCCTGCATTCAATCCGATCACCGAAATCGGAAGTATCAGTAAGTGGCTCAGTACATTGCCACGACCTGTCGCAGTCATGGGCTGTTACGACTTTAAGGCACAACAGGTTTTGGATACGTGCCGTCTGTTGGACTTGGCCGTGCCCGAGCAAGTCGCTGTGTTGGGAGTCGATAACGATCGGTTGATTTGTGAATTGTGCGAGCCGACTTTGTCGAGCATTATTCCGGACACAAAACGAACCGGCTACGATGCGGCGGCGTTGCTAGATCGAATGATGTCCGGCGAGATCGTGCGCACCGAGGAACCGCTGATTACACAGCCGCTTGGCGTGCGCGTTCGATGTTCTACTGACACGTTGGCGATCGATGATGAAGAGATCGCCAAGGCGCTGGGCTACATTCGGCGTCATGCAACGGAGAACATTCGCGTGGCAGATTTGCTGCGCCAAGTATCGCTTTCACGTCGCTCTTTGGAACATCGCTTTAAGAAATTGCTGGGGCACACGCCAGCAGAAGAAATTCATCGTGTGCGAATCAACCGCATCAAAGAGTTGCTCGCCGAAACGGAATTCTCGATCGGGGAAATCGCAGATCGAACCGGGTTTGAGTACGGCGAGTACATGTCAGCGGCGTTCCGAAAAAGTGTTGGCTGCACACCCAGTGAGTACCGGGAGAGAATGGCGAAGTAGCGGAAGAGGCGAATCTTGTTTTGGACTGGTGGCTTCTGGTAGCGCGTTCGGTGTTCTTTGCTGTCACTCTTCTGCGAGGACTCGATCCGCGAAACGATGTTTGCGTGGTTCGCATTCAATCCCAGGCTTACGCCTGGAGCTAAGTGCTGCCGCGGCTACGCCGCTAGTTTTCGATACTCGGGCTGGAGTGCCAACCTACTTTCATAAATTGATTTGCCCGGGTGAGGCACACGTGTTACCTGCGGTCAAGGCTGTCGCTGGCTAAAAGAGAGGCGAGCAGCGACACTGGGAGACGCTTGGTTTACCCAGGGTGATGCAGACGAGAAGCTTGCTACTTCAACGCGTCTATTCATTTGGAAGCGAGCCAACTGATCGTATTGGTGGAAGTCCTCTATCTTGGCACTGTCGCTTGGCTTTCGCAGGAAGGAAAGCCGATAAACTAATTTTGACGGGCACGTTTTACATTTACTTACTTTCAAACCACCTACGCTGGTACAAAGCATGATGAGATTTCTACTGCTTGCGACAACTCTCTTCATGACGACGGTTGCCCGCGCCGAAGAACCAGCGATTGGAACCATTGCGGTGACGCATTCGGCAGTCGAAGGTATCGGCGCCGAACCGGCTGTGATGCGTCGCGATCCCAGTGATATCATCAAGGTCGATAATTTGTACTATGTGTGGTACTCGAAGGGGAAGATTTCGCCGGGTTACGATGCCACCGTCTGGTACGCAACATCGAGTGATGGTCAGAGTTGGACGGAAAAAGGTGTCGCGTTGAAAAAAGGCGCACCGGGTAGCTGGGAAGGTGCGAGTGTGTTCACGCCGAACATTCTGGTTGCCAAAGATCGGTATTGGCTGTTCTACACCGGCACATCGAAAAAGTTCGGCAAGGGATTCAATCCCGATTCAAAAATTGGTATCGCGGTATCGGATTCGCCCGATGGTCCTTGGGAACGGCTCGCAACCAATCCAGCTCTTTCGAATAGCGACAAACCGGAGGACTTTGACAGCCATCTGGTTGACGACGCATGTTTGATCGTCCGTGACGGAAAATACTGGTTCTACTACAAAGGTCGCCAGCTGGGAAAAAGTCCGGGGCAAACTCAAATGGGTTTGGCTGTCGCGGATGAACCGCAGGGTCCTTACGTCAGGCACGAAGCAAATCCGGTGATTCCCGGCAACCATGAAGTGCTTGTCTGGCCGCAGGGCACCGGCGTGGCAGCAATGATCGGGACGACGGGCCCCAAGGCAATCACGAATTCGATTCTTTATGCTGAGGATGGAATCAATTTCGCCAAGACGCACAAAGTGAGCAATGGCCCGTGGGCTGGGGGCGCCTATCGGGCCGAAGCCTTTACGCAAAGTGGCAAGGGGGCCATTCCAAGTTGGGGCGTTGAGATCGGAAGAGCGAAAGGCAAGCAGAAAGGAAAGCTGCCTTTCATTCAGCGATTCGACGTTGATTCATCCAAGTAAGACACTGAGTTAGCACACCAAGGAAACAACCCAATGAAGATACCAACAGCAGTAATTTTAACAGTGGTTGGAGCAGCGATGAATCTGTTACCTGGTTTGTCGTTCGCAGGCGATCCGTTTGCCGATGATGTTGCGTTTATGCAAAAGCATACTGAAGTTGTTTTACTGCAAGACGGTGATGCGGCAGTGGCAGTGGCACCAGCTTATCAAGGCCGTGTGATGACCAGCACGTTTGACCAAACGTCGGGGCCTAGCTTTGGCTGGATCAATCGGCCAGTCATCGAAAACGGATTCCTTTCCGAAGCTGAGAAGAAAGGAAAGCTTGAGGAACACATCTATATCTTTGGGGGAGAGGAACGTTTCTGGCTCGGGCCGGAGGGCGGGCAATATGCCATCTTTTTTAAGCCGGGAACGAAGTTTGAGTTCTCGGACTGGACCACTCCCGCGGCAATTGATACCGAAGCGTTTGAGCTAGTCAAGCAAACCAACACCTCTGTAGATTTCAAGCATTCGACACAGTTGATCAATCACAGTGGCGCGACATTCGATGTCGGGATTCAGCGTCGGGTGACGTTGCTGGGAAAACGTGACGCATCAAAACTGCTTGATGTGGAACTACCCGCGGCGATTCGAATGGTGGCGTATGAAACGGACAACCAAATCGCTAACAGCGGATCAATCGCCTGGACGCAAGAGACGGGATTGCTTTCGATTTGGATCTTGGGAATGTACAACCCCGCGCCGGAAACGACCGTCGTGATTCCTTTTCAAGCGGGCACGAATGAAACGCTTGGCCCGAAAGTGAACGACACGTATTTCGGTAAGGTTCCGCCGGAGTACCTGCGTGTCGAAAAGGACAGGCTTTTCTTTCGTGGTGACGGCACGCGACGCGGGAAGATTGGCATTAGTCCGGAGCGATCCAAAGGAATCGCTGGGAGTTACGATGCGGAGGGAAAAGTGCTGAATATCGTGACCTATAACGTCCAGGACGCACCCAATGGATTTGTCAATTCAATGTGGGAACTGCAAGATCAGCCTTACGTCGGTGATGTGATCAATTCTTATAACGATGGTTCGCCCGAGCCCGGCAAGCCTCCATTGGGGCCTTTCTACGAACTAGAAACGTCTTCACCCGCAGCCGCGCTTAAACCCGGTGAAAGCCTCCAGCACGTGCAGCGAACTTTCCATCTACAAGGATCTGAAGAAGAGCTTGATCCGATCGCAAAACAGATTCTTGGCGTTGGCTTACAGGCCATCAAGGATGCGTTTTGATTGGGGCGTACCAACTGACAAGGAGAGAATGAAGCCAAAGCGGTCGGGATTTCAGTTGCTTGCGAAGCTAGCGCAGTGATTGAACTTTCCAGTGTTCGCAAAAATGGGCACCGAGACAAATTTGCCTGCGATGATTAGACTCCCGGTAAATATTTCGTCTGATCCGTCCGTATGATTCACTCTGCTTGATCACTGATATGCCCAAACGCATCCTCTTCCAACTTGACTGCGACAAGCTTCCCAGTTCTTTCGATTCAGTCGTCGCGATTGATGCTGGCGTCGAGCACTTGCTCACGTACGGCGGAGTGCAGGCTACGACCGTGACAGGTTTGGTTCATGGCGCGATGTTCACACGAGGCGGCGATGATCTGAAAAGTACTGCGATCTTCATTGGTGGATCCGATGTGGGCGATGCCGAGACGGTTATGAAAGCCGTTCAAGCAGCATTCTTTGGCGATGTTCGTGTGTCACTGATGCTGGACGCCAATGGCTGCAACACGACGGCATCCGCAGCAGTCGTCGCTGCAAGTCGCCATGTAGATCTAAAGGGATCAAACGCGGTAGTCTTGGGAGGCACCGGTCCGGTGGGTCGCCGCGTGGCTCGATTGCTTGCCAGTGATGGAGCATCGGTTACGTTGACCAGTCGTTCGATACAAAAAGCCGAAGAAGCCTGTGCGGAACTACAGGCGCAGTTGCCCGAGTCTCATTTTGTTGCTTCTGCACCCGGTACGCCGCCACAGCTAGCTGCAACGGTCCAAGATGCATCGATCATCATCTCGTGCGGGGCGGCTGGCTATCAGCTGATTGACCAAGAAACGGTTAGCGGTGCCAAAGGTCTGAAAGTCGCAATCGACCTGAACGCTGTTCCACCGGCTGGTATTGGCGGAATCGCAGTGACTGATAAGGCGACAAAGATGGGTGATGCGGTCGCCTACGGCGCTATCGGCGTGGGCGGTTTGAAAATGAAGACTCACAAAGCGGCTGTTCAATCGTTGTTTGAAAGTAACGATAAAGTCCTGGACGCTTCTGAGATCTACGCACTTGCAAAGGGCATTGGCTAGATTTGGTTGACTTCGGCAGCGCTTGCCTCTTTGATGATCCGGGACGCTTCCTCAACAAAGCCCGGTTGGTCAATCAATTCCAGCACGGCGGGATGGCTAAGCAATTGCATTGCCTGGTCTGCTTGGATCGAAGCGCCGCTGCCAAGGACTTCGCGAATCTCTGGGTCATCCATCAAGTTGGCAACCGCTTGCTTGATCTCGGGGCGCTCCTGAAGTTTGTTGATGGCTGGGTGACGCATCAATCCATCGATTTTCGCTGGGTTGCTAAGAACACGGACGCTTTGCTGTACTTGCTCAAATTTTTTCAGCGGTTCGAAGTGCTCGAACGGGTTGTATTGTTCAATCGTGCTACCCAGCTTGCTCGCGTGAGCATGATCCGTCACTAGCAAGATCACTTCGGTCATCTTTTTCGCGGTTTCGGGACGCTGGTTTGCCGCTGAACCGCCATCTTGGTTTGCAAGCTGCAACTGCATTGGTTCGACAACCAGCAGTCCGCCTAACACGATCAAAACGGTCAACACGCCCTGGGCGGCTCCGGTTCCAAACCCGAGCCAACTGTTGAACCTGGCCAAACGCGGACGAGATCGCAAGATGCGAGAAGCAACGATTGACATAACCAGTGCGGCGACGAGGAAGATTGCGATGCCGACGGTTCCTACTGCAACACAGCGATTCAAAAGTCCGGTTGTCCCGAACCACTGTGAAAAGTGAGATTCGTAGGCAACCCCGAATTGAGGTGCGAAAACAAACGCGGCAGTGAAGGCAGCTAAAGATGCTCCCATCCGAGTCAGCCCCATGCGGAATCCCATCAATGCACTGATCAACGCGAGCGCGGCGGTAGCTGCGATCACGTAGTCCTTCAGGTAGACACCGTAGGCAACCGCTCCCGACCCGGCGGCAACCACCAAAAACCAAGACGCCCAACTCATTCTTGGAGCAACAAAGCGGGAAGGGGCAAGCGAATCTTGATGGTCAGACATAGGACAAGGCGTAAGACGAAGGAGCGAATAGAAAGGCGACCGTCTGAGTACTGTTTCCCTAGACGATGTTGAAACCTAGCTCAAAATCTGCACGTCTGAACGCAGAAATCACCTACTTCGACGCCTTTATCTCTGCCGCTTCTGCCTCCAATTTGCTTATTTCGTCTTCAAACTGCTTGATTTCGTCCAAATCGTCGGCCTGTTGGCGCGCTCCCGTCAACCTTGGGCGTAGCGATTGGAGTTTCTTGTTGATGACTTCGAGACGCTTTTTCTGCTTCTTATCCATGTTTTCTGCGATGTCCTTCGATGATTCTCGTGCGGATTCCTGTCAACTGAACGGCTAGGAGCAGCGTTCAGCTCTGCCACTGATTGTAGTAGTTCCGGTGCAACGACCCAGGGCAAATCACTTTTTGAGACCGGAGAACTTTGATAAGCCCACGCGTGAATTATGACGTTGCGCTTTTCATGCACTCCCTTCCGTTTGGTCTTGGGATTTGCTCGCTGTTTTGGTTTTCACATTTTCACTCTGCGTCTGGGCACTGATTCCTACACAACTCGATGATGACCTATTAGGCCGGAGGCCGACAAAACCCTAGCTGGTGGCGTCAGCCACCAGACAAAGTACAAACACAAACCAAAGGCCGTAGGCCGACACAAATGCTGACTCAGGGGTGGATATTGGCCGCGTACACTCAATTGCTGTACCACGTCGTGTTCTGTGTCAAAGACGGCAAACCATCACTTCCAGATGAAGATCTTCGCGAAGCAACCATTGTGCCGGCCTTTGGTTTGTGTTTGCATCTGCGTGCCCATGGCTAACGCTTGACGGCTAAAAGTTTGGTGTTGTTTTGATTTGGCATAACGCATGCTTTGTTCCGTTCTCCGAATCGCGAAGCGATGGCATGCGTTAGCCCCGAACACTAGTTCGGGGATGGTCATAACGATCAATCGCGAAGTCGCAACATGACTAATCAAACGCGCTGGTTCTGGCTACTCATGCCATCGCTTCGCGACTTAGTGTGATTGCCAATTTTGTCTCCTCGGATTGGCGTCCGAGGCTATTGCATGACGTGACAACCGATGTTGTAAAAAGTGGAATGTTGTTTCACGTTGTTCGACCCCGAGACGGGTTGAACACACAGAGAATGGGGAAACGCTAGCTTTCCGACCTGATCGGGATTCCTCGTGTTTTGCGGAGTTCCCAGCCATGGATGGTCCCCTTCGACTTGGGCATCGAACACTCTTGATCGATTTCCAAAACGATCGCCACGCGCTCAGTCGCGTTGAGCTGGCGTATCGCCGAGTTGAAATGCTTGCAACCGATAAAACCACCCCACCAACCAGTGTACAAGTCACCGATGCGATCCCACTGACGACAGACACACTCACCCCGGAGGTTCAAGGATGACTCTTCCCAAAACCGTTGCCCTGTACGCTCGTGTGAGTTCGCAAAGACAGGCCGATGAGAACACAATCGACTCCCAACTCGCTGCCCTGCGTCAGCGAATTTGCGACGACCACTTTCAAGTCCATCACGAGCTGGAATACTGCGACAACGGCTACTCCGGCGCGCAGCTGGTGCGACCGGCGCTGGAACAACTGCGAGATCGTTTGGCAACATCGTCGATCGATCGACTGTACGTTCACTCGCCCGATCGCCTGAGCCGCAAGATGGCCCACCAAGCGATCTTGATCGAAGAGTTTCGCAAGTATGAATGCGAGATCGTCTTCCTCAACCAAGGTGGTCTTGCCGACACGCCCGAAGCAAACTTGTTGATACAAATGCAAGGCATGATCGCCGAGTACGAACGCGAAAAGATTCTTGAACGTACCCGGCGCGGCCGCAAACACTCCGCCTCGCAAGGCAACGTGAGTGTGTTTGGCGGCGCTCCTTACGGGTATCGCTATATCAATAAGTCGCAAGGTGCCGGGACCGCTCGCTGGGACGTTGACCCGATTCAAAGCGAACATGTACGACACATGTTTGAGTGGGTCGGCGACGATCGCTGTTCGCTTTCCGAAGTCGTTCGTCGCTTGTTCGCTCGCTCAATTGACACCGTCAGCGGGAAGTCGAAGTGGGACCGCGCGACGATTCGTGGTATCTTGCTCAACCCGGCTTATCACGGCCATGCGATTTACGGAAAACAACGTTTGGTGCCGCGAAAGACGGGGAAAAGAGCGAAACGCGGCGATCCGGCGGTGCCGCGACAAGCCAAGGTCACTGCGGCTACCAAGGCTTCCGAGCAGATCATCATTTCGGTCCCCGCCATCATCGACCAAGCCCTTTTCGATCGAGCTGGAGCGCGTATGGATGAAAATCGTAAACAACAACGCGAACGTCAAAGCGGCACGAACTATCTGCTTTCCGGGCTGATGCTTTGCGGCGTGTGTGGTTCGGCTTACTGCTCGCGTCGCTCGGGCGGTGGCAAGTACTTTTACTATCGTTGCATCGGAACGGATAAGCACCGTCGTGGCGGTTCGGCGGTCTGCGACAACAGCTCGGTCAAAGGTGACGAAGTGGAATCGTTGGTATGGTCGGAGGTCTGCGCGTTGCTGCGTGATCCCGAACGACTGCAAACGGAACTGGAGCGGCGCGGCAATGAGCCTGGCGCGAGCAGTGAGCAGCTCAAGGTACTTGAAAAAACGGTGAGCGACCTTCGCAAGCGACTCGATCGTCTCATCGATGGCTACGAGTCAGGTCTGTTAGAGCGAACAGAATTCGAGCATCGCATCGGGCCACTTCGGTCGCGCCACGACCGCGAGCTTTCGGCGTTGGCGAGCCTACGTGGCCAGGCTTGCAGTGGTGTAGAGATCGATTCGGTGAGCGCGGAATTCGTCACGTTCGCGAGCAGCATTTCCGAGCGATTAGACAAGGCCGATCGTTCGCTGCAACGAGACTTGATGAAGCTGTTGATCGAGCGGATCGAGATCCATCGCGAGGAAGTTCGACTGGTGTACAAGGTGCCCCCAAACCCTTTTGTCCTCAGCCCCGCTAATCGGGGCTTTTTACAACATTGGTTGTCACGTCATGC
>CAYUGI010000206.1:0-12348 GCA_964444105.1 uncultured Pirellulaceae bacterium
ATCGGCTGACAGATAAACTGCGATCGCGTTCCCCGAAGGAAGAGTGAAGTCTGGAAAGTCGGCTAAGGCGTTGCCGAGAGGGCATTTGCGTCCACACGGATTTTACTGGCTGGGGATGAGATCGCATTACGGCCAACAAGTCACTCGCATTTCGTCGTCGCAAATGAGAATGTGTGAATTTGCAACTGCGTGGCTCAGTAATTTTATCTCCTGCTGCTCCTTCAATTCTCAAGTCGATCAGGCGAGTCGCTCTGTAATCCCCGGGCTCCTGCAAATTCGCGTCCTGCACGGCAAACACTCAGGTACTGTATGCTGCTCGCGGGACAAGCCACCCAGACCTGATCGCTTCATTTTCCATTGGTGAATTCGACATGACTCTTCCGCATTCAGGCTGTGACGCCGACTGTGTCCAGCGACGTGGTTTTATGAAGACGACCGCCGTTTCGGTCGCGATGATGTTGCTTGCCGATGTCTTTCCGGGGCGAGTGGCTGCACAAGACGCTGAAACGAAAGTTCCCGTCGCGACTTTCACGCGCAAGCGAATCGCCAAGCTTTCCGAACTGAGCCAAGACACACCGGTTGAGTTCAATTTTCCATCGACTGCGGTTCACACCAACTGCATGCTTTTCAAGCTCGGCAAAACAGCTGGCGGCGGCGTGGGTGACGACGATGACATCGTTGCCTTCAGTGCCCGCTGCACTCATATGGGCGGCGACCTTTCTAATGGATACATCCGCGACCAGCAGTTGGTCGGCTGTGGCGAGCACTTGACGACATTCGACCTGACGCGGCACGGAATCATGGTCGCTGGTCACGCAACCGATCGACTTCCGCAGATCTTGCTGGAAATTGAAGGCGACGAGATTTTTGCCACCGGCATCGTCGGCCTTTTGTACGGCTACGCCACTAATCCCACTTCCGAGAATAGCAAGCCAGAGGCTGAGTGATGGCTGACAAAACTGATAAGGCGATTCAAGGTGAAGCAACGTCCGTTCCATTGCCGCCGGCGGATGCGAATGTCCACACAACGGTATGCGACTACTGCATCGTCGGTTGTGGCTACAAGGTTTACACCTGGCCCGAGGGCACTGCTGGCGGCCCCGCCGCAAAGGATAACGCGTTGGGCGCAGATTTTCCTGTGCAAGAATTGTCCGGGCAATGGCTAAGCCCTAATTCACATAGCCAGTGCATTGTCGATGGCCGCAAACACCATGTTGCCATCGTTGCCGACACGGACATGCAGGTCGTCAACAAGAACGGCAATCACTCGGTACGCGGTGGTTGCCTTGCCAAGAAAGTCTATTCGCCCGACGGCCCGACGGCAGATCGTTTGAAGACGCCGATGATGCGGATAGATGGTGAACTGAAGCCTGTTTCGTGGGAGATGGCGTTGGATGTCATGGCGCAAATGAGCCGGTACATCATCGAAAAACATGGCGTCAACTCTTGGGGAATGAAAACGTTCTCCTACCAGTATTTTGAGAACACCTACGCGATCTCTAAGCTTGCGTTCGAGTCCATCAAGACGCCAGCTTACGCGCCTCACGATAAACCGGGGCCCGGTAACGACACGGCCGGAATCGATGACGCAGGATTCAATCCGTTCAGCGCGTCGTACGACGATTGGGGAAAAGCCGATGTGATCTTTATCTCGGGCAGTGATCCCTATGAATCCAAGACAGTGGTCTTCACTGACTGGATGATGAAGGGCGACAAGAAGATCATCATGGTGATGCCACGCAAGACAACCGGTGCGGCGTGGGCAGAAAAGAACGGCGGGCTGTTTTTGCCAATCATTCCTGGCACCGACACGGTGCTGCACCTCGCGCTGGCTCGGTTGATTTTGGAAAACGGCTGGCAAGATCAGTCGTTCATTGAAAACTTCGTCGCCAGCCGATGGGAGATCGACAGTGGATTTGGGCGCGGCACGCGCAACACGCCTTGGCAATGGCGAACGACTTGGGGCAAGCTGGGAGCTTCGTTTGAACAATACAAAGAGTGGATACTCGATCAAGAGTTGGGCGAATTGGATCGCGCGGCCGAGATCACTGGCATCGATGCGGAATTGATTCGACAAGCCGCTGAAATGATCGCCAAACCCGTCAACGGGAAACAGCCTAAGACTTCGTTTGCTTTAGAAAAGGGCAACTACTGGAGCAACAACTATCTGAACACAGCATCCTATGCGGCGCTCGCAACGATCTGTGGCGCAGGCAATCGCGAAGGCCGCGTGGTTTCGCGACTTGGCGGTCACCAACGCGGATGGATGGGCGCGGCTAGCTATCCCCGTATTTATTCACCCGAAAAAGGCCCCGGCAGACGCAAAAAGGAAATCGACCTTGATCGCTGGGTCGAAGCTGGCAAGCTACGATTCGCGTGGGTGATTGGAACGACTTGGTGCCAAGCGATGGCGGCCAGCAAGGAACTGATGAATCGCTTCCAAGCGATGACGCGCGACAGCACGCATCAGATTACCAAAGCCGATGTCGGTCACGCGGTCGAAGTGCTGAAAAAACGCGTCGATGAAAATGGCATGTTCGTTGTCCATCAAGACATCTATTTGCGCGAGCCGATGGGCAGCGAGTTTGCCGACATCGTTTTGCCCGCGGCGACGTGGGGAGAAGAAGACTTCACGCGTTGCAACGGCGAACGACGTTTGCGTCTGTACAGCAAATTTTGCGATGCTCCTGGCGAAGCAAAACCGGATTGGTGGATCATCAGCCAGTTCGCGCAGAAAATGGGATTCAAAGACTACGACTGGAAAGATTCCAACGATGTCTTCGAGCAGGCTGCGCGATTCGGCCGCAAAGGCGTCTTGAACTATCACCCGCTTGTTTACTACGCAAAGAAATGTGGCAAACGCGGTCACGACCTACTTCGCGAGATGGGAACGCATGGAATTCAAACACCGGTGCGTTATCGGGAAACGCTAACCGAAACAGATGAGTACAAAAGTTACACGGGCTACCACGACGACCCGAACGTTGCGGGGGCCATTGTGGGGACCAAACGGCTACATGATCCAGAGATGGACTTGGGTGATCCCGAGGGCCCGACGCTACACATGAAGTGGATGTCCGCGTTCGGTTCGCACAGCGGTAAGGCAATCTTGCATAAGACACCCTGGGACCTTTTCGGTGATTTTTACGATCGCATCAAGCCGTCCGGTGACGAACTGTGGGTCACTTGTGGGCGGATCAACGAAATTTGGCAAACGATGTTCGACGATTCACGTCGGAAGTACATCAAGCAACGCTGGCCGGAGCAATGCATCGAAATCCATCCTAAGGATGCCAAGCGTTTCAATATCGAATCGGGTGATGAAGTACTGGTGACCAATGACGACGTGCTTATCCAAACGAGCGGATTTGTTGCCGTTCACAGCGATGAAGCCAGTTTTACCAGTCTGGAAAAGAATGGGCATATTCGTGTCGGCAAAGGCAAGATGAAAGCGGTCGCGATTGTGACCGATGCGGTCCGTCCAGGAGTGATGTGGACCAACGCATTGATCCCCGGTTCACCGGCAAATAGTCTGGTCCATCGCGTGCCCGATCCGATCACCAATCGTTATCGATTCAAACTCGGCAAAGGCAAGATCAAGAAGACCGGCGAGTCGCCCTACAAAACCGAATTTCAACGCCTGACATTCGCGTCGCGAACCGCTTTGCCGCCGTCCTAGGTTTGCCTAGACGACTCTCGATACGGTCGAGGTTCGAAACGTAGCAGGCAGACCCCGTTCTGCCGCCCGCCTAGCCCTGGAAATACGCAGTTGTTCGTAAGCGGGCGGCAGAACGGAGTCTGCCTGCTACATTTGATTGATTCAAATCCCAGGAACGCTGGGCCACGGCTAAATCAACGACCTCGTGGTGGCTGGTCATCAACACGTTTCTGGCTTAAAAATACACCGGCGGTCGCAGTTCAACTCGGCCGCGGTTTTGCGTCCCAATGATGAGCCATTTTCCGTTTGTGTTGTCTTAACGATGAGTAACCATGTCGCAATCTGCTTTTGAAACGACGGATGCCAGGGTGGGCGTCATCATGGGGTCGCGAAGTGATTGGGAGACCATGCAAGCGGCTTGTGAAGTGTTGCAAACGCTTTCGATTCCGCACGAAAAACATGTCGTGTCCGCTCACCGAACGCCCGCCCGCATGGTCGACTACGCCAGCACGGCCGCCCAACGGGGCCTACATGTCATCATCGCAGGTGCTGGTGGCGCAGCGCATCTGCCTGGAATGGTTGCATCCGAAACAATACTGCCTGTGATCGGCGTGCCCGTTCAAAGCCGTGCGTTGCAGGGACTCGATTCATTGTTGTCGATTGTGCAGATGCCCGGTGGTATTCCCGTTGCCACGATGTCGATTGGGAAATCGGGTGCCAAAAACGCAGGGATCCTAGCGGCAAGAATTTTATCGTTGAATGATGCTGAGCTCTCCAAACGGCTCAGTGATTTTGTTCAGCAACAAACTCAGGACGTACTCGACACGGCGGATCTATCGTGAACGCAACTCACCAACCTATTTTGCCGCCAGCGACTATCGGCATGGTCGGCGGAGGACAGCTAGGCCGCATGTTTGCGATGGCGGCGGCATCGATGGGCTACAAGGTGGTCGTTTTTTGTGCCGGCGAGAATGAACCCGCCGCGCAAGTCGCGCACCGGTGCGTGTTCGGACGTTTGGACGATACCGACGCGGTGACTCGTTTTGCCAAGCAGTGTGATGTCATTACGTTGGAATTTGAAAATCTGTCCGCGGATATGATTGCCAAGTGCAGTGAATTTGCGCCGACGTATCCCAACGCCAATGTGCTGGCGACTGCTCAGGATCGCTTGGTCGAAAAAAGCACGCTTCGCGATGCTGGTTTGCCGGTCACGCCGTTTGCGGAAGTCCACGACGGCGTCACATTGGTTGCTGCCAGCGGGAATCTAGGTTGGCCGATGATCGTGAAAACCGCTCGCAGCGGCTATGACGGCAAGGGGCAACAAAAAGTGGATGCCATCTCGTTCGCTCCCGAAGTGCCGTGGGATTCAGCGGATTCATGGATCGCGGAAACGTGCATTCCCTTCGAACGAGAAATTTCCGTCGTCGTTGCCAGAACGGTCGACGGTCGAACAAAGTGCTTTCCTGCGTTTGAAAACGATCACGCCAATCACGTCTTAGATGTGACGACCGTCCCCGCCAACATTTCACCGGAGCTGGAAGAACGCGCGAGGGAAATTGCAATTGCTGCTACGGAAGCTTTGGAAGTAGTCGGATTGATCTGTGTCGAGTTATTTGTGCCTGAAGAAGGTGACTTGATGATCAATGAAGTCGCTCCAAGGCCACACAACTCGGGGCACCTTTCGATTGAAGCAATGGAGACGAGTCAATTTCAACAGCATGTGCGAGCCGTATGTGGTCTGACGTTAGGCAGCACCGAGCTGATCGGCGGAGCAGCGGCGATGGCGAATTTGCTAGGTGATCTTTGGAAAGAAGATGGCACACCACCCGACTGGAACGCTGCGTTGGCGGTTCCAGGAGTCAATCTGCATCTTTACGGAAAGCAGACCGCCAAGCCGGGACGCAAGATGGGGCATCTGACCGCGACGGCGAACACCATCGAAGAGGCAAAAAAGCGAGTGGAGTCAGCGCGCGACGCGCTTCGCGGCAGCATAGAATAGTTTGCTGCTGGCCAAGGCCTCTCGCAAACCAACTGCTCTGTTACGGAATCCCCATGACTTTGAATCGTCGTCATCTGCTGATCGGATCTTCACTCGCTGCCGCCGCTGCAACCGTGGGGCGAAATGCCTTTGCAAATGATTCGGATTCCAAACGCAAATTCACGATGGATCTTCGGTCCAGCAGCGTCGGCATCAAAGCGGACCAGAAGGAGGCGATCAAGCTGGCGGCCGCCGAGGGCTTCGAATCGGTCGCACCAGACCCCAGTTATCTGGCAAAGCTCTCGGCAGGCGAGTTGCAGGAATTGCTTGGCCGAATGAAGCAGCAGAAATTGGTCTGGGGTTCAGCGGGGCTGCCAGTCGAGTTCCGCAAAGACGATGCAACGTTCCGCGGCGGCGCTGGCAATTTGCCCAAGCTGGCACAAGCACTTCAGCGAGCTGGTGTGACGCGGGTTGGAACTTGGCTAATGCCTTGTCACGACGATCTGACGTACGTCGCAAATTTTCGGCAGCACGCGCGTCGGCTTCGTGAATGCGCAACGATCTTGAAGGATCACGGACAACGCTTTGGTCTGGAGTATGTCGGCCCCAAAACACTTTGGACGTCCAAGCGTCACAGCTTCATTCATTCAATGAAGGAAACGAAAGAACTGATTGCCGAAGCTGGCGTCGATAACATGGGATTTGTATTGGATAGTTGGCACTGGTACACAGCGCACGAAAACAAAGACGATCTGCTGTCGCTGACCAATGATGACATCGTTGCCTGCGACCTTAACGATGCCCCCAAGGGTCTGGAGATCGACCAGCAGCAAGACCAGCAACGCGAGCTTCCGATGGCAACTGGCGTGATCGATCTGAAGACGTTCCTTTCGACTCTCGTGAAAATTGGCTACGACGGGCCCATTCGTGCCGAGCCGTTTAATAAGTCGTTGAATCAACTCGATAATGAAGCAGCGGCCAAGGCGACCGCGAAAGCGATGAAGGCAGCTTTTGAGCTCGTTTCCTAGGCTCGCGGTTGCGTGTTGGGCAGCTTTGACGGACACTTAATAGTTGAGTGCGATACTGTCCAGCGTTTTCGATCGCATTCATTCCGACGCGAATCGCTAGCGAGCGGCCCGGTCTAGGTAGCCCCCTATATCTGCCGCTCGCTAGCGTTTCGCATTGACTTTCCAGATTTGGCAATGGCGTAGTCAGCCTGTCGTTGCCCCTTCGCCCTGTCACTCCCGCGCGGTCGCAAATGCACTTTCTGAAATCGTTGCCTCTCCTCTTGCTGGTGGCCGCCGTCGTCTGTGGCTGTGGACCGAAAACAACCGCGCCTGATCCGGCGGCGACTAACGTCGAAAACAACGCGTTACCCGTGAACGAAGACGCGACCGCATCGAACGCGCCCGCTGCCAACTCTGCCGATCCATCTACAGCTGATCTCACAGGCCGAATCCTGCTCAATGGCGACGTGCCTCCGCCACGGAAATTGTCGATCACCAAAGACGTTGAGACTTGCGGTGCGATCGACACGATTGTTGACATCACGGGCACCGATGGTGGTGTCGCCAATGTGGTAATCGAGGTCAAAGGAGTTGAAGGTGATGACTTTACGTTTGACGTTCCTGAGGCAGGCTATGTCATGCGTCAGAAGGATTGCCAATTCAAGCCCAACTTGCTGGTGATCCCTAATGGCAAAAACATTCAGGTCTACAACGATGATCCCGTCGGGCACAACGTTAACACGGGTGACTGGAACAAGATGCAGCCGGCTGGCCCAGATCCAATCGTCCGCCCCATCGACAACAGGGCTCCACTGAAAATCGGATGCAACATCCACAGTTGGATGGAGGCATGGATCTATCCCGTCGAGAACCCTTTTTTTGCGGTGACGGATGCGAAAGGGAATTTCAAGATTACGGGCATTCCACCGGGCAAGTACCGCGTCAACATTTGGCACGCTTCGCTGGGCCGCAAAAATGCAAGGCTTACCCTCGAGGCAGGAAAGACAGCGACGCTTGACCACGAATTCAAAGTGAAATGAGTATGGGAAGCGTAAGCCGTGACGTGGCGATGACTACTTTACCCTCCCGCGCCGCGGGAGGGTCGGACGCTGTAGCGGTCGGGGAGGTCATGCGATTTCCAGCACGAGGTCTTTATGCCTTGACTGCTGCGATAGCGGTTCTTTGTGCCAGTGTCTTTGTTCAGACCGCTGTATCCCAAGAGCTTGTAGCCTTACCCAAAGTGGAATCGATACCACCGGATGCTCTGATCGAATTGGGTAAGACGCTTTTCTTTGACGGTCGACTTTCTGGCGATGCAACAACCAGCTGTGCGACCTGCCACGATCCGGAAAAAGGATTTACCGATGGCCTTCCACTTTCGGCGGGCTATCCAGGCACAAAGTACTTTCGCAACACGCCAACATTAATTAACTCCGCGACGCAGCAGTACTTTTACTGGGACGGACGCATGTCCGGTGACGATCTGCCTTCGCTGGTGCGTGACCACATCGCCGAAGCTCACTTCATGCAAGCGGACGGTCGGTTGGTCATCGAGCGACTGCGTCAGATCCCTGCGTATGAGTCCGCTTTCAAGGAAGTCGCCGGCGGTGAACCGTCGTACGGAAAAATTCTCAATGCAGTCGCTGCCTACGTGACGAGTCTACGAAGCGTAAACGCGCCCATCGATCGTTACTTACGCGGCGACGAATCCGCGTTGAGCGAATCGGCTATCGCTGGGCTGAAACTCTTCAAAGGCAAAGCCAACTGCATTGCTTGTCACGACGGCCCTTTGTTGTCCGATGGTAAGATCCACGCCACCGGTGTTCCCCCTAATGATGACGTGTTTGGCGACCCGGAACGCCACATCACTTTTCGACGATTTATGCGAACGATCGGCATTGGCAATTGCGCCACGCTACGTCACGACATTGGGCACGGATGCGTCACCAAGAATGTTGCTGATGCTGGGACGTTTCGTACACCGTCGTTGCGCGAAGTCAGCCGAACACCGCCGTACATGCACAATGGCCAAATCAAAACGCTGGCTGACGTGGTCGCTTTCTACAACGCCGGTGGTGGTGAAGACAGTGCCAAGTCGGAGCTGCTGAAGCCCTTGGACTTGTCAGGTGAAGAACAGTCAAACCTGGTTGAATTTTTGAAGTCGCTTGCTGGTGACCCGATCGACGTGTCACCGCCTGAATTGCCACCTTATGAACTCCGCGAACTGGGGCAGTTTTAAGATGAACCGAGTTGCTTTTCTACCGTTTTTTTGTGCGTTGTGCGTTGTTGGGTGTGGAAAAGATCCTGCGCCGACAACGAATGCGGTCGTTGATGGTGCACCAGCGCCAACAGAAACCACAAGAGACACGCTCGCAGCGAAAGATGATTCGTCGCCGTTGGATTCAGCGCCAGCGGCGAAGACAGCGACAACCTTGGTAGGTCGTTTTCCCGCATTGGCTCCGCTACCTGAATTACCCGTGCCAGGTGACAACCCTATCTCCGAAGCGAAGATAGAGTTAGGAAAGCTATTGTTCTTTGACGACCGGCTTTCTGGTGACGTCGGGACCAGTTGTGCTTCGTGCCATGATCCACGCTTAGGCTGGGGCGACGGAAATGCACTTTCGCGCGGCTACGCAGGCACACAGCACTGGCGTAATTCCCAGACCACAATCAATACCGCGTACCTTGCGAAGTTGTTTTGGGCCGGCGAAACGCCCAGTTTAGAATCTCAGGCTGATAGCGCGATCACAGGAAACTTGGCTGGCAACGGTGACAAAGTGATGATCGAAGAGCGTTTGGCGCAGATCCCCGAGTACGTCGCGCTATTCGAAAAAGCATTCGGCGGCGATCGGCCTTTGTACGATCATGTCCTGAAAGCAATCGCAACCTTTGAACGTGTCGCGATGGACTCACGTGACAGCCCGTTGGACCTGTACCTTGCCGGCGATGAATCAGCGCTCAGTGAAGAAGCGATTCGCGGCAAGTCGCTGTTTGAGGGAAAGGCTGGCTGCATTCAATGTCACAACGGTGCACTCGCAACCGACGAAAAGTTCCACAACCTTGGCCTTCCAGAAAATCCACTTTTCACCAAAGATCCACTGCGACAAGTTTCTCTGCGTTACCAACACTACATTCGCGGAGTTCCCGAGTCGGTGTATCGTGGTGCAACTACCGACCTGGGCCTTTTCTACACCACCAAACGCGATGCAGACATCGGCAAATTCCGCACGCCTCCCTTGCGATACACCGCTTACACCGCACCGTACATGCACAACGGCGTCTTTGAGACGCTGGAAGAAGTCATCGATTTCTATGACCAGGGCGGTGGCGATGCAGAAAGTAAGAGCCCGCTGCTAAAGCCCCTGGATCTGACGGAAGATGAAAAGTGGGACTTGTTAGAGTTCTTGGAATCGATGAGCGGAGAAGAAGTTCGCATCACGCCACCCGAATTGCCCAAGTACCAGCCCGCGTAAACCATGGCGCCCCGCAGCCTATTCTTTGAGTTTTTGCCGATGCGTTTAATTGTTCAAGTAGTTACCCGAGCATCGACCACAATTGCCCTTCTCGCACTTTTAGCGAACGCTGCCATCGCGCAGCCGACCCAGGACGATCCGAAAGAACAAGAATCGTCACCAGCGGCGCTCAGTCAGGCCGGCGAGCCCAAACCTGCGCATCGGACAACTTTGTTCGATGAAGCCAATGTGTTTAGCCCGGGTGAAAGAAAAGCTCTCAGTGCCCACTTGGATCAGATAGTAGATGACTATGGGTGCCCAGTGTTTGTAATGACGATGCCGAATCGCGTGCAAGGCATGAACATGCACGAAGTGGCGGCAAGGGTGTTTCATAAATTGCACTCTGCCGCGATGCGGTTAGACCCGATGTCGACAGGTGAGTTGGACGAGAAGCTTGACCCATGGAGAGTCTCGATCCTGGTGACGCTAAATGCGAATCAGAAGATCTGCGGCGTTTACGCTGCACATGGCTGGGATCGGCGGGATGCAGAGAGAATATTGCGAGTAAACAATGGCACAACCTTGCCTTTGCTTCGTCGCAATGCGCCCTACGATGCCGTCGAAGAAACGCTTACGCAGTTGGCCGAAATCGCTGCGACTCGGCGGACGCCAATCGTTTCTTACTTGGATTTCTATGTTAGGACTCAAAAGAGCCATTGGCGAAGCTTGGGCAATCGCCTGAAAACGTTTGTGACCGCTCCCTCGCTTCAACACCCGTTTTCCACTCCCTTTCTTGTGATTGCCTGTATCTTCGTTTGGGAGTGGATTCTTCCTTGGCGAAAAGAACAGCGGCGATTCCGAGACGGCATCGGGTTGGATTTTGTCTACACCATCTTTAGCCTCGTATTCTTCTGGGGGTTGTTCGGCACCGCGTTGTGTGAGGTGACAGCAGCGGCTTTCGACAATGCGCTATATGACGTATTCGGGATAGAGAATTTGGTAGCGATTGAACTTTCTGCCATGCCGCTCTGGGCACGCCTGGTTCTCTTGGTACTCGCGTCGGAGTTCGCTGCCTATTGGATCCACCGTGTTTTGCATCAATTTGAGTGGGCTTGGGAGTTTCATAAAATCCATCACTCGGCTCCGCAAATCGACGTCTTCAATGCAGCAAGACTGCATTTCGGCGAGAGACTGATCTACCAGTTTTTCTCGTATGTACCGATCAGCATGATCGGCTTTGGCGTCACCAACGTGATCTACATGAGTCTGTTCACGACGATCTTCTCCTTGCTGACACACGGCAACGTTAGACTACCGATCGGGCCGCTGAAGTACATTATCAACACACCGCAGTTGCACATTTGGCACCACGAAAATGAGTATCACAAACGTGGCAACGTTAACTTCGGTGATACACTGATCGTGTGGGACATCGTTTTTGGCACGTTCTATCTGCCGACAGAACCCGCCGATACGTCGCAGCTGTCACTTGGGTTTGACGGGGTCGAAGAATATCCGCAGACCTTCATCGCACAAACGATCCTGCCTTTCAAAGCAATCGCCAAATCAATCTCCGCGAAGCTATCTGGCGGAGACAACTCATCAAGCTAGGTCGAATCGAAACCGCGACAAGCGAGATCCATTGCCCGAATTTTTTTGACAGGCCGACGGCAATGGCTATCTGGCTTGCTTGATGTCGTAACCCATACCCGAATTTTGAATTTTACTGATGCGTCAGATCGTTAAAGCAATCACTTCGTCACTCATCGTTGTTGCGATGACAGGGTTGGTCTTGAGTTCGGCGCAGGCACAGCCGGGGTCGGCGCAGGCACAGCCGGGGTCGGCGCAGGCACAGCCGGGGTCGGGGCCCGTTGGAAAAGCGGCTGGCTCTGCCGAAAACGTATCGTCCAAAGCAACCCAAGATGCTCAAACGACACTGTTCGACGAAGCCGGAGTATTCAACCCAGCGCAAAACGCGTCGATTGATGCAATTCTAAAACAGATTCTTGATGATCATGGGTGCCCGATTTTCGTGGCAACAATGCCGTATCGCGTCGACGGTATGAACATGAATGAGCTTGCTGCTCGCTTGTTCCACGACGTGCATGGATCGATGCAGCTCGCCCCATCCATCGATGGAATGGCCGATTCGAGCCAGGGCTATTGGAAAGTAGGTGTGATGATCGCGTTGGATGCGAATCGAAACGTCTGCGGAATGTACGCTGCACCGGGTTGGGACCGTCGCGACGCGGA
>CAYUGI010000207.1:0-7635 GCA_964444105.1 uncultured Pirellulaceae bacterium
TGTTGATGTATGTGACCGGAATGACTTTTTCGGTATCGATGACTTCCGACATGTCCTCCCAAGCCGCTTCGACTTGTTTGATGCCAGCCATGTCGGCCATCGAACAACCCGCCGACATGTCCGGCAAAATCACCGTCGTTCGACGACCATCACGCTCGGCAAGTTTCTCAGGACGGTTCGCCAAAATGTCGGCCGTTTCTGCCATGAAGTGGACACCGCAAAAAACAATGGTTTTGCAGGTCGCGCTATCCGCCGCCATCTGGCTCAGCTTGTAGCTGTCGCCACGAAGATCCGAAAACTCGATCACTTCGTCTTGTTGATAGTGGTGACCGAGGATCAGAAGCTCATCACCCAAAGAGTCTCGAACGGCTTGGATTCGCGCACGCAATTCGTCCGACTCAACCGCCTTGTACGGATCCAGCGGATGAATGGCTTTTGCAGCGGTGTCTTCAACTTGGTCCGTGCTCAACGAACTGTCCTTCGGAAACGGTGAAAGCGGTAAAGCGAAAGAGACTTCGCTCCGTCGATTTGATTATACGCGATGCGAGGAACTTGGCCGAGACTGCTACACGACGCTGATTTTCCAAGGGCAGTGTTTTTCGATCTGCTGCTTGCCCGACGAGCTGGCAACGAAAACTCGCAAGTCACTGGAGTCCAGCGCATCCAATCGGAAATCCCCTTCAAAACGCCATTCTTTCTCGGAAGTCCAATCGTAAGTCTTTCCAACTGCTTGAAACCGGAACTGATCGGCTGCCCTAATTTGCTTGCGATCCGTCGCTACTCCGTAGATGACCTGCTGGACACCTGTGGAAATCGCAGCTGATTTGCGAATCGCGATTCCCCACGGTTCATAGTCCCAACGTTTCAAATGCGGGCGATAGGAACGCGCGATCAACAGATCTGCCAAAGCGACTGATGAGAAGCAGACAACCGGATAGGCCTTCGCACTGGCGATCGCGGACGCGATCAGACGACGTGAGCAAACGATACGCTGCAGCGATTCGAGGGGGGTTCGCACGGGTGCGTCTGCGTTCAAGAGCAATTCATCGCGGTATTGGCTTTCTGTTTGACCAGGCCATGCGCCGTCGCAGGCACGCGTGCAATGAATTAGCCATTCGCCGTCTTGATGCATCCAATCGTCTGCAAACGTCGGTTCGTGATCGAGTGGCTGGACTTGAACTTGGGCTTGGACATGTTGGATGTGAATCCATCCGATCGCGCCCGCTTGGATAAGTTCCTTGGCGGCGCATTTTGGTAAAGAAGTTGTCGCGACGCGTGTGGTTGCATCTTGCCGTGTTTTTACACGTGCCGACACCGCCTGGGCAATCTTTCCTTTGCATCGAACATAGACGGCGTCAACGCGATCCGCCAAATAGACAACGGCTTCGTCACGTAAAAGATTGACAGAGTCGGGCGTCTGTATTCGCAACGTGAGCGTATCTGACGCCGCCTCATCTACGCCAACGACAATCTGGATAACTGGAACGCCAAACAATTCGGCCGCTCGCATCGCCCACGGCTGAATCGCGGATCCTTCCGCCACCAAAAGAACACCATTGCGTCGGCGACATTGGATCATCGCCTGAGCCAAGTTGCGACAAACGTCACGATGCAAGACTGGGTTGTGACCGAGATGGCTACTGACAACTGCGATCCAAGGACGAGACCCCAGTTGCAGATCAGCTTGCCCGCTTGCCCAAGACGGATGGTTGGCCAAGGTATTGCCTGCGGCAACAACAAGTTCATCCTGGTCGATGCCGATCGCAGAAGCCAAGCGACTTAATCGCGAGTGTATCTCACTGGTTATCCAGTCGTTGGGTTTCCATTCGTTGGGTATCCCATCGCTTGGCATTCCGCTTGGATCTTGTTGATTCATCAACTGCCCCGAAACCACGTGAACCATCGACGCATGAATCGCTGTTCACCATCGACCTAAACAGTTATATCGAATTTTACGCCGTGGTTTTTGTTGGAAGGGATCATGACGCGCCGCAAAGCCTGTTTCGCAGCAAAACTTGCATTTCGATCCTTGGCTGACCAAGCTGACACCGTCACAATTCGACGCATGATCACAACTCAAACACCACCCGACGCTCCGTTGATGAACGAGCCCGCCAGCCTGCACCCAAACCTTGACGAAGACCTCGTCCGGGGTTCTGCCGAGAATCGTGCGGACGACATTACCTCCGACTTGGCTGCAGACGTAGCGGGTACACCGGTGAAGCTCGATGAGGAATGGGCAAACTCGTTGACGCATTGCATCGCTACTGTCGGCGCGATTTTGCTCGGTAGCTATTTGGTTTTGATGGCTACCGACTCCAGCACCGGCCTGGCGATCGCTTGCTTGGCGTACGTGGCTTCGGTCGTGGGAACGTTCCTCTGCAGCACTTTGTCGCACACGATCTTGCGGCAACCCTGGTTGAATCAATTGCGGGCTTGGGATCAGGCGATGATTTATCTAATGATCGCGGGCACCTACACGCCGATTGCATTTCGCTTTGCGCCCGATTCAACGCGAACTTTTCTGTTGATCGCGCTGTGGGGCGCAGCCTTGAGTGGCTTCATCACAAAGGTGGCTCTGAAACATCGGATCAATTCGATCGGCACGGTGTCTTACTTGTTACTTGGCTGGCTGCCAGCGATCCCACTCGCCGGACATGTCCCAGGCGGCTTGGTAACACAGATGATCATTGGCGGCGTGTTGTACTCCGTCGGCGTCGCGTTCTTGATGAATGATTCGAAATTCCGATACGCCCATGCGGTGTGGCATCTTTTTGTCATGTCGGCGGCGACCTGCCATTGGTACGGCATCATTCAATACACGACTGTGTAGCGGAAAAGCAGTCCTTGAAATAGCAACGTGCGAAACGTGGTCGGCACGGCGGAGCGTGCGTGCTGCTATTCTTTACGTTCGCCCTCGCCAGGTGACTTGTTTGCCGCAAAGATGCAGTGTCAAGGCGACCCACTGCAGGCAGACGAATGCGAGAGTTGCAAAGCTGTGGCAGATGACACTTAGCCAAGACTGGCGAAATGAAGTCGCTGCAAGCATGCGTGGCACGTGACTGACAAGCACGGCCAGAATCGCGACGAATGCCGCTAAAAGATTGCCAGTGCCTAGAGCAAACACGGCTACCACAATCGGCAACACTGTGCTGCCAAGTAACAAAATCGTGAAGGGCACGATCCGCGCCGGGTGGGCGATCCCTTCGACGGCGTTTTTCAAGACTCCGTTGATGACTTGCGCGGTGCTGTCGTACATGCGGCACTGTGCCAAATTTGTTCCGTCAATCACGTCCGTACTCAGGTCGGCGCGGCGATACGCTTTGGGCAGTTTGATGCCATCGTGACGAGAATCAGCGAGGACTTGATGCGTCCCCGCCTGTTGGTATTCGCGTTTGGTTGTCAAAAAAAACTGTCCACAGCCAGCTGCGTAGGCCGGATGCACGCTCGATCGCATACGCTCAAATGGCAAGAATCCCAGTAGGATAAAGTGCATCATTGGAATGAAGAGTTTTTCGGCTATCGTCCCGGTTTGTTGCTGCGGAAAAAGACTTAGAAGCGCGGTAGCATCACGGCATTTTCGGTCGATCACCTTACGAAGCGTATTGGGCGATAGTCGTACGTCGGCGTCCAGAAAAACGAAGTGTTCGTAGCTGGCTGCTTGCGACAACTGAAAGCAGGCGTACTGTTTGCCATTCCAGCCGGCTGGCAAACTCTTTCCTTCAAGGCAGCGAACGCGATCGTCTGTGCCGGCGATCTGATTGACGACTAGCGGCGTTCTATCAGAGGAATGGTCGTCAAGCACCAAGACTTCCAACGTGACATTCTCACTGCACAGGATTGACTTGACGCACGCGTCAATTCCGGCAGCTTCATCGCGTGCAGGTATCAGTACCGAAACGCGTGTTTCACTTCCTTGATCTTTGTCGTGTCGTTCCTCCTCTCCCTCTTGCTCCGGGTCGTTTTCGCCTTGGAACAAAGGCAGGTTGCGCAGAAACATCACAGTGGGGAGGGATGCGAAAAGGAGCGCGATGATCGAAATAAGCAGTATCAATTTCCTTGGTCCTTCGTTGAATCTGCGAATTGATCTCCGTGCTCGGCCTGAAATGTTTTCCCAGAAAGTCGCGATTTCATACGACGCATGAAGTCATAGACACCGCCAGCGCCGCGACGACCGACAAGCAAATCGTCGAAGGGAACGGAATGGCGAGCAATGGCGAGTTGGCCTAGTTCATCCTGCGCTGTTCGCAGGCGGTCGGTCAACAATTCACCCCACATTGACTTGGAATGATTCGCAAACTCGGCAACCCGGATCATCTGCCCTTGCAACGCCAAACAAACGGGAAGCTTCTCGTCCCAAAACACGTACTCCAGTGCGATCGGCAGCACGGTCCCGTGCGACATCGAGTGGCAAAGGTGCGACAGCCCCGGCATCAAACTGGCATCGCGGTCGCGCACATCGGCAAAGCGACCTTCGGGTGTAAGCCAAAGGGAAGTGCCCCGCGTAGCGAGAATGTCCCTGCTTACTCGCAGAAAATCAGCGGCGCCGCGTGAAGTGTCAGATCGCACACCGTAGAAACCGAGCTTCGAGAAAACCGAATACTGCTCCAGAGCTTTCCCGTCGATCGGCGCATAAAATTGCCGATTGGGAAACAGCTCGCGATTCAAGAAGTGCGCGATCAAAGGGTCCCACCAACTGGGATGATTGACGTAAACGATCAGAGGTTCGTCTTCGACGATGGTCGTTTCAACGCGTGAAGCCGCTGCCAATCCAATCGCGTGAAACTGTCGTCGTAGGTATCGATTCAAAAAGCGATGAAAACCGTTCTGCAGCCAATGCGTAACGGGAGGCGGCGTGCCGTGTTCCCGGAGGCGATGATGACTAGGCTTGGTATCGCAGTTTTTCATCAAATCACTCAACCGCTGGCGGCGGTGGCTTTGGATGCAGAGAGTTTTCCGTTTTGGAAATCCGCGTCCAGGGAATCCGCTGCGATCCAGCCACTCATCAGCACCATCGGCATCCCAGGACCAGGGTGGGCTGCGCCACCGGCCAAGTACAAACCTTGGATGTCTTTGCGTCGGTTCGCGGGTTTGAAAGCCCCGGTGAACTTCCCGTGACTGGCCAATCCGTAGATCGCGCCATTGAGCACGCGATACCGATTGTGAATGCCCTGCGGTGTTAACGCGGCCTCGTACCGGATCGCCTCGCGAATGCCTGTCATGCCAGCCGTGCGTTCAAGTTTGTTCAGGATGACTTCACGATACTCTGGCAACATCGTCTCCCAGTCGTGATCGGGGCGAAGGTACGGCGTGTGGACCAGGACATAAAGTGCCTCGCCTCCCGGCGGTGCGACTTCGGGTTCGCTGATCGATGGTGCACAAACGTAAGCACTTGGATCAGGAGCGGGCTGACCACGGTGGTAGATGTAGTCGAATTCTTCCTCGGGGTCTTTGGAGAAAATAAAGTTGTGGTGAAGCAGCTGTTCGTATTTTCGATCCAGGCCCAAGTAGAGCACCACGCCACTGCAGGCGGGTTCGTGCTTGTTTTTTCGCTCAAACGAGGTGGATTGATCGGTGCCTTCAAGCAATTCCGTATAGGTGCGCACGGCATCGCAATTGCTGACCACGGCGTCGCAAGCGATCGATTCGCCAGTCACTGTCTGGACACCGGTCGTCCGTCCGCCCTCCGTTTGGATGCGTAGCACGTCGGTGCTGGTGCGGATTTCGACGCCAAGCTCACTGGCTAATTTTTCTAGGGCAAGCGGCACTGCTCGCGTACCGCCTTTGGGATACCAAATGCCTTCTTCGGTTTGCATGTGGGCAATCCCGCACAGAACGGCGGGCGACGCGTAAGGCGAAGACCCAACGTACTGGGTGAAGTGATCCATCATTTGCGCGACACGTTTTTCGGGGACATGCGAACGAACCACCGAAGCGACGCTGCGCCCCATTCGCAATGACAGCACGTCCTTTAGCACGGCAGCTGAAAACGCACCTCCCATTTCCATCGTGTCTGCAAGACCACCGACGCTTCGCCAGAAGAAAAATCGATTCGAAACGCCGTGCAGTTGCTCGCTCATCTGCATGAACTTGTCGTAACCTTTGCTCGCATCCGAACTACCCGTAAAGGCGTCAAGATTCTTCTTCATTGCGGCCGTGTCTGCGACCAAGTCCAAGACAGAGTTCTCGCTACCCGTTGAAACATCGCCTTCAAAGAAGCAACGCCACTGAGGATCCAGATCAATGAGTTCCAGGTAGTCGTTTAGATCGCGATCTGCTTCGGCAAAAACTCGTTTCAAAATACTGGGGATTGTCAGAATGGTTGGCCCCATGTCGAAGCGGTACCCGTCCGACTGCAGCGGCGCCGCTTTCCCGCCGACCCACTCATTCTTTTCCAGCAACGTGACGCGTTGACCGCGAGCCGCGAGGACGCAAGCTGAGGCAAGCCCAGCGAGCCCGCTTCCGACAACGACAACGTGAAGAGGGGATGATTTCGTCATAGCTTGCTAAAAAGTTAATCGCAGGAAAGTAGTATCCACCAACGCTGAGAGTGTACCGTCATGACTCCGCCACGAAGAGCCGCTTCATTTGCGTTAATGTCTTCTGAAGGGCTCGGCTGTGTTCAGCTAGTGCGACGTTCACTATAAATGTGCGGAGTTAGTCGAACAGTCTCACATGCATTTGACCACGGTGAATTGTGATGTCGCGAAACCCTGTTGAACATCCGGTGATCGATTCGATCGCAAGTCGCTGGAGCCCGTACCGATTCGATAGCCGCGAGGTGGAGGATGCAAAGCTGTTGCAATGCTTCGAGGCGGCACGTTGGGCAGCGAGTAGTTTTAACGATCAGCCTTGGAGCTTTATTATTGCGAAGCGACAAGATACTGAAGCGTTTGCAACCATGGTTGCTTGTTTGCTGGAAGCCAATCAGCCGTGGGCATCCAAAGCAGGGGCGTTGATCTTAACCCTGTCGCGTGACAAATTCGCGTACAACGACAAACCCAATCGCGTCGCCTTGCACGATCTTGGTCAAGCAACGGCGCATTTGGCTCTGCAAGCCGACGCACTGGGGCTGCAGGTTCACCAAATGGCGGGTGTCAACTTGAGCCAGATCCGACACCAGTACCAAGTTCCCGAGGACTTTCAGCCACAGACAGCCATCGCCATTGGTTACGCAGCGACAGCCCCTCCCGATGGAGAGCTGGAAACGGAGTGGGAGAAACGACAAAGTGGCCAGCGAACGCGAAAAACGCTAGCGACGCACGTTTTTGACGGACAATGGGGCCAATCCGCAAGCTTTACCGATTAGTTTGTTTCTGATGCTGGCCTGCCACGCAAATTTTGGTCAAAAATCGACCTTCCAAACTGATTGAAAGGACCGCTCAATGGCGAATAAATACAATATCGATGTTCATAAAGGACACGGTTTGCGGCCTGTAAAGACACGATTGAAGCATCAGTCGGAATCAATGTGGCGGATCCGCACACTGTCAGTCTTGCACTGCGAGCTTTCTGCCTGAACTGCCATTGTTACCGCGATTGTCACTGCCCGGCTGAACCTTGTCCCTCTTGGGCGGAAGATTGTGACTGTTCGGTTGGCCATTGTCACCGAGCATTGTCACCGAGCATTGTCAC
>CAYUGI010000207.1:7735-12338 GCA_964444105.1 uncultured Pirellulaceae bacterium
ATTGTGACTGTTCGGTTGGCCATTGTCACCGAGCATTGTCACCGAGCATTGTCACGGAACATTGATGCGTCTCATCGCGGTATGCTTTGCTGTCGATTTGACGAAAACTCCCACCCCATTCAATCCACAAGCGAGCCTCGACGGTGCCGGACGACTGGAATTCAGGACTGCATTTTTCTGAACGCACCGACGTCGGTATGCGCCGAGCCAACAACCAAGATTCTCATGTTGTTGTGACAGCGAAGAGCGCCGATCGCTTCTGGCAGAAAGGGCATCTGTTTGTCGTAGCCGATGGCATGGGTGCCCATGCCGCTGGCGAACTGGCCAGTCGAATCGCAACGGAACAGATTTCGCGAAACTATCTCCATAATTCAAATGATGACTCTGTTTCGGTTTTGCGCAGCGCAGTGGTCGATGCAAACTCGGAGATTTTTCAACGAGGCCAGCAGAATCCTGAATTCCACAACATGGGCACCACAGCGAGCGCGCTGGCGATTTTGCCAGAAGGCGCGATCATCGCGCACGTGGGTGATTCACGAGTCTATCGCCTTCGACGTGGTACGCTGGAACAGCTGACATTCGACCACTCGTTGGTCTGGGAAATGGAAGCCAGCGGTCAAGTTCAACCAGGTAGCGAACTGGAACAGACAATTCCGAAGAATGTGATCACCCGGTCACTTGGCCCCAATTCTGAAGTCGTCGTCGATGTCGAAGGCCCGCTCAAGGTCGAAGCCGGGGACCGCTTCTTACTTTGCTCCGATGGCCTATCCGGTGAAGTCGAAGACACGGAAATCGGAACTATCGTCGATTGCTTGCCCGAAGACTTGGCGACGCAAGTATTGATCGACTTGGCCAACCTTCGGGGCGGCCCAGATAATTCCACCGTCATCATTGTTCGGATGGACGAAGGGTCCGAGGTCAATTCAGGCGGCAAGAGTCGCTCAGCGAACTCCACTTCCAGTCGATCACCGGCTCCCCTGACGCTGCTGGCCGTCCTGACCGGATTCTTATTCGCGATCACGGTCCTGCTTGCGGTCGCTGGAATCAGCGGAGCCAGTTGGGCTTGGAGCCCCATGGTCATTGCGTTGGTGTTGGGATTGGTAGCGGCTGTATTTTTTGGCGCCCAATATCAAAAAGAACGAGGCAGCTTGGCCAACCGCCCGCTACCAAAAGTCTCAGGCGGCAAAGCTCCTTATCGCAGGTACAACGCTGCTCCTACAAAAGCACTGTATGACAAACTGGGTGGCACGGTCGAAGAACTTCGTCAGGCCGCCGACCGCAACAATTGGCTGATGGATTGGGCGAAAGTCAATGATTTGCAATCCGAAGGCGAGAACGCTTTGAAAGCAAAACAGCCGAAGGAAGCCATTCGTTTTCAGGCCGAAGCGATTATCGAAACGATGCAGCAACTGCGTGAACAGCACAACCGATCGGCCAACGAGACGGCGATCGATTACTAGCAAAAAATAGGCGATTTCCAAGCTTTGGGAAATTTGTCTCTCTTTCGGCAAGGCCAGCTGGTTTGCTACAGGAACATTGGTCGATCATTGGATTGACCGGCAGTTTTTCCTGCCTGAACAGTTCCTGCCTACAGCGCAGCCTCATTTTGTCCTTGCCACTCGTCTCAGCGGTCGCTTTATGCCCTGCCGCCTGACGCGATACATGTTGGCGGAGATCCTGAAGATCTTCGTCGTCGCCCTGATCGCTCTCACGATGATGATCTTACTGATCGGCGTCGGGCGTACGCTCCTGCGCGAGGGGCTCGGGCCAATGGCGATCGTCAAACTCCTCCCGTACGTACTACCGATCTCATTGCAATTCGCGTTTCCGGCGACTGCCTTGTTCTCAGTCTCTTGCGTCATGGGACGCATGGCTTCTGACGGCGAGGTATCGACGGTGAAGTCCACGGGGATTTCGCCGGTACGCCTGCTACATACACCGCTACTGTTCGCTGCGCTGTTAAGCCCCGGCGCGGTCTGGCTTTCCGACATAGCCGTGTCGTGGGGGCAACCCGGTGTGAACCGAGTCGTGCTGCTTTCGATCGAAGACATCGTCTATCGCAAATTGGGCGCGGACCATTCCTATACCGACCATGGATTTTCCATCCACGTTCGCGAAGTCGAAGGACGCACGCTGGTTCACCCGACAGTGACCGTTCACAACAAGGGCGACAAAGGCCCGATGAAACTGTCCGCCAAAGAAGGCAGCTTGTCGCTGGATCCCAAGTCGCAGGTTCTCCTTCTGCGTGTAACGGACAGCGAAGTCAAAGGCGGCGGTTCATTCCAAGGCCTTATCCCTGGGGAAACTGAATTTCGCATTCCACTGTCCGATACGATCGACAATCAATCGACGCAAACAGCCAGACCGCGAGAGCTGCCACTGCGAATGATTCGGCGGGAGCGACTACAGCAAGACGCACGCACGCACGCGGCGGTGGGTGAATTGGCGGCTCAGACTGGATTCGCAATCTTGACAGCCAGGCATGAAGACATAGCGGGCTCGGCAGGCCAAGGAGCAACGATTGCGTTGGAAGCCAGTAAGAAACGTCTGCTTCGGCTGCAGATCGAACCGTGGCGACGTTGGGCCGAAGGATTCAGTTGCTTTTTCTTTGTGTTGATCGGGGCGCCCCTAGCCATGATCGTCAAATCGAGTGACTACTGGACGACGTTCGGAATGTGCTTCTTACCCATTCTGCTGCTCTATTACCCACTCTTTATCTTCGGTCTCGAACAAGCCAAAGATGGTGTGATCCCGCCTTATGGCGTTTGGATTGGGAATGTTGCCCTGGCGGGCATTGGCCTGATGCTGATCGCACGCGTCCGTCGCTACTAACTCTACGCATTGGTTGTCACTTACGCCGCGTGTTCGCCGCAACGAGCGGGTTGTCAAGCCAGCCTTTTAGACTGTCATTCTTAATACGTTTTGCTTTCGCCAAACATCACGCCCGGGACATAGATTGCCAAGCCAATGGCGGCTGCGATCATCCAAGCCTGTAGGCTTCCAAAGCTAGGCACGCCCAGACTTGGACCGAATAAAATGACAACCGTCGCGACGCCCGCAAACGGCGTCATTCGCCATCCGGAGATGAACGCGGAGAAACATAAAAGCAAACCAGCAATGCCGATTGACCAATTACTGGTTGCCTGACCCATCACATCACCGCCCGTGTCTTCTTGTAGCGTCTGCACGCTGATTTCACCCGAACGCACCGTGTCGATTAGCCCCGTATTTTGCGCCCAAATTGCGAACACTGCTAGCAGCAGGCAACCAGCCAACAACCTTGATTGGCCGCCCATGGCGAATTTGGCCAGCGCGAGTGGATCTCGTTTACGTTTGTATTTTCCACTGCGTGCTTCGGCCATCATGGCCTTCTGTCGATCACGTTTCAGTTGCGCCGCCACGGCAACATCACCGCCCGAACTGGCTTTGCTTTGAGCGTTAGCGACGATTGCTTGAGCCATCTGCCAAGCTTGGTCGCGAGCGTCCGCCGCACTGACTCCTTCACTGGCCAAACCGCGTTCTTCGATCTTGGCTAAGCGACGTTGATCGCGTGATTGACGGTTAGCTTCTGCCTTGGCCAATAGCGAAGCACTGACCTTGTCGCGAATTCCTCCACGCGTTGACGCGTTGGTAAAACTTGGATCACTGCTGAGCTGATTCCTCATCTCGCACAGAGCATCGTATCCAAAGAGAGATTCGTACAAAGGTTGCCAACTTTTACCCGCGTAGCGAGCAACAAACGAACGGACTCCATCTTCATCGGCACCTTCGATACGCAGGTCGCGAATAAACTTCTGGGCGTCGTTGACCGTTCCTGAGGCAGACTTTCGCGACGGGGCGACCAGCAGAAAGTGGTACGCAACTCCCGCGATCACGCCGAAGACAATTCCGACGATCATGCCCAGCAATAGGCTAACTGCGAATCCAACTAATAACGCGACCACCAATCCTATGATTCCCACTGCGTAGTCGAACCAGGAAAGTGAACCCAACCAGCGTCTCCCGCTTGCGCCGACTGCGCTGGACGGGCCTGCCAATACGATCGCGGTGATAATCGCAACCATGAATGTGGTTGGTCCCAGCAGCAACCAAGTGACCGAAGCAAATGGCATCACCAACGTCAACAATCCGCAGACCAACGTAAAGGCCAGCAAGATCGGACTGGACAGTCGCGAGAGTGTTGTTGCCTTGCCAAAAGCCAAGCCAATCGACTCCCACTGGTCAGCCTGATCGGACGTTGGCGAAAACGATCCATCCTTGCTGACGCCAAGGTAAGCCTCCAAGTCGCGAATCATGTCGGCAAGTGACCCGTAGCGTTCGTCGGGACGCTTCGCCATGGCTCGCTGAACGATTTCGTTCAGTTCGCTTGGCACGCGAGCATTGACATCGGCCAAATTTCGCAGGGGTTCTTTGGCGTGTTGCTGGATGACTTCCGAGACAACGGAACCTTCAAACGGCGGCCTACCTGTAAGCAAGTAAAACAGGCTGCAACCCAGTGAGTAAACGTCCGCTCGATGATCGACGCTCGCCGCGTCAATGCCTTGCTCAGGTGCCATGTAGGCGGGCGTGCCGACCGCAGTACCCATCATTGTCACTTGAGTAC
>CAYUGI010000208.1:0-12315 GCA_964444105.1 uncultured Pirellulaceae bacterium
GCGTTTCCCTCCCCGGCTGCTACTGCGTCCGACCCTCCCGCGAGCGGGAGGGTAATGACTCGCGCAACATCAAAAAGCGCCAGCGAGCGGCCTATCCACCCGCCGCTTGATCGCGTCCTTTTGAAGCTGCACTATTGAACATCCTAAATCGGTTCACGCAGTCCAGTGGCTGAACACAGTGGGAGAACCTGCTGCGGATCAGCGTCATCGCGTACCCCGGAGTCCAAAACCCGGAAAATCGAGCCGCTACGCCCCCTCGTTTTTTCTCGATCAACAGATCGCACTCGTTAGACGGAACATCAAAGCTGACGCGATCTTGGCTCGGCCTTATAAGATCACACGTTTGTCTTAGTGCCCCACTGATACGCATAGAAACTCAGAAAAGAAAACACGAAAAGAAGCATCAGCAGGTGATTCACCACCCCCATTCCGATGCCGAACTGGGGATTCAAAATCGCTGACGCAAACAGCCCCGTGCTAGTCAACACTACCGCTGTTTTCGCGAATAGCGTGTGAAGGCTTGCACCGATCGCAGCGACAATCACCAGGGCGTACGCGATACCGGCTGGCAGTGTTTCGATTGCCAGAACGCCGATGCCAATGAAAATCGCGATTGCAGCCGTCGTTAAGATCAGATGATGGATGTTGAAGCGTAGTTTCCGGTCTCCAGCTACCTGCGCGTGTGCCGAATGTTCAAAGATCGGAGAATTCAGATTCGCAAGCGGCGTTGCTAGTGCCAGTAGGGTTGTTGGCACTAGGCCCGCGACGGTGCAACTGCCTAGGATGGCAGCCCACCGATAGACCGGGTTTTTGATCGCGGAGAGCAGGCCAAACAAGAACCAGAACACTACCGCCAGGGGAATCGCAGCCATGCGCCATGCCTGTTGACCCGTCGCTTGTTCGGGAACGAAAGCTCCCAGTCCGGGAGTTGTCACCAGGATCAGGCATGCAGCAATCCATGCCAAATCGATCAGCCCGCTTCTTCGTTTGTTGCACTGGCATTTGCCGGCGTCGTGCATCAGCATCACAACCCAAATCACACCAGCGATCACAAAAAGTCCGCCGAGCAACGATGACATTGCAACGGACATTCCAATCTTATGCGTGGCGATCGATTTCCCGTCGCCATCGACGATTTGAATCTTGCTCGGATGAAGTTCTCTTCTTTCGGCCAATGAAACGGTTCCATTGCTGGGAAGAGGAGCTTGCGTGGCAGGCTCAAGCAGGATCCCAAAGCCTTGGCTAGACGCTTCGTACCAACGTTGCGCGGTGTCTAATTCGTCAAAGGTGAGATCAACTTCAGCCTTCGCGATCGTTTGACCATTCCAAACATACGTTAAGAGCTGGCCCTGGCTTTTCTCCAGTGTTACTCCGTCGGAATGCAGGTGAACCTGCTGGATCGTCTGAGCGGTTGGCTCTAGAAGGTAGCGATCTGCTACCTCACCAGATTGCAAATTCAAAATAGTGAACTCGAAAACCGCCGGCGTATTGAGATGCACGACCAAGAGATGCTGGTTATCACCCAATACGTGTAGCTTTTCGAAGTCCGCAGATTCACTGATCCACAACTCCGTTCCGTTTTCGGTATCCAACGCAACGATTTTGCTTCCTCGATCACAAACCAGAATGGATCCATCTCGGTTAGCGTGAAGGTTCCCGTACCGGTCAGCAAATGAAGCGATCTGCTTGTGTGATGAAAGCGTTGAGTCCCATTCCCAGATCTCGGTCCGCCAAAACGGAAGGAACGACGACGCCGTGAAGATCCTGCCATTGTCGGTCACCAAAACTTCGCGCCAGCGTACGCTCCAGGAGTTGGCGCACCACTGCCCCAGCACAATCAGTACGGTAAAAACGATCAGATGGCGAAGGCGATCTGTTTTCACTAACGGACGCTCTTTCTCTTAGGAACTCGGTTACCCGTTCCTTCAGGAACCTGATTGATCGTCCAATAGATCTCTTCGGCAAAGTCCACTCCGTCGTCTGACTTGAGCTCCACGATCAAATGCACTTGGTGGACGGGGCGCAAGTCCGGCACTCTCAGCAGCACGCTGTTGCCATCATTATTGACGTCGGCTGAGACGATATTCAATTTGTCGATTCCCTTTTTGCCAGTGGAAGGCGAGTACTGGTCCGATCCGTAACTTTTTTGACGTAGATAGTTCCAGTGGTTCGCTTTGTACGAATTCAGGTCTCGGGCAGTCGCATCGTCTAACTTAAAATTGAATGTCACTCGCAGGCCTTCTGGTTCGACCTGGCAGTTGCTAACCATTTTGTGCGGCTTTCCCGTGTACCGGAGTCGCTGCACGCCTTGTCCCAGCAGCCCAATTCGACCGCCGCCGTTCCAGCCTTGCAAACCTGTGGCGTAGACTTGCCCATCCGCTGGATTCGTTCTCCCGCGCATGATGCCCGTCTGAAAGTCGAAAGGCAGCTTGATGATTGCAGCTTGCCAAATGCCATCTACCTCTTGGCTCATCAGGTAGCTCATCCAGCCCTTGCCAAAACTGGTGTGCAGCAAGCGACCATGCAATGGTCCAAAACGCTCGTCTCCCGCGAAAACCTGACCGCCGCTCGAGTTGTCGAAATCTTGCGGCATCCACACTAGCGGCGCGTCATAGTCATCCGACGGCACCACCTTGTCCAAGTCGATCGATCCGCCGCCCGGCTCCCACATTCCCGGGATCGAATAGTTGTTGACCCAGCCGTAATAACCACCTGCGCGAAGAAGATTGATCTTGCCCGCCGGTGTCCATTGACCTTGGTTGTCACTGACTGTCAGGCGACCATCCGGAAATGCCCCCATGCCGTTTGGCGTGCGAAAGCCCGTCGCGAAAACACTTCGCTGCTTTCCGTCGGGAGACACTTTGACGATGTACCCCGGAATGTCAGAATCGCTTCCGTGGCCGCTTTTGGCGTAATAGAGATTTCCATCGTCATCGACCTGAAGATCAAAATTGAATGCATGAAAATTGACGGAGACGTCCTGGTCTGCACTGAAGCTCTCGTAGAAATCCGCTTCTCCATCGGAATTTTGATCCCGCAAACGCGTCAGGCGATCTTTGCAGGTGACGTAGATCAGATTGTCGATGATCTTCAGTCCCATCGGTTCGTAAAGACCACCGGCGAACCGTTTCCATTTCAAACTCAACAAATCATCATCAATCCCCGACACAATCCAGACATCGCCCCCATAGGTTGCCAGTGCCATTCGGCCATCGGGAAAGAAGTCCAATGCGGAAGTGCGAAACCATGTGTTCCAAGGAGTCTCTTCCGGGATCGTTAGCGTATCGAGCGCATAGCCGCCCTGTTCCAAGCCCAGGTGCCCGGTCGTCTTGATCTCGCCAGGCCAAAGCAGTGGTCCGCCGTGGGTCAGCGTCTCCAGATTGTTGACGCCTGTTGTGTCAGTCCGTAGCGGTGCGGCTAGATCAATACTTATCTCGCTGGCATTCTCCGCGAACGACGTACTGACCGAGATTGACCGGCTCTTTTCATCGGCAGGAATTCGCAACACGACGCGGTTCTTTGAATCAATTGTCCACTGCGTATCGACCGTCGCACCTTGGACGCGAGCGGCAAAGAAACCACCGTCGTCTAGATCAACACGCACGAACTGCGGTTGCAATTCGACCGCCATCGATTCTGTCACTTGCGTGACGGCAAGTATCAATTCCTTTCCCGGTCCGATCTGCAAGTGACGCGTCAGCGAACCCGTTCCTGGGCCTCCGCGTGGGTGCTCCAGTATTTCGCGACCGTCGATCGCATAGGACAGTGTGACTTGTTTACCGTGCAAGTAGTGGCCGAAGTACTTCATCCACTCATTGGGCAACGCCCCTCTTGGTCGAAGGCCTTCCTTCGGATAGTCCAACGTGCCGTCATGTCCCCATTTCCAATCAGCCAGCATGCCGACGGTTGTGCCTGTGGGATTCCCAATGGGGTTTGCCGTGCCTTCGCCCCGATCACGCACATGTTGCGTCTGAGTCAGATCCAGGAACCCACCCTTCCACGCGCCTGCGGCATTGAGCGTGTGTAAATCATAGGAAACAGTCAGCTCGCCTAGATCGATTGTCAACACGCTACTGAAATCTCGCCGTAACTGAGAAGCCAATGCCGGGCCAAAGTCACGCTCTACTGGCTCGATGTAGGTGCCGTCTTGCGTGCCCTTGGGCAATCCAGCCAAGTAGCCATCAGTTGCCTCTGCAAAGTTTGGGTTACTGTCCTTCATGAACGCAGCGCGAATGTAATGCACCACTTGGTAGCGTTCCTTGGGCGTCAGGTGCGACATCGGTGACATCAAGCCGTTGCCTTTGGTCAATGTCATGAACATGGAATAGGGGTCGGCACCAAACTTCAATTTCTGATTTCCAAAAGCCCGTGCCGCTGGTAGCGAAGGAGTGTTGCCGTCGCTGCCGTGGCAGTTGAAACAGTATCCGTGGTAGATCTTTTCACCCGCGTCGAAATCCTTCGTGCGAAATCCTTTAATGATCCCGGCATGGTCCAAGTCAACGGAATCGTCCTTGATCGCCAAGTCCTCCTCGGATGGTTCCAATATCGCAGCGAAGTCTTTGCCGCCCTGGGCAACAGCGATCACATAGGCTGCCAAGTCTACGAAATCACGCTGGCTCCCCAGCGACGCAACCAGCCCTTCGGGCATCATTGATTTGGGCGAACGCTTAATCGCTTCGATGTCGTCCTTGCTCACCGTGACTGTTTTGGTGGTATCGGCAGCGTCTCTCAGTTCAATGGCCTCTTCCGTTTCCTGCACTTGCAATCCGCTCACGACTCCACCGTCGGAGGTCACGATGCTGACTGTTTGAAAAGCTTGGCGAATCGACTTGGATGGGTACAGCAGCGATTCGATCAGGTAGGCCTCGGTGACCGGTTCACCGCTCTCATCGTTTCCGATCGTGGCCAAATCTGGTCCGAGAGGCGACTGGTCTTTTCCACTGCTGTGGCATTTGGAGCAAGCAGCTGCTGATTTGTAGAACAGCAACGCGCCTCGCTGAGCATCACCGCGATCATTCACCGTGTCTACCAATTGCTCAACAGGCACCCGCTTTAGTTGCTCTTCCAGCGGGAGTGGATGCCGAAGCGTTTCCGCTAGAACGGGTGTCGACCGTGTAAACAGAAGGCTACCCAGCAGCACGCACACAGTGAGCTTAGCGACAGGCATAGATGATCACGTAAAAAGGGAAATTGAAATCGAAGGACCGCCCTATTTCGTGCAGCCCAAAATAGCGCACACGTGCCACGATCCAACGAGCGACTTTGCGCCTAGCGAAAATGATAACATTCCACAGGATCTCGGGGCTTCTTCGCATACATAAACAATTCAACCAGCTGAAGACTCGAATCCGAGCAGCGTCCTTTAGCGTCAGCACCTGGGAGCAAGTATTCCGCTCCGTGTGGAGTAAGCCAGCGCGTCGGTTCTATTGTTGACCCCAGTACTTGAAATACGAATCAGCATCATCAAAGAGCAACCGGCAGTCTTCACAGTCCCATCAGCCAGCCAGCGCCCACGCAGCCAACAATGCCCCGCCCCAAGAATCGCTTGCAAAACGGCCACGCCGAAGTAGAAAAGTTTTCAATTGCCACGATCAGAACCACCAACCCGGCGGGGTTGTCGCATAAATTCATGTTGGGCGAACCTAGTCTTGCGATTTGCGTCACACTCTCGACGCAACCTAAGGCTTAAACAAGGCTGGCAAAAAAACACGAATCATGTACGTCGAGTGCAAATCCACAAATGGCGGCTACGGTCGTGCACGGATTTGTCGCGTGACGTTTTCGCATTCCGGGCGAACTATCTACTACGGCGGCCTTAAACTGGAGCGGTCAACCCAAACTGTTTGCGGCGGCAACTACGTGGACGCGAACTCCAGACTCGAATACTGGGTATCCGGCCCGAAACGCAATGGCCAAGATCGACACTGGGCAGGTGGTGGCGATGTCCGGATCGACTCCGATGTCGTGGACGAGTATTGGCGTGACGTCCGCGGATGTGCGGTACCGGACAAGCCGTTCGTAACCTGATTCCTTACGCAACCGGTTCTCCCAACATGTTTTTTACGCCAGGCCTTCGTTTGTAACTCAAGCGGCGCTGGCGCATCATGAGCTGTTCGTGATTCAAACTCCACCGCTTCCTTCGGGGCGGTATCGAAAAAACCTTCCGTTGTCCGCCTCAGCAAATGCGAACTCACGTCAGTTTCCAGCGTCCTTCAACCACACTCGACGGCGAGCCGCCGTTCGGTGGCGATATCGCGCACGCGCTGGCGCCATCATTCGAAACGCAGGGCATCCACACTACGAATATGGACTCTCTTGACTACGCGTATTTCTTCTACGCACCAAGCGACACTCGACGCTGTTATGTCATGATTGGCCTTGTCGACGATGGCGTCCGTCAATGGCTGATCTCCGTTGACGTCAAACGCGGATTGCTAGCCCGATTGTTCGGCAAACCGGACACTGATTCGGTGCGGACTGTTGTTGATGCGATCCACCATTTCTTGAGCGCTGATGAGGCGGTATCCTCGAATCGCTGGTACACTGCCGACGATTGGAACCATCGGCGTGAAGACGCTTGGGTGACCGCGCCCGGCGCGTGACGGCGGACAACTTGTTTTTACGCTAGGCCTTTGGCACACCTTCGCTCGTAGTCCAATAGGTGCTAACGCAGATTATTCAATCGCGGACGTTGAATTGCGACGCAATCTGACTGAGTCATGAATAATCCGGGCTGGCTTATCATTCGCTTTTCGTTGTTCAACCTCCGCAGGTTCGTTCAGGATGGTATCGTTGAAACCGTAAGTCGCCTTGCTCTCGCGTCTCCTCACTCGACGTCTTAGTGTCACCGTGCCGAACCCGTCAACACTTTTGTTCTGCTATCTGATCGGTGCAGCACTTTCCGCTGGCGTCTTCCTGGCTTTTACAATCTGGGATCGTCGCGTTAACGATACGCCCTGGAATTCGTTCACGATGTCGACGCGGATCCCGATGCTGATGGTCTTCTGGCCAATTTTCCTGCCAATGGCTTTTGTTTTCATGGTGCCGCCAATGGTCAAATCTGTGTTTACATCCCGTAGTAACGACTGATCGTCCGGCCAGACAACATGGTGTTTACGTACAATACCTCCGGAACAACTTCGCTTTTTGGCAACAGTCGCTGGTCTTGGTAGAGTCCTTGCGAGTTGAAAATTGAATGGCATCGCAACGGCGGTGTCGTAAGCTCGTTTCGTTTTGCGGCCTACGCTTGTATGAGTTCCAACCCGTACCAACCGCCGGAGTCACGGATCAACGCAACACATCGTCCGGCATCACCCACCGGGATTCGATTCGTTCGCATTGCGATTTACGCCCATCTCCTGATTGTTGCCCTCACCGGCCTTGCGATGACTCACGATTCGCGGTCGGTGATTTGGTTGCCAGTTTGGGAACCGATTCTTGAGATTGCCCTGGTCGCTGGGCTTTTAGGCCTGTTTGTCTGTCCTGTCATGTTGATGTTCGCTGTTTGGCGTTCGTCACTTTCGCCATTCAGGCGTTTTTTAGTTCTCACTGTTGGTGGCGGAATCACTTGCGCGCATTTCATTGCTCTCCTCCCCAGCGTCCAGTAGTTGACGGGCACACAACAGCTGTATGCACGACGACGTCAAGCAACGGGTACCGATTTTGATAAGGAAGCCGTTTGCCCTTGGTTTGAGGTCGGCCGGACGGTTGGATTATCCTGGGACGATGGGCGAGCAAGTGATTCGGTCTGGCATTGGTGGTAAACCAACAGGTGGTGCACTGCGACAACATTGTGTTTACGCAAGGACCTTCGGCACACATTCATTGTTCGGCAACGGGCGAAGGCATCGGTAAATTCATTCGCGGTTAAGACATCGCTCAATTCGTGCAGGGCGGTGTCACGTCCTTGTTACGAAGCCGGGCAAACGTGACGCAGGGAACGACACATCTTTACGGTTGTAGAAAAGCTGACATCGATGCAGTTGCTGATGCCATTGGCACGCAACTGGATTTTTGGGGCGAGAAGTTTCGGCACGCGAAGTTTCGGGCGGGTAGTTCGGGGCGGGGCTTGCAACGCGGGGGTTTACTTCCGCCGAACCGTTCTTCGCACGCTGCGTCACTTCAGGGTCACTTTTAGTACCGTAGCGATTTCATTAGTCGCGGCGTTGGGTGGTGCGATGAAATTCATGCCTCCGTCAATCTGCTTCCAATTCAACTGGTGTTCGCTTCCCAGCACGCTTACATCCGAAATCTCGAATTTTGGTTTCTTCTCAGACGCCAGTTGTCGCACTTCGATCTCGTCACCTGCTTTGGGTTGCCCTAGCAGGAAAACATAGACCGTTTTGTCATCGGCTGATCGCGTGAAGCGAATGTCCTTGGCACTGAACTTGATTGTGGCCGCTTGTCCTCCGTGGCTGCCGTCTCTGATGGAAGCGTCGCCATAGCCGTAAACGCTATGGGGATGGGTGCCGTAGACCGCTTCGCCGTGCACGGCCAACCATTCGCCGAGCCCTTTTAGGATGGTGCGTTGTTCGTCGATGATGGTGCCGTCAGCCTTGGGGGAGATGTTCAGCAAGACAACGCCGCGTTTACTCCATACGTCAATCATATTGCGAACGAGAAGTGACACGGGTTTGTACGTTTGATTCTGAACGTAGCACCAGCCATTTTTGCTAAGGGTGACATCGGTCATCCAAACACGCTCGGGCATCTCTTTCATCCCGCCCTGTTCGATATCCAGGACTCGCATTTCGTTTGGCATATCATCTTGTTTGCAAATCAGCACGTTTTCTTGGCCGTTGGCAGCGCCCGCGTTGAAGTGATGAGCCGCCATTCGTTGACGATAGTCTTCGGGAATCACGTCCAGCCAAGAATCAAACCAAATCATGTCAGGCGAATAGTCATCGACGACCTCCTGCACCAAATTTAGCCAGTACTCATTGAACTCCCTATCGGACATATTGCCATATAGTTTGCGAAGCTTGGGATCTTCGGACGAAGTGAAGAGACTTCTGTCGTACCGATAGTAGCTCAGGGGACGCTCGCCTTCGGGTTGCCCATCGCGTTGCCGCTGCCCCGTGAACGAATGGTGGAACGTAGCAATTGTCTTCATGTCCCGTTTTCGCAGCGAAGCAAACAGGTCGCCCAGGATGTCTCGCTTAGGGCCTTCCGCTTTTGCGTTATTCGGATTCACTTTGCTGGCCCACATCGAGAATCCATCATGGTGTTGAGCGACGGGACCGGCGAACTTTGCGCCAGCCGATTGAAAAAGTTCCGCCCATTCTTCAGGGTCAAACTTTTCGCCCGTGAACTGTGGAATGAAGTCGTGGTATCCAAATTTGTCGACGGCACCAAAGTGCTGTTCGTGATACTCCTTTGTGCCAGCCCCCCACTTTTTTGGGTTATCCATGTGCATCCAACATGGATACCACTCGGTCTTGAACGCGGGCACGCAATAGGGGCCCCAGTGAAAGTAGATCCCTAGCTTGGCATCGCTTAACCATTGCGGAGCGCTACCGTGCTTGGCCAGGGATTCCCAATTGGGCTGAAAGGCTTCGGGGTACTGCTTGGGCGTGAACTGAACGGCGGATTCTTGCGCGACGCCCTGCTCACTCAGGGAAGGGCCGATGATCAAAGCTGAAGAGACAATAAAAGCGCAGATTGATCGCATGGAGTCGTTGCCTGAAGGGATGAATATCGAAAGTCAGGTTTATCATATCAGGCTTTTGGCCGGGTTTAGCTGTGGTTGTTAAAGCTTCAATGCAGACATTTTCTTTTCCAAACAGCAGGCTTGTCCATCCAATCCGATCTGTGTCGCAAAATCAATTTTCTGGATTTTCCGCGAATGAACGTTGGTTCCAAGGGCACTTACACAGACGCGATCACTTGGTAGGTCGTTTTGAACATGGCAGGTTGAAGGCGTAACGGAATCATGGGTAACGAAACGACGTGGCTTGAACTTGAAGCGATAGAGAAGCAGCTTCACCCAATCATGGTGCAGCAGCTTGGCGTTGATCCTGCGGAGGTGGATCCGGAGGCGCGGATGATTGAAGACCTTGGTTGTGACAGCTTGGATTTGATCGAATTGTTCATGGAGGTCGAAGATGAGTTTCATGTGACGATTCCGGATACGCGCGAGTCACCGATCGGAAAATTGCTCTTCGCTCGCACCCCGTTTCGCGTACGAGATTTTGCCGAGTTGATATACGTTAATCAAGGAACCGGATCTCCTGTGCGAACGCCAAGACTGAAGCGAGTGATTGCGGGCGAAAGCGACGTGGACATGCCGTTCTATCAGCTGGGCGGGCGCTGCTCGTCTGGGTCAAGCGGCGCTGAAACCCTTTGGGAGCCAATTGAACGCGATGCGGGGTCAATCACGAAACGCCGCGTGAGGGACGGCATGGTCTGCGTGCAGATTCCCAGTCAAGAGATCCAAATCGGATCCAGAGAATGTGAAGCAGCGAACGATGAACAGCCGCAGCACATTGTGCGATTATCGTCATTCCTGATCGATATTGAACCAGTCTCGGTGACTGCGTTTTGTCGTTTTCTAAATTCGATTCCTGACGGCCGATCGTTCTACCATTCGCACGTTCAACTGAGGAAGGGCGATAAGCGACTGAGCCAGTTTCAGATTCAATGGAGGGATGATCATTGGTTGCCGAAGAAGTTCGCCCACAAGCAACCAATGGTCTTGGTGAACTGGTTTGCAGCCAGTGCTTATTCGCTTTGGGCGCACGGACTGAAATGGCAAGACGATCATGCGCATAAGAACTTTTTGCCAACGGAAGCTCAGTGGGAATGCGCCGCGGCGGGCGCTTACGCCGAAGGGACAGCACCGTTGGCGTTTCAGCACCAACGCGGTGGTGACTATCGCGATGGCCCCATGCCAATCGCGAACGTGAATGAATCGCTTGGAGTTTCGCGGTACGGGTTAAGGCATATGAGTGGCACGATTTGGCATTGGTGTCGTGATTGGTATGACGAGAACTTCTATAAAGCGGATGCGTCGCGATGGAAAGATGCGATCAATGATTCGCAAACCAACGCGCGAAGCGAACGCGGTGGCAGTTGGGTCGGCCCTGCTGAACTTGGCCGTACCAGCTACCGGCGAGGCCGCAATCCGAATGCCTGTGGCAGATGCTTAGGTTTTCGATGTGTTCATCCCCAGTGATCGACACCGCGCGATTCTTCGGCGTCATTTCGGTCGGCAACTGAATGCAAATCGCATTTTGTTGTTCGTCGCCACTTAACGAAGCAATTCAAGTTGGCGGTGCTTGTCGATCGGTTTGATTCTCGGCCCGGTAGTAAAACGCGGTCGAAGCTACTTGGGAGGTATTGGCAAGCTGGTGTTGGCCTACTTGGATGCGGTTTTGGAGTGCGGATTGCCGCACCCGAGACATTCGTGTTGTTGCTGGTTCGCAGTACTGATAAAATTCCAAAGGCGTGTTGAGAGTCGAGGAAGTGAGAAGTCTGGCACGGCAATTGCATTGCTGGACTACGGCGGTTTGGATACTGCTTTTGGATTTTTTACTGTAACGTGCGATCCCTGCAACGGAGATGGACAGAATGGTTACAGCGACATCGGAAGTTTCTACAACGGACACGACGACACAGGTTACTCACTTCGAGCATTTGGCAATTTCTCTGCAGCTGAACTATGTCGGTGGTAGATTGGAAGACGCCGTGGTCAATGATGAGCGTGATCTCATTAGCCGCGACTTTGAGCCCGAAGATTGGGCGGATGTACTTCACGGCGAGCTATCACCTGCCGAGCTTTCGAGGCGGCGGCATACGATTTGCAATCGGCTGCATGTCGCTAATCTTGCGGCCGAGCTTCTGACGCGGCAGTCAGAATTGGGCGACGCTTCTCAAGCAACCCAATTCGTCAGAATGATCCTTGAATCGCTTACCGAACTGAATGAACTGGCAGCCTGCCAGGCGGATAAGTCATGAACAAGTTGAGTTCTTCTATTTGACACTTTTCGGCCAACGCCATGCTGAGAATTGCACCAGCCGTTGGTGCAAGCCACGGCTTTTCATCACGTGCATTGCCGCTTGGTTCAGGGCATGTGGCTAGCGGCAACGGCTCGCTAGCGCTTTTTGATGTTGCGCCAAATCGCAAAAAATCGTCTCTTGCACGGTAAATCACGTTTCAATTCAGCGTTTTCACACTTCACTCTCCCTATGGGAGAGTCGAGCCTTAGCGAGGAGAGGGCCAATCCAGTATCTCAGCTCAAACCCGTTTGCTCAGCGCGTTCCCCTCCCCGGCCGCTACTGCGTCCGACCCTCCCGCGAGCGGGAGGGTAATGACTT
>CAYUGI010000209.1:0-6764 GCA_964444105.1 uncultured Pirellulaceae bacterium
GGAGGCTGTGGAGGCTGTGGAGGTTCGTGCAGCGGTTGCGCAGTCGCGTCAGCTTGTAAAACGACTGGGTAGTCGTCACTGCACTGGATTGCTATTTGTCCACTCGATGTCGCAACGTGTCAGCAGCCGGTCGCTCACTTGCGACTTGCCACCGGTAAGTGTTTTCAGTCGCGAAATAATATCGTCGATCGAAATTTGCTGCGCTTCATGAATAAGCATGGAGGGGGCGTTGTCGATGATGACGCAGGTCAGGGCGCCGTCATGCCATTTGCTGATCTCCTGGCGATGGGCATTCAGTTCGTTCTGGTCACTTGCGACCAGTATGACACGCTGCTGTCCACCGCAATTCAAGAGGACTGGCCGAGCAGATTGCATTGAATTGGCAACGTCGTTTTCCGAAGGATCGATCGTCGATGTCGGATCGCTGGCGTCGATCTTTGCAGCAATGGTCTGGTGGGTCTGCGTTGCGGTAAAGGTAGACTGCGAAAGTGTCGTCGATACGCCAGTCGATTCGCTAAGAGAGCCAGTCGATTGAGAGATGGCCAGATCGGCTTGTTGTTGACGGTGTTTTTGGATCAATGGAATTGCGGCGAGATTGATCGTTTTGAACAAGGTCGCTGGCGTGGGCTGTCGGTCAGTGCTGCGAACCATATTGGTCAACCATGGCTTGGCTGTTTGAGCGTGCAGATCGATCAAATGGGGAGCAACTTGTCGCGCGATGGGAGTGCTGAACGTGTCCCACGGATTCGTCTGCTCGCTCGTGTTGTTGCTGGCGATGCGAATCGATTGGGCAAGCAGCCCCGCTGCGTCCGACAGGCGCCGTTCGAGTTCCGATAGGCTTTGGCAGAGTGCTGCAGCGCGCGCTGCGGACACTTTTGCGGCGTGGGAATCCAACAAGACTTCGCCAACATGCGTCGAAAGCTGAAGCAGATCGGCGTGGGCGTTCGTAAGACCGCTGAGCTGGTCGGCTTCGATGAGGGAGTCTGTTTCTTCGGCCCCTCGGCTGATCTTGGCAAGATTGGTCAATTCAATCTCGATTTTGCGCAAGCCTCTTCCAAAGATCCGAGTGGTCTCAATCGCCGTGACAATGCTGGTCTGTCCCTTACGCAGTTGGTTGGTTAGCTCACGAATCAGGATGTCGACGATGGATTGGATGTCGGATTCGGCGTGCTCTGACGCCATCACTTCGTCAAATTGCTGTTGCAGTGCGTTGGTGACGATTTTCGTATCGAATAGTTCGCTTAACGGCAGTTGGCGCAGAAACTGAACCAGTTTGTTTCGTCTTTCGGTTCGGTTTTTCCCGTAGCGGCCAATGACCGATTTCAACAGTGCTTCACGACTGATTTGGCAACGGTCGCAGATTTTTGATACTAGCGATTCAGCAGCGGAGGTCGCCGCATTTGGATTTCCCAACCAACGCGCCAGTAATGTGCGGGTTGTTGCGGGTGCGAGCACGGACTCGGCAAAGCTGGCATGTTGCGAAAGCGGCACGATCCCGACTGAGCGAAGATGAGCCGAAGCCACCGTGGTTGGCTCGGAGTCGTCTTTGCACGGACGTCTTGCTGAATCAAGCAGTTCGCGTCCAATTGTCGCGTCGAACCACAAGTAATTAGCGAGCGTCTGGTGCGCCGGTGGTGATGTTGCTTCTTCGCCGCCTGCGACCAAGTAGACTTTGTCCAATGGCGAGCGGGCAGAAGGAAGCGATGGAATGTCGACATGGGTGTCGCCGGGATAACTGTTTCCAGGGCGGCTAAGATGCCGGATCTCTTGAAGGCAAGCCAATGTGTCGTGCAAGGCCAAAGGGTGGGCGGCGTCGGCAGCCAATGGCGATGTGGCCAACAGAGAGATAATCGTGGTGTTCTCTAACCCGGCATCATCCAGCATGCCACGCAAGACATGGACGACGTCGACGTACATTCCACTGCCACTACCACCTGCGATTGATCCGACAACATAAATGTTCGGAATCGTATCGCCCGTCGCATTTTTTACCTTCTGTACCGCCGCTTGAAGCGCGCGGCCTGCACGTGACCAGTGATCGATCAATGCGAGGCGTCCCAGAGGACGCATGCCTTCGGTTTGGCCGCTGCGAGGAACATTGTAGATCCAACGCCGTGACATGCTGCGCATAACCGCCATACCGCCCTCGCGATATTGGGCCGGCTCGCGTAGAGGCAACGAAACGCAATCGTTCGTCCGCACGTATTCTGATTCTTCGTATCGGCGGATACGGCTGGTTGCTATTTCATCGGTATCAAAAAAGACCGAATGCAAAATGGGTTTGACGTTCGAGTCTTTCGATTCAATGCGTTCAAAAATTTCGGTCAAGCACTCCGCGCCAGTACCTCCCAGGGCCACGACGAGTGAGTGTCTCGTCAGTGTTGCGTTGGGAGAATTACTTTCGGCGTCAAGCTGCGGTAAGTCCTTAACGTTCGCTTCGCCGATACCAGCAACAAAGGATGCTCCCACCGTCTTGGTGTCGCCGCTGTCATCGCCTTGGCTACCGTCTTTAAGTTGATCGTCGGCTGTGCCTGTTGCTGTCGATCCGCGCGGTCGGCTGAGTGCTTCCACGAAAGCTAAACAAGTGTCGAATCTTCGCTCGAAGGACTTTTCCAGGGCACGAGCGATGACCGGCTGGTCGCTTGGCGGAAGCGGTGAGAGATCCGGAGCATTGTGGACGTGCTGTGTGGCCAACTGAGCGATCGTTCGACCAGTAAAAGGTCGCGAACCAGTGAGCAGTTCTTGGTACATCACCGCCATGGAGTATTGATCAGAATGGACGCTCGGTTTTCCGTCAAAGACTTCTGGAGGCGCGTAGATCGGCGTCAGACCACCCACCACGCTGCATTCAACTTCGCGCAAATCCTTCAATAATCCAAAGTCGGCGACTTTGACGCGGCCACCGACCATCAAAAGGTTGGCCGGCTTGATATCTAAATGCTGAAGCTGATAGAGCTGATGAAGATGGTCCAGCGCATCGGCGACGTCGCGCATGTACGCGATCAGCGTGTCACGAGGGATTCCACACGAACCGCGATCGCGATGTTGCCGTACAAGGTCTTCCAGGGATCCTTCCGCCAACTCGGTCACGACGACCAATTGGTCATCCACGAATTCGAATCGTTCCAGCCCCAAGATAAACGGGTGCTGTACCGTCTTGATTCGTTCGAGCGACTTGAGTTCTTGCTCGGTACGCCGTTCGCCCATGTTGCCGAAGACGAACTTGATCGCCTTCTTCATGCCACCTGGCGCCGAGGCACGCCAGACTTCACCGTATCCGCCGCGTCCAATCAGCTCTTCCAGCACATAGCCCGGTATGGGCTCGTATCCAGGTGCAATTTGCTTGCTTGTAATGGTCATGGATTATTCCCCCGTGTTCCCTACAGTTGGCTGAAATAGCTGTTGCAGGCGCGGTCGAGGAACTCGGGTCGAATGGACAACGGCAGCTTTCGATACTTGCAGTAATTGACGACTTGATTGAGCAAGTCGCGTGGATGGCATCGGCGCAAGTTGCGGCCAGTGCGTTCATAGTACGCAAGGAGATGCTCAGCGGCTTCGGGTGTTTCGGGAAAGCCAGCTTGCTTGGCTACGTTGCGTACCAGCTGACGATACTCGGCGGCTTCCGGATCGTTGACATGGATTTTGTAAGGAACCCGACGCAGAAAGGCTTCGTCGACCAGCGTCTTGGGATCGATGTTGGTAGAGAAAAGTATTAGCTGCTCGAACGGAATGCGAATCTTCTTTCCTGTCGGAAGCGTCAGGTAATCACATTGATTTTCCAGTGGAACAATCCAGCGATTCAGTAGCTCTTCAGGAGCGATACGTTGGCGACCAAAGTCATCGATCAGCAGGGCGCCGCAATTGCTCTTCATTTGTAGCGGTGCTTCGCAGATATTCGATCGCTCGTCGTGCCGAACTTCCAAATTCTCCATGACTAGCTCGCCGCCGACGACCACGGTGGGTCGTTGGATGCGAATCCAGCGTCGGTCCCATTCTTGAGCCTTCAAGATATGATCGCCGGTCTCCGGAACCGGAGCAGGCCGATGAAAGGCGTCGTCTTGTAACTTGATCAGGTTGCCGTCGTCCAAAATCGCGTAGGGGATCCAGATTTCCTGTCCGAGACATTGTGTCAAGCAACGTGCGATGGTTGTTTTGCCGTTTCCGGGAGGCCCATACAAGAACATTCCTTGGTTGCTATTCACAGCTGGCCCAAGCTGATCTAGCAGTTCTTCCTGGTAAGTGATGTCGTGAAGCGCACGGCGCAGTTGGTCTTGATCAATCGGGTCAAAACCAGCAGCTTGAGCTTCCACGCTTAGCACATAGTCGGCTAACGGAATCGGCGCGGGGCCGACGTAACTGCATTGCTGCATCTGCACTTGGGCGCGGCGTTGTCCTGCCTCTGTCAGTGAGTAGTAGTAGTCGTTGAAAGGTGCGGGGCGGACATGGGCGATCAGCTTGCGAGTCCTTGCGACGTCCAAAAGTGGCTCAACGACACGAAAAGGCAGTCCCATACGCTCGGCTGTATTGCGTCCGCTAAGTGTTCCACCCACCAACAGCGTTTTCAACATCAAGTTTTCGATGTACGCGTCCGTCAAACCCGTTTCTTCGATGCTGCTGGTTTCGGCTGGCCAAAACGAGTCATCCGTCAGAAGACTCCCAAGAAGTCCTGTGTCGACGGAGTGCGTTTGATGCGTGAGTGTGGTCATAACGGTTGTGTTGTTTGGTGGAGCTTCGTTGCGACGCCAAGCGCGTAGCATTCGACGTATTCGGTGAACCCTAGCTCAGGATTTGCTGTTTGGCGACAAAACGCCGCTCGTGTGAAGGAATTGCAAAAATTTTGGCTAAGGCGGCTTCACGCCATATTTGCGACGTAAGCTTGCGAGGCTTGGTGGAATTACCCGCTGTGCGATACCCCGAATTAATCAAGCCAAAAACACACAACATCGAGCCGCCTGTCACACTCGGTAAGAATCCCAACAATGCCCGAGAGTCGGGCCAATTGCCCCGCCGCGAACCAATCTGTCATGCCAACTTCCGACAATCTAGTGCTGCCATCCATCGACTCCGCTACCGATGTCAAGGACGTTTGGTTTCTGTCTGGATCGACCGAGCCTAATGACACGATCCGGCACTTGCCAATCGACAACTGTCCGTTTGTTGTGGGACGCAACAGTGGCAACGCACTTAGGTTGCGTTACAAAACCGTCAGTGGTAGCCATGCTGCAATGAGCGTCGAGGACGGACAACTGTTCTTAACCGATCTCAATAGCACCAATGGGACGTATGTAAATGGAACACGAATCGCGGGTCGTGTGGCGATCGCAGAAGAGGACTTGATCCACTTCGCTGAAGCACCGTTTCGCGTTCGTCGTCAGTCGCCAACCGGTCACGCGGCGGGAACGATTGCCAAAAATGTGTGCGACGAAGCACTTGCGTTGGTGCAATTTGACCGCTTGATGAGCGAACGCTTGGTACGTCCGCATTTTCAACCCATTGTAAAGATGGATGACGCGCAATCGATTGGTTTTGAGATTCTAGGACGCGGAAGCGTATTCGGTTTGGAATCAGTCGGTGCAATGTTTCAAGCGGCAGAACAGCTGAATTTGGAAGTCGAGCTAAGCCGACTGTTGCGTTGGGAAGGCATTCGCGTCGGCAGAAATCTACCTGAATCGCCAGTGCTTTTCGTCAATACGCACCCGAAAGAGATGCAGGATTGTGCGGGCCTCATCGAATCGCTTACCAACGTTCGCGCGATGTCCGGAAACGAACAATTGGTGCTCGAGATCCACGAGGCATCTGTTACCGATCGAAAATCCATGCGTGAGTTGTCCGCTGCACTGCGCGACTTAGATATCAAATTGGCATTCGACGACTTTGGTTCCGGACAAGCGCGTTTGGCCGAACTGATCGAATCGAAACCGCATTTCGTGAAGTTCGACATCTCTTTGATTCGTGACATCGACACGGCGGACGAACCGCGCAAGCGTACGATCAGCACGCTCGTGCAAATGGTGCGTGACTTGGATGTCAAAGCTCTCGCCGAAGGTGTTGAAACTGAGCCTGAAGGTGACACCTGCCGCGAGATTGGATTTGATCTGGCTCAAGGCTACTTCTACGGGCGACCTTCGCCAGCTTAGGGATATCATCTTCGGCGGGATCATGAAACGAGTCGTCGTGAAACCGCGAGAGTTCCTTTTTCAGCAGCTTTTCGATCGTATTCTGGCAAGCATTCGCCATCGATTGTTTAAAGCAGCGTGTCAAACTTTGACGGTTATTCGGGATTGTCGGGCGACTACCGTTCGCAACGGTCTTCGCGATTAAGTTTGACAGTTCTCGATGGTCCGATTGATCCGATCAATACCGCGTGATGGGTTTGTACTGATCGTGTTTACGCGTGTCGGTTTCGAGCAGACCCACCGAAGTAGTCAACGCATGGAAGCGAATGATGGAACGAGCGGATCAGAAATCGATAGTGTCCCAAAAACGACGGAAGCGTCGTGGGCTTGCTCTTGCATTGTCTTGCGCCTCCGCATCATGTCTTCTTGCGGGCAACCTAGCCAACGTGCGAGCCGAGACGAGGTCTAACCCCTATGTCACGCAGCGGGCAGTATCAACGCCCAAAATCCGTGACGGTGCAGCTGATAAGGCGGGTCAATCCGGTTTGCCCACGGACGTCGTCGCGCTGAGCAGCAACAAGGCAGAGTCGGCAGCGATAACCGGCCCGGTTCAGAGCAACGGGGCTTTTGTAGAGCGACAAGAAGCCC
>CAYUGI010000209.1:6864-12186 GCA_964444105.1 uncultured Pirellulaceae bacterium
AGCCCTACCAGCAACCCGTCCAACGGCTCGCCCCGCGCGACTGCCCGCTGTCAAGAAAGACATCGCAAAAGTGGTCGTTGCGAAACAATCAGAGCTTCGCGACCAGAGGTTGCCATCATTGTCGAGCGCGCGTTTAGCAGTCGAACTCGATGGTGAAGTGGCAAAAAGTGAGCATACGGCCGCCTTGCTATCTGAATCAAAAGCGGATCCTGAAGAGCTAGTCGCAAGCGACTATGAGCTTCCAGATCTCGGTACGGCCCTAGACGCAACCACGGATCCGGTTGCTGAACTTGCTGCTCCGGTTTCGCCGCCAGTCAGGATCGGTGCGGTTAAGAACGGCGCGTCTTCGGTTGTATTGAGCAAGCCGACCGTTGTCGATTTGGCTCCTTCGGTTGATCCGCCCGTCGACCCCAAACGTCCGATCCGTCCAGTCGAGGTCAAGCGATCATCTCAAGCGGATTCAAGTCCCGAGTCGCTGTCACCCTCATTCAGAAGCGCAGATCCGCTCGTGCTCTCGCCTGCTGGTTTTGGAAGCACCGCGATCGAGTCACTGCAACCAAGCCAGTCCACTGAACAGCAGCCTATCCTGCAGCGGGCGCAAGCGAATCACGCGACGCGTCAGGCGATGCCGCAGAGCAGTCGGCATTCCGGTTCAGATCTCCGCGCGTCTGCGAGCCAGCCCAAAAATTGGCTTCCGTCAACGACCAGCACATCAAGCCAGCAAGACGCACGTCGTTTCCTTCAGCAAGCAAGTGCTGAGTACTCTCGCAAAGCCTGGGTGTCGGCGGAAGCGTCTGCGTGGGAATCTCTGCGTTGCTCGGCATCGGGGATCGACATTGCCAACCGCAACGCGTCGTTTGGCACTCCCCAGACCGGAATCGCTGCTTTGAAGGATTTGGAGATCGCTCAAAATGCGATCCGTGAATCACGAGACTTTGGTGGCAAGTACGGTCAGCTTGATCCAGATGCGGTGCAGCGGATTGTTCTTTCACACACAACGACTGCCTTGAAAGGCCGGTCGCTCCGCAATATTTCTGCCATTGACGCGATGGACAGCTATTTGAATACCGCTCGGATTCACTTGGCACGGTTGGCAAAAGTTCGAGTGGAAGCCGCGCAGTCGTTGGACCTGCTGGCTGCGATTCATTTGGGACGCAATGACGCGCCGCGTTTGCCAAGTCAAACCGCGCTTTGTCTTCGACGCGCCGCTTTGCAAGGTCAGCCCGGCAATGGGTCACTTGCTGGTCGATTGGGCATGCACTTAGCAGCTATCGGACTGGACAAAGAAGCTCACTGGGCACTGCAGCACGCCTACGCGACGGAGCCTACCGAAGAAATCGCTCAGGCTCTGGACTTGGTTTCTCACCGCGCGAATGACCGTGCCGAAGCCATCAGAATTGTGGCGCAGATGCAAAGTCGATTGCCGGCTGGACATGAGCAAAATCGAGGCCCTGTTCCAACGGTTGTTCAGTTGACGCCAAAACAGTTTGCGTCCACATCCAAGTCTCAGCACATGGCCCCTCAACCTGTCAGCATGGCCCCCCGACCGGTCAGCAGTGCCACCAATCACAATGTGGCTATTGCTTCACCGCTGGCAAAACGTCAAGCGACCGCCCCCGTTGCCCAGACCCGGGCCACAATGTCGCCGACTCGGTCGATTCAACAAACCGCGCTGACTCCGCCTGCTCAGCAACACACCATTCAATCCAAACCGCAATCCGAACCGAAAGCAGCGTCAAGCACGTTGAACGAACCGGAGGAAGCAGGTTCTACGAATCTGCTGAACGATCCCGCTTACTTCAAGACAAAAGCTCCTAAGTCCAAGATGCGAAAGATGTTCGATAGTGTTGGCAAGCTTTGGTAGGGACGCTTTGTGATTCCGAGACTATGACGATTAGTCGATTGATGACTAGACATACGATTCATTCATTTGGCCTGAAGATGACAAGTTCACAAGACCCAATCCAAACTCAAACCGCTCGCCTTGCACGTTTCGTTCGTGCGATGGTTGTGTCGGCATCGCTGCTTGGATTACTGGCGTTCTCCTTGGGCACTCAAAGTGCAACAGCGCAGTCGACGCAGCAAGTCAGTCATCATCAGATGGTCGGTTCATTGCCGGGGGCCGGCGTGATTTCGCAGCAAGCAGAACAGCACTGTGGGTGCCAAATTCGTCCCGGCGGGTTTCCATGCCAAGGCGCATGCAAGAACTGCATCATGGGGGTCGATTGCGCGACCTGTTGCGGCGAAGAAGCTCGCTGGCGCGACATTCGTCCGATGCCATTTAGCCAGTACGGCCCTGGCGGTTATGCCGGACCGGCACGCTTCGCTCACTTGAGCACCTACCGGTTGCGACCCGCTGATCAATTACAGATTTTCTATCTGATTACGCGTCGCCAGAATACAGGCGAGTATCGCTTAACACCTGGCGACCAGTTGATGATCGAATCGATTGCCGATGAGGACTTGCTGCGTGGAACGCTGGAGCGTGGTTTGGAGATTCAACCCGATGGAACGATCTCTGTTCGTCTTCTGGGTCAAGTTCACGCCGGTGGACTGACGGTTGCACAACTGCGAAATGTGCTGGAAGAACGTTACAAAGAGTTCTACGACGAACCGGCTATCGATGTAACACCCGTCAAGACAAACACGCTGGCCGAGGATATTCGCAACGCGGTTGGCGGGCAAAGCGGCCTTGAAGGGCAAGCCGTCGATGTCACGGTTATGCCTGACGGAAACATTCGTTTGCCAGGAATCGGCGGAATGTGTGTCCAAGGGCTTTCGCTGATGGAACTGAAACGTGAAATCAATTTGCGTTACGCCGAAGTCGTCGTTGGTCTGGAGGTCGAACCAATTTTGGTCGCCCAGGCACCTCACTTCGTTCATGTCTTGGGTGAAGTCGCCGACGCCAACCGAATTCAGCTAGAAGGCCCGACCACAGTCCTGGGCGGCATCGCAGCGGCTGGCGGACATTTGGCAGGTGCCAACCTTCGGCAAGTCGTCATTATGCGTCGCGCCGAAGACTGGCGATTGATTTCAACGATGCTCGATCTACAGGGTGCAGTGTACGGAAAACGTCCGACACCAGCCGACGAAATCTGGCTCCGCGACGGAGACGTCATCATCGTCCCAGCACGAACGATCCAGCGATTCGACAACTGGGTCCAACAAGTCTTCGTCAACGGCATCTACGGCGTGATCCCGCAAGGCATTTTCCAGATCGATGCAAGCTTGTAAGCAGGCTTAGCGACAATGAAGTAGGCCGCTTACTTCACTTCGATCGAATCGATCTGGATCAGTGTGTCGGGTTGTGCACTGAAAGCCAGTTTCAAGGAATCAATCGTTCCTTTCCACGCCGCGTTGTTGGGTAATGACGCTGACAGCGAAATGTCACCCTGGTTGCCTTTTGCGTTCAGCACGGTCTGGTACTCTCCGTTCGCTGATTTGCTGGATAGCGTTACCTGAACTGGCGCCGATGCACGCATCGTAACCATCAGCCAGCCTTGGTTCCTGGTGGTGTCGATTTTCAAACCGTCGCGGGTGATGGTGCCTTGGCCATCAGTCAGTTTGAAATCCAAGAAACCTTGTCGGCCTGCGATGTTGCCTAGCTTCTCGGGGCCCTTCCAGCCTTCGGTTTGCCAGCCGCCACAATCAAACGTGAACAAGAGCTTGCCGTCGTCTGGGTCACGATCGTTGTACTTCTCCCATTCGTCGGACAACCCATCACCGTCTGAATCTTGACGGATGCGTTCGTATTCCGGATTCACGATTCGCCACTTTTTCGATTGGGCTTGGAAGGCAAGCTCTTCGTCGGACTCTTCGCCTTCGCCCGCATCACCGATCGCGATCCAATCAGTCAACAGTTTGCGATGTCGCTCGAGCTCTTCGGCGAATTCTGGATCGTTCGCTAGGTTGTTCAACTGGCTTGGATCGTCTTTGACGTCGTAAAACTCTTCGGCGGGCCGTTCGCCAAAATAGATTTCAGTCAACTTGGGGGACAGTTCTCCGGATGCATAAAGTTCACGCAAGTTCTTTACGTAGTCTTTTGAGTCACGGTACTGGGGCTGTAGGAAGATCCTGTCGGTCATGAAATTTCGCGTGTAGCGAAAACGATCCGTGCGGACCGTCCGAACGCGATCGATGGTGTGGTCCAGGCGATCTTTAGCAGCGAAGACCGCGCCTCGTGGCACGATGCGTTCTCCAAACAGATACTGGCCCTCGTACCAGTCGGGTTGCTTGACGCCACCCCATGCCAACGTTGTCGCTGACAGGTCCAGCAAATTCACGAGGTCGTCGCGAACGGAAGCCGACGGAACGAACTTATCCGGACCAGAGATGATGAACGGCACATGCAACCCACCCTCAGTCGGCATCTGTTTGTGACGCACCAGGTTGTTTGCGCCGTGATCGCCGAAGTAGACAACGATCGTGCTGTCGTCTAAACCGTTTTCTTTTAGCCCCGCAAGAACGGTACCAATAAAGTCATCGTCTTTGCGGATCGCATCATAGTGCTGAGCAACGACTGCGCGATAAAGATCGTTTTGCGGATAGTCGGGAGGCACGGTCACCGTCGTGGGATCCGTCTTGCGGTCTGCAGGGAAACGGTCGGTTTTGTTCTTGCCTCCTGCCGTCTGAATTTGGCCAAAGAATGGCTGTCCTGACTTCAGCTGGTCCCAGGGAATGTCGGCGCGGTTCTTCTTTTGCAGTGAATAGGTGGCGTCGTCGTCCCAGATAAAGTTGTAATCGCTTTTTCCCAAATTGAACGTAAAGTAGCCGCTCTCTTTCATCAATTGCGGTAGCAGTTTCATCTTCTCCGGCAGATAGATTTTCGCCGAGCCTCGTGAAGACCGATGCTCATGGGCACCAAAGCGAATCTGACTTTGGCCACCCATTAGCGCTGACCGGCAAGCCGAGCAAACCGGTGCTGGCACAAACGCTCTCGAAAATCGAATACCGCCCGAGGCAAGTGAATCGATGTTTGGCGTATGCCCCTTGTTGACTTCGTCTCCGTAACAGCCCATCCACGGCGAAGTGTCTTCGGCGAAGAGCCAAAGGATGTTCGGTCGATCCGCCGCAATACCGAATGACGCTGATAGGAATAACGCAAGGAAAGCGAAGAGAAGACGATGCATGGACACGACTCTAGGAGATGGGAGGAAGCGGCAAGCAACATTGTACCGTCGCATGATCGTTTCGTCACAGATTGCTGGAGTCACTGCCAGGGCGAATTACTTTTTCAAATTGGGATGGTTCGAGGAAGGGTAACCCCACGCGCAAGTTTTGATGTTGCGCTATTTCGAGCGAATCATTTGGCCAACGGCCATA
>CAYUGI010000210.1:0-232 GCA_964444105.1 uncultured Pirellulaceae bacterium
TTCGAGTAAAGCGTTCTAAGAAACGCGAGTTACACCGCACTAAACGCAGTGCACATCATCAAGTGCATCACGCTTGGACGTACCGTCGTCGTGTCACAGCGATCGTCCGATTGTCGAAGCGCGGGATCTTCGGCAGACCCTTCGGTTGAATCGCTCAATTCGCCACTCCCCCAAGTATCGATGCCAACAGGACCGCTGATCCAGTTTTCAAAGTAGCAGGCACACTCCGCCG
>CAYUGI010000210.1:242-12136 GCA_964444105.1 uncultured Pirellulaceae bacterium
CCCCCCCCCCCCCCATTTTCGGGCGGGGGGGGGGGCCACGGCGGAGCGTGCCTGCTACGATCTTTCCATTAAGACTGCGGACGTAGCACTGGGAACAAGATCACGTCGCGAATCGATTTTTGTCCCGTCAGTAGCATCACCAGTCGATCGATACCGATTCCCAAGCCTCCGGCCGGTGGCATCGCATGTCGTAACGCTCGAACGAAATCATGGTCCATCTTGGCCATCGAATCCTCGTCGTCTTGACCATCCAATTGAGTTGTGAAGAGTTCTTCCTGCAAATCCGGGTCGTTCAATTCCGTGTACGCATTGGCCAGTTCCATCCCCAGAATGAATAGTTCAAACCGCTCAGCTATCTCAGGATTGTCGCGTTTGCGTTTCGTCAGCGGGCAAATGCTGGCCGGGTAATCGACGACGAAAATCGGACCTTCCAAGGTATCCTCGACTTTCTCCTCGAAGATCTCGTTGCGAACAACATCGGGGTGCTTTCCCTCTGTGCTGATTTTCAACTCTGACGCCAATTTCAACACTGCTGCGTCATCCGACGGATCGATACCCGTCGCCTTTTCAAACAAGCTGGCATACGTTTCACGTTTGAAAGGCGGAGTGAAATCAACGGTGTGTCCATCGAATTCGCGTTGGTAGTTTCCACCGGTTGCGACAATCGCATCGCTGATGATTTGTTCGGTCAAATCCATCATCGATTCGTAGTCACCGTAGGCCTGATAACACTCCAGCATCGTGAACTCTGGATTGTGCCGCGGGCTCAAACCTTCGTTGCGATAGACCCGACCCATTTCGTAAACGCGTTCCATGCCGCCCACCATCAATCGCTTCAGGTGCAACTCCAAAGCGATTCGCATCGTTAGTTGCATGTCCAACGCATTGTGATGTGTTTCGAACGGTTTTGCTGCGGCACCACCGGCGACCGTGTGAAGCGTCGGTCCCTCGACTTCGCAAAAGCCATCGTTGTCCAGCGTGCTGCGAATCGACTTGACGATTTTGGTGCGATCCAAAAACGTTTTCATCGGACCATCGTTGAACGCAAGGTCCGCGTAGCGCATCCGTTGCCGCAGCTCCGGATCGGTCAGCCCAGCATGCTTTTCCGGCGGAATGTCCAGCATCTTGGTGTGGAAGAATAGCTTTTCGGCAAACACGGTTAGTTCGCCGGTGTTAGTGTGTGCCAGTCGTCCTTCGGCACCGACCAAGTCACCGTTGTCAAACAACTTCGCCAACTCAAACAACTCGTCGCCGACTTGTTTCTTGCCGATGTAAATCTGAATGTCGCCAGACCAGTCTCGGATCGTCAGGAAAAACAGTTTTCCTTTGTCGCGTTTGAGCATGATACGACCCGACACACGAACGGTTGGGCCCGCTTCGATACCGGGTCCATTGTCAGATTTCCATTGCTTGAAATCTAAGTTCGGATCATCAAAATTCGGTAGCTCTACCTCGTTTCCATCTTCCTGGACGAACTTACTCTCTGCCGATTTCGCTACGCAATCGCTGACCAAATCACGATCGTCAAAACGGCCACCCCAGGGATCGACGCCCATTTCGACAATTTTTCGCAGCTTTTCACGTCGCGCGGCGTGGGGATCGGTCGAGTCGACTTCGGTTGGCGTCTGATTCATCGGATTCGAGAAAGAAGGCGTAGTTTGATTCAGTCAATTTGCGTGATTGTCGGTGTGGACAGCAAAACACGCAACCACGAGCGATCTTGCTGCAGAATAGCGATTGCACGTAAAACGATCGTAGTGACAAACGACCTCAGTGACGGTTACTAACCGCTGTTCAAAAAACTGTTCAAAGCAACGGATCATGCAAAAGTTTGACTCTGCTCACGGCTCGGATGCTCGAAAACAAGCTTCCATCATCGTCATTGATCCCAGTCCACTTTCGTTGATCGCAACTGCTGGGGTCATGGACTACCAGGGCTACGCGGTTGTTTGTGCACGAACAGCCCAGGCGGGTACGGAGGCATTTGATATGGGCCCCCAAGATTTGGTGCTTTGGGACGTCGCAGACGATGCTGCAGGAGCACTGGACGATTTGGCGACGATGAGGCAACAAAAAGGATATCAGGAGCTTCCAGCGGTATTAATCGCCGATAGCATGTGGGCGGGGCTCGAGAAAAAAGCTGACTCGATGGATGCGGCCACGCGGTGTCTTTTCAAGCCAATTGACCCTAATTCGCTGATCGCGGTCGTGCATCAACTCCTCTACATGCCAACCTTGGTCAAAGCTCATCAAAAACGTGGAAAGCGATCGAGCCGCCCTGGATGGGTTTCCCTTTAGCACTGTCTTTTACCGCGATTTGGCTCGCTACATGCCAATGAGGCATCGATTTCGTGAAATCTCTTTTGCTGACAAATTGGCAAACCTTGACGTCTAAGCCTTCCATCGCGTACCAATACCGATTCCCACAGCTACCCATTCCTTTAGGACACTCCTAACGATGATCCGAATGATCGCCCTGTTTGTTGCTTTAACTGCGCTGCCGACTTTGGCCCAAACCTCCACCGCGTCGGCAGACGAAATTGTCCGCTACCAGCTGAAAGACTGGAAAGCAAAGCACATTCACGACACCAAAAAAGTGGACACAATCAGCAAGACGCTCAAGAAGCTCGGTTGCGAAATCCAACAGCATCAGCACAACGGTCACGTCGATCTGAAGTACCGTTGCCCCAAGTGGCACGAGCTGAAGCTGAAGACTCACGACGAAGCTCACAAATGGGAAAAGTGGCTGAAAGAATACAGCTTCACTACCGAGCACAAACACTAAGCCCTCGCGTCGCTTGAGCCCTGACTCAAGGCGAACCCAGGTAGGAAATCGAGCGTCCAGAGTCTTGAAATGAATCAAGTCGTGGCTTGACGAAATTCGTCATGGCAGCGACCATACTGCCTCTGGATCGGAGGATAAGCGAATTGGCAAGCAGGTTGATTCGAAATCAATTGTCCCTCACGGGATTGCGGGTTCGAGTCCCGTGTCCTCCGCTTTTTAGCCACTTGCTGCAAGTCAGTAGGTGGCTATTTTTGTTGGCGTTCACATCGTACTTGCGGGATTTAAGGGCGATCGCTTTCGACACATAAACGCGATGTCCCAATACGAAGCTCGTCAGGAACCTGGGGGGGCCAACCGGGGCGCATCACTTTTTCAAATTGGGATTACCAAGAGTGTCCATCCTTGGCAACTGAGTTGCCAAGGGGCCGAAGGCCTAGCGATTTACCCAGCCCAGCAGACTGGTCCAACTTTTTCTTCGATGGCTTGTCGCAATCGTTCCTGAACTCCTTCGAATTCGCCTGGTTTAGTGGAAACACAGTTGACTAGAAAGGAGCCCCGTTTCCCGTGGCCGTTTTGAGTTGCGCAGTCGATCGAAGCGGACATGAACGCGCGGACTGCTTTTGTGATTTCGGCCTCCGCCTCAAATTCAACCAACGGCGGGTACTCTTCGCTGACGAAATATCTTTCATTGCCTTGCAAATGTAGGCCGCGTTTGTCCTTTACGCGCGAACGAAACAGTTTGTCTATCTGCTCGCTTTCTCGCGACCGGATGAGAACGCGAGCGCAACCAACAAGCCACCTACGATACAAGCGAGACCGACGAACAAGTTGTACGTCATCGGTGTGTGCGAGCCGCCGACTTCAAAGAATGAGTATCGATCTGGAGCGTAACGGTCTTGGTGCTTGCCAACCAAAAGCAACAACGCAACGAGTAGCCAAGCGTTGCCGGTTGCAAAAAATAATGCAAAACGATCTTTCATCGAAGTAACTTACGGGGAAGGGTAGAATGAGAATCTGAAGCGTTTCGCATGCTCCGAGACGAATAGCGTATCACTAGAATCTTCACCTACAACGCCGCTGTGCCCGCGGGAGACAATGTTCCCGGAGCCACGGCCGCGTTTCGTACCGTCGTTGGCAACGCGATAGACGCGACTCACGCCGTGCTTCGGATTGACGGAAAAGACCTGGGGCGAAAGCCCGTCGCAGCGGGCGCCGACGAAGTGAGCATCGTCACGGAACTCAAACAGGGGTCGTACAAGCTCGCGCCCGTGTTCGAGATCTCAGAAGGCGAATTGGGTGCCTACTATGTAATTGTGACTCACCTTGAGTGAGACCATCGTTGGCGAAAGACGGTTTGGCGACAGATGGGGTTGGCAGAAGCCTCTCAAGCACCTGTTCGTTTTGCCAACGGTGGACTTCATGAAGTTAACTTCGCAACTAGAATGCGTAGGCTTATCTCACGCGTGAATCATTGCTTCCTTCCCTTCACTTACTGACGTCCATGAATCGGTCCCCGGAGCTACTGCTTTCTCTTCCGCCACGGATGTGTAAGCAGATTGAGCAGTGCCAACCCGAAATCGCTGCGCGCACTTTCTACACGCACGATCCTGTTGACTCGCAGTTGGGCTCAGGGGCGGGGACCGCCTACCTGCTTCGTGAAGCGTGGCAAAATTCTGTTCAAGGCAAGGACCCGTCTGAGAGCTTCGGCGACTGGATCGAGGCTAGGCAGCGAATCGTTGTTCACGGAGGTGGCGAAAGCCGACGGCTTCCAGCGTATGCCGCAGCAAGCAAACTGTTCATTCCGATCCCGACGCTTCGCTGGTCGCGAGGGCAACGGCTTGGTCAAACATTGCTTGACCTGAATGAACCGTTTTTGAATTCGACGCTTCGTGCTGCTGGCAATAACCCACGATTGATGATCGCCAGCGGAGATGTTCTGCTGCGGTCCTCTCGCCCGTTGACATCGTTGCCCGAAGCTGATGTGGTGCTGTTGGGCATGTGGGCATCACCAGAAGTCGCGTGCAATTATGGCGTGATGTTGGTTGACCGAAGTGATCCGCAAACGCTGAACACGTTTTTGCAAAAACCAAGTGCCGATGAAATCCGCGAACGATCCAGAGACAGCGCCTTTTTGATTGACATTGGAGCTTGGCTACTGAGCCAGCGAGCGGTCGAGTGCTTGATGAAGAACTGTGGCTGGGATGAATCTCAGTCACGCTTTCGCAATGGTGTGCCGGACAGCTACGATCTGTACGGCGACTGGGCATTGCACCTTGGAAATAAGCCTCAGCAATTTGATGAGGACGTTTCATCGTTAACCGTTGCGATTGCTCCGGTTGTCGATGGCGAGTTCTATCATTTTGGCAAAAGCTGCGATGTAATCGACTCGATGTATGAATTACAAACTGTTGTCAATGACCAAACAGAGCTTGGCGCAGTACCGTCGCTTGCCCAGCCCCGGCAGTTCATTCAGGACGCTCATTTCGGAGTGCCTGTTCGTCGCTCGGAAAACGAGTCGCTTTGGGTTGAAAACTGCACGATTCCGTCCACTTGGAAACTTCGTAAACAGCACATGCTGACCGGGGTCCCTAAGAATGATTGGCAGCTTGATCTTCCATCGGGGATCTGCCTGGACTTCGCCGCCATGGACGAAAGTTCCTACGCGATTCGTACTTATGGTTTTAGTGACGCGTTCCGCGGTCCCGTCGGAGAAGAAAGCACTCGGTGGATGCAGACGGGTGCGCCGACTTGGTTTCGCGAACGAGGCATCACGCTGGAGGAAGCAGGGATTTCGCCGGACTGCGATCTGCAGCAAGCTTGTCTTTTTCCGTTGGTCGAGGAATCCGACTTGTGCGGAGACTTTGTCCAATGGCTCGTTGGCCCAAAAGGAGCCGATGACGAAGGTAACCAGCGCGATGAAGAGCATCGCGAGTTCTGGCTTTCCGCGCGGCGTGCTTCGGCCCGCGAGATTGGTCAGTCGACGAACCTTGTTCGTGCCTATGAACAACGTGAGCAATTTCGCGAATCGATTCTTCCGGTGATGGCAAAACACGCCGCCAAAAGCGTGTTCTACAAACTTGACCTGTCTCATGCGGCCTCAACGTATGCTCAATCTGATTCACCAATCCCCGAAACAATTGACGACTCAGATGACTTGATGCTCTCGGTACACAATCGCATGTTTCGCAGCGAAGTGCTGAAAAAGCGCGGCGACGTTCTTTGGCAAGATGAGGAACGTGAAAGTTTCAAGCTGCTGGAAAAGGCGATCGTTGAACCTTATCGTCAGCAGCGTGTGTCGCCGAAGTTCCGCTTGGCAGATGATCAAATTGTCTGGGGACGCAGTCCCGCGCGGGTTGACCTTGCAGGAGGATGGACCGACACACCGCCGTATTGCATCGACAACGGGGGCAGTGTGGTCAACATCGCCCTGAATCTGAACGGACAACCGCCGGTACAAGTATTCGCGAGACGATCCAAACAGCGATCGATCACGATACGATCAATCGACCTTGGCATTAGCGAAGTGCTGACTTCCTACGATGATGTCGGGTCGTACCGTGGAATAGGGAGCGGATTTTCGGTCGCCAAAGCGGCGTTTGCGTTGTGTGGATTCCATCCTGATTTCAACGGTGCAGCCTATCCGACGCTAGAGAAACAGCTTGATGCGTTTGGTGGCGGTATCGAATTGACGATGCTTGCAGCGATCCCGAAGGGGTCGGGGTTGGGTACCAGTAGCATCTTGTCGGGATCTGTACTGGGAACGCTCGCGGAACTGGGGAGCTTGGGTTGGGACGTTCAGGAACTGGCGGCACGGGTCAGCGCAATCGAACAAATGCTTGGCAGTGGCGGTGGCTGGCAAGACCAGTATGGCGGTTTGCTACGCGGCGCGAAATTGATTCAAACTCGCCCTGGACTGAAGCAGTTAGGGGCAGTCCGTTGGCTACCAGCCGAATTTTTCCAGAGCCCAGAACTAAGCGCCCGCTCGATGCTCTACTACACAGGCATCACGCGGGTCGCCCATGACGTACTAGGTGAAATCGTGCGAGGAATGTTCCTGAACGATCCTTCGCGATTGAACACGCTCGATCAGATCGGCAAAAACAGCCTGGATTGTTTCGACGCAATTCAACGGTCCGATGTGGACGGTTTCACCAATACGATTGCGAAAAGCTGGTCGCTAAACAAGGAACTTGATAGCGGTACGAACCCCGATGAAATACGACAGTTGATCGACAGAATTGAACCTCACCTGTCCGCTTGGAAGCTGGCGGGCGCTGGCGGCGGCGGTTTTCTTTACATGATCGCCAAAGATGTTCAGGACGCACAATTGCTGCGTCGCGAATTGGAAAACAACCCCACCAACTCGCTTGCCCGATTTGTGGACATGTCGCTTTCGCCCACTGGTTTACGCGTCACCAAAAGTTGACACCAAATTCGCTCTTGATCCGAACGCTTGCGTGACTCTTCCCTGCATCGCTGCGGAATCCCAACGGGTATTTGAAAACGACCGTCGAGCACCGCTGTAGCAGATTGGACCCGGTCCCCTTTTCTAATTGCTTTTGCCTAGCTGCGAAGTGAAGAAGATAAAAACGCGAAACCGATTAGCAGAGCTCTGGCGAGGCCGAAAACAACGAACACCAGATAATGCGTCGGCGGCGTGTGCCAACCGCCGGTCCGGAAGAGCGATCAGTGGTCAGGAAAAAAGCAATGTTTCTGCGCCCTGAATCGTTTGACTAGCAGCCTACTAGAAGTGCACGGGTTCGATAGTTGTCGCTTGTGCTTGGGTCGGATTCGTTTCGCTTTGCATCGGGGACTTCATGCTAATACCGTACGGGACTGACGCGCCGATTTATTACCGCCCGTTTGCGACAGTTTCGTTTATCGCCATCAATGTGGTGATGTTTTGGTTGACCGGGATGGGCGAAGTCTGCAATGCACTGCATCACGAACACCGATGGTTGATTCTGGAATTCAATCGCATCAATCCGCTGCAGTGGTTAACCGCCGCCTTTATGCATGCGTCGTGGGGGCACCTGCTGGGGAACATGGTTTTCCTGTGGTGCTTTGGGCTAGTCGTCGAAGGGAAGCTTGGCTGGCACAAATTCAGTCTTCTGTACCTGACGCTCTGCTTGGCCAAGGGCGCCGTTACTCAAGTTCCGATGTTCCTGTTTTGGTCCAGCGATGCCGGAGGTGCCTTGGGTGCGTCAGGAGCGATCTTTGCACTCATGGCCGTTGCAATTTGCTGGGCACCAGAAAATGACATGCACTGCCTATTCACATGGTGGTTTCCCTTCGTCAGGACGTTTGATGTCCCCATCTTTGGGCTTGGGTTCTTCTACTTTTTGCTTCAGCTGTTGCCACTACTGCTGGGTGGCTTTCACATGTCGACGCCGATGTTGCATTTGCTGGGCATGTTGGTCGGGTTTCCCGTTGCGATCTACATGTTGAAACACAAGATGGTCGACTGCGAAGGGTGGGACGTAATCTCGCGATGGAATCATCTACCCAAGAGTCCGCTGATGCTTATTGGCAGCCTTGTTCAAAGCCGGGAAAAACGCGCAAACGCAAAGGTTTTGGCAACCGCCTATGATCGCCGATCCGAACACGATGCATTGAAACAAATTCTGGCGAATCCATCCGCCTTCAATCCCCAGCCTCCGCCGCAAAGCGACCAGCCTCCGCCGCAAAGCAACCAGCCTCCGCCGCAAAGCAACCAGCCTTCAGCACGGAAACACCAGCCAGCGCCGCAATGCCAACAGCCCACCGCCAGCGTACCGGAACGAGCTGCCGTGTCAGCTCCGACTCGAAACGATTTTCTTCAAAACACCGTGGCTGCGTTTGGCTTGGCACTTAAAGCGAAAGAACCCGATGCAGCGACCGACGCTTTTTGTCGGATCCATCAGAATGGGGGAACACACGCGATTGCTGACAACTCGCTTGCGACGTATGCGACTTTGCTAAGCAAGCACGGGCGACACATCGAATCGCTTGAGCCGCTGACGATTTTGGTGTCTCGACGTGGACGGTGTCGTAACCAAGCTTGCTTGCGCATCGCAAGGATCCAGTTGCAATTGCAAGATGATCCAACCGCAGCGCAAGCGTCTCTCCAGCAGATGGTGCGACCCTGGAACCACAAAATTGAAGCGAAACGCAGACAAGTTGCCCAGGCGATAGAGACAAACATGACGATAGCTTCCCAGCGTTGATCTGAGTTGGTCGCTTTTCGATCGTCCAGGCAACAGGACCGACAGCCGCAGCCTATAATCGGGATCGACATCACGTACTCACGCTGCGACGACAAAAAGTGAACCGTTCAAGTAAGAAACCGGTGAAGCACCCACGCCGGACATTTTTGAAAGCTGCTGGCGTATCGGTTGCGCTTCCGCATCTGGAATCTCTCGCCCAGTCGAGACCCACCGGCAGCGGGCCGGCGATGCGAATGGTCTGTATCGCCAGTGCGTTAGGAATGAACCCGGAAGCATTCTTTCCTGACGCCTATGGATCGAACTACAAGCTCTCGCCCACGCTTGGATCATTAGAACCGCTGCGAAACGACTTTACCGTGGTTTCACACATGGATCATCCGAATATCTACACGAAGCACGGTTCAATGAACTCGTTGTTAAGCGGCGTCGATGCGAAAAAGGCGAGCGCGGGCGAGAACATTTCGATGGACCAAGTCGCCGCAGCGCACGTCGGCTACCAAACTCGTTTTCCGTCGGTACACATTTCACTTGGGGGAAGTCAGGGCGCATCGTGGACAGCGTCGGGCATCAAAGTGCGCGAGCAGACTGACCCAATAGATCTTTTTCGCATGCTTTTTGTGAACGATCCGAAAGCCGCCAAGCAAGCCCGCAAGCTGGAACTTGACCGGCAGGGAAGCGTGCTGGATTTGGTGCGTGGCCAAGCAAAGCGTCTCGAATCGTCAATCAACGCAACTGACCGGGAAAAACTTGACGAGTACCTAACGGCCATTCGCGAAGCCGAAGAACGAATCCAAGGGATGCAGCGTTGGCAGGACATCCCCAAGGCCGCGATCGATTTCGATGACGCGTTCAATGCCCATGGCAACGCGTTCAATGCCCATGGCAACGCGTTCAATGCCCATGGCAACATGGATTACCCGACGCTTTCACCGCTGATGTTTGACCTTCTTTTCTTGGCCATTCAGTCCGACAGCAGCCGCGTCTTCACGGCTGGTTTTGGGATGCACAACCATGTGATCGAAATTGACGGCGTTAATACTGGTTATCACGGATTGACGCACCATGGCAGGCTACCCGAACGGCTTAAGCAGCTTCGGATCATTGACGCGTTCTACATCCAACAGATGGCAAGATTCATGGGGAAGCTGAAAGACACGAAGACAACCAACGGAAACTTACTTGACGAAACAATGGTTTTCTTTGGCAGTGGTCTTGGCGATGCATCGCGTCACTCCAATCGCGATCTACCGATCATCTTGGCTGGCGGCGGTTTTAAACACGGCCAACATATCGATGCGACGGGGCATACCGGCAAGCAAACGCCACTGAACAATCTGTACACAACGATGCTGCAGAAATTCGGTATCCAGATCGACCGTTTCAACAACGCCACCGGAACGTTCAGTGCTGTGCAAGGTTAACATCATTGCCGCGAACGATCGTGTCGAGCCGAACTCCTTGTGAATGAAAAAGATTGATGAACATGACGTTACGAATTTGGATAAGTATCCTTTGCCTTAACTTGCTGGGAACGGGTTGGGCGGGTGAATTAACGCTTGGATCGCTGTTCCAGGATCACATGGTGCTGCAGCGCGACATGCCCGTTCCGGTTTGGGGAACAGCGGAGGTTGGCCAACCTGTCACGGTCAAATTTGCTGGGCAGTCCCAAAGCACGACGGTGGGCGAAGATGGGAAATGGCGTGTCGATCTTGATCCCATGCCCGCTTCGTTCCAGCCTCGCACGCTGACAGTTTCGACTGATCCGCAAACAGCCGACGGCGACCGTCAATGCGCGGATGTTTTGGTTGGCGAAGTCTGGATTTGTTCGGGGCAATCGAACATGCAGATGGGAATTGCGGGTGTGAAGGAGCTGCAAGAGTTGGTTCCGATGGCAAAGAACATTCGCAGTTTCCGAGTCGAGAATACCGTCAGTTTTGAAGAGAGCGACACTTGCGGAGGAACTTGGGAGGTGGAGGTGCCAAACAGTGCGGTTGCCTTTGGATTTGCGTACTTCTTGGAAGCGGCCGTCGATGCTCCCGTGGGAGTCATTCTTTCCTGTTGGGGAAGTTCGTCGATCGAAGCCTGGATGCCGCGTGATCTGACGGAACACGTCCCGCAATTCAAAACGGTGATGGACGAATTCGATGGTCACACCGAATTTCACCAGCAAATTCGCAAGGCTCTCAATGGCCCGAAACCTTGGAGCCGAGCGGAGGATATTTTGATGCGTCGGCAGCCAAACATTGTTTACAACGCCATGATGAAGCCGCTTGCTCCCTATGCCTGTCGCGGCCTGGCGTGGTACCAGGGCGAGCGAAATGCACGCGCGGTCACGGGAATGCCAGACGAACCGTGGTATTACCGTAACATTTGCATGCGTGAATACGGCAAGGCACTACAATGTTGGGTCGGTCGTTACCGCGAGTTGTGGCAAAAAGAGGATCTGCATTTTCTGGTCGTCATGCTTCCAGGATATGCCAAGGGGTTGGAGAAGCAGGCTGAAAATCCGAATGCGCCCTCGTGGGCGTGGATGCGTGAATCACAGCTTCAGTCGTTGGAGTTACCTGGCTGCAGTGTTGCCACGACGATCGACTTGGGGCACCTGACAAACATTCATCCGAAAGACAAGCTGCCGATCGGCCAGCGTCTGGCGCTGTTGGCTCAGCGCGATACGCTCGGGATGAACGTCGTTGCGGAAGGCCCGGTGATGCAGCGGATCGAAAATCTGGAAGATCGGATTGTGGTTCACTATGAAAACGCTGCTGGCCTAACGACGAGCGACGGCACTTTACCAAAGGCATTTTGGATTGCGGATGATTCCCGAAAGTGGGTCCAAGCGAAAAGCGAGATCATAGGGGAGACGGTTGTGCTGAGTTCATCCAAGCTGAGTTCATCCAAGCTGA
>CAYUGI010000211.1:0-12125 GCA_964444105.1 uncultured Pirellulaceae bacterium
TAGGAAAACTTCGTTAGGGATTTTCATTGATGCGCCTAGCAGTCCCGTGTTGGTGACGGCGGCATCACACGGTCGACTCGTTTACAAGATTCATTGGGAGAAATCGATTAATGACCAAGTGCAAGTTGGAATACATTTGGCTGGACGGTTACCAGCCGACACAGAGTTTGCGAAGCAAGACCAAAGTGGTCTCCGATTTCAGCGGTAAAGTAGAAGATGCACCGGTTTGGTGCTTCGATGGTTCGTCCACCGAACAAGCTCCCGGTGGCAGCAGTGACTGCATCTTGAAGCCCGTTTTCGTTTGCGAAGACCCAGCCCGCCTCGGCACTGGATTCTTGGTGATGTGCGAAGTCATGACTCCCGATGGGGAAGCACACCGCACCAACGGTCGCGCGACCATCAAAGACGACGACAACGATTTCTGGTTCGGTTTCGAGCAGGAATACACCATCTGGGACCCTGAAACCAGTCGTCCTATCGGTTTCCCCGCAGAAGGTTTCCCTGCTCCACAAGGACCTTACTACTGCAGCGTCGGTGCTGGCAAAGCTGTCGGTCGCGAAATCGTCGAAGAGCACTTCGAGCTTTGCCTGGAGTGTGGCCTGAACGTCGAAGGCATCAACGCCGAAGTCATGATGGGTCAGTGGGAATACCAGATCTTTAGCAAAGGCGCGAAGAACGCTGGCGACCAAATCTGGATTTCACGTTACCTGCTTGAGCGTGTCGCAGAGAAGTACGGCATGTCCATCAACTGGGAACCTAAACCAATGAAGGGTGACTGGAACGGCAGCGGTATGCACGCCAACTTCAGCAACGAGACCCTGCGTTCATGCGGTAGCCAAGACACTTACGAAGCGATCTGCCAAGCGTTCGAGCCTCGCATCAAAGAGCACATCGATGTTTACGGTGCTGACAACGATCAGCGTCTGACAGGTCTCCACGAGACACAGTCAATCGATAAGTTTAGCTACGGTGTCTCGGACCGTGGTGCTTCGATCCGAATTCCTATCGGAACGGTTGAAGCAGGCTGGAAAGGCTGGTTGGAAGACCGTCGCCCAGCATCTAACGCGGATCCGTACATGGTCGCCAGCGCGATCATCAACACGGTCAAAAGCGCCAAGTTGCCAGCTGGCGTCTAATCGCTTTGAAGACCGATAAACAGTTTGAAACCCGGTGGCTTCATGGCCATCGGGTTTTTTCGTGCACTGGCGGTTAACCCAGCTGCTGGATCCCTCGCTTTTTGGTAACCACCCATTTCAGTCGCTCCTTTACAGCCGATCATCAACAATCCGTTACAATGACCTGCATGAGCAGCGAACCGATCATTCTATCTGGCACCGATTCAGATTTGCCACAATCTGTCGCACCGGGACTGTCTCGCTACACCGGCTTTCGCGAAATGGCTCGCGGCGGAAATGGGCTGCTGCGGTCGTGCTTTGATCCCATCACAGGACGCACAGTTGCCATTAAGTCACTCCTTCGGGATGCTGCCCGAAATCGAGGTGAGCGTCGAAGATTGTTACGCGAGGCACGTGTGACTGCGCAGCTGCAACATCCCAATACTGTGCCGGTCTATGACGTAGGTGATGATGAGAAGGACGGAGTCTATTTCGTGATGAAGCGAATCTCTGGCGAGAACTTCTTTGAAATCCTCAAACGAATCGCTCGAGGCGACGAGTCCACCATTGCTGCGTTTCCAATCGAGCGGCGATTGGAGATTCTCGCTGATGCATGCCAGGCACTCGCGTATGCCCACGCGCGCGGCGTTATTCATCGCGACGTCAAACCAGAGAACATCTGGGTTGGAAACTTTGGGGAAGTCATTCTGCTGGACTGGGGCGTGGCCAAAGTCTGGGGACACGCCGACGACAATGAGCCGATTCGCCAATCCGTGCTAAAACCCGACAGCGAATTGGAACAGCAAATGGCGACGTTGACTGGTGGAGGGCAGCGTCCCGGGACTCCGCTTTACATGTCTCCCGAACAAGTCGACGGTAGTCGTGGTTTGGACGAACGCACTGATATTTTCAGTGCTGGCGTGTGCCTGTACGAACTGCTGGCGATTCGCGAAACATTCCGCGGTGCGAATATCGATGAAACGTTCGACAACATCAAGAATAAAACACCACAGGACCCAAGCGAACGGTCCCCTGATCGCGGGATTCCCAAAGCCGCCGATGCCGTCACGATGCGAGCACTACAAAAGAAACCAGGAGATCGCTTTCAGAGCATGCGAGAAATGATCGCGGCGATTCGCGACATTGCTTAGTGAGCCGCCGGCCGTGAGGCCGCGGGCCATCTGCACGCCAGCAACCAGCAGCAGGCCCGACCGCTAACGCTTCACTAGAATCCGCTACTCCTGAAGCAACTCATAGATCGCACCGCACACCTCTGATGCACTGCCCGACGAAGTGTTGCTCAAAACAACCACACCCGTTTGTGTATTCCGATTGACCAACACCATACTTGCATAACCACCGGTTTGACCGTTGTGCCAACGGGCTTGACTGTCTCGCGAGAAACTCCATCCGAGCCCCATCGCGTTTGAGCCATCCTTCGCGGCGGCGTGTTCTTCCCAGGACAGATCAATCGCCTTGCCAAGCAGACCTTCAGGCGGATTCAACGCAGCCCGCATCAAACGAATCATATCCGTCGTCGTACTGCGAATACCGCCAGCACCGGCCAGCGCCTTGAATTCCCATGGTGTGTCTTCGATCAGACCAAACCCGAACGGCAATGATCGATGGGGCGTCGCCAATCGCTTGCGTCTCGCCAGATCAAGCGAGACCGTTGTGTCATTCATGCCGAGTGGCCGCGTGATCTTCTTGGTCAACAACGCTTCATAATCCGCCTGCGCTTCAATCGCCAGTAATTCTCCTAACAAGCCCACACCGACGTTGGAGTACATCTTTTTCTCGTTCGGCATACGCGATGGATGCACCCGACTTACGAATTCAATTAGCAAATTGCGGTCGTAGTCTACGTACGGTTCGTTTCGTTTAGCTGGGCTCCAATTGGTTGGCATGCGAGGTAGTCCCGAATAGTGCGTCGACAGATGAACCAACTCAATGGTATCGGCGACCTTTGGATTACGTTTCTGGGCCTCCGGGATGATGCTACCGATAGTCTGGTCCAATTTCAGCTGGCCAGACTTCACTGCGTGGGCCAGCAATATGCCGGTGAAAACCTTGCTGATCGAGCCGATCTCGTAAATCGTCTTATCATTGGGAGGTTGTCGATTGTTTCCCGACAACCGACCAAAGTGGCCCGTCCAGGTTCGCTCGTCGTGAACGACGCCAATCGACAACGCCGTGACCCGCCCACCGTCGATTGGCTTTTCGGCAATCCTTGAAAAACCAGCTAACTGCTTATCCGTGATCTTTCCGTTGCCCTGATTGGATGGTTCGTCCGCGCCAGCCAAGGACGGCATCAGGAAGACGCTCAAGAAAAGCCAACGCATGAAGTTCCTAATGTTCTGAGAAAAAGACATGGGCAAGGTTGCACCGTATAGCTCCGACAAACAAAGACATTCTACTTGTGAAGTGTATACTCTCGGCTGACTAATCAACGATTTACATCGAGGACCAACATCGAATGTGCGGAATCACGGGAGCCGTCTGGCGAGACGAGCGACAGGCCGTCAGTGCCGAGATGCTGACCCAAATGACCGATGCGATCGCGCATCGCGGTCCCGATGATTCACAAACTTGGACTAGCACTGACCACCGTGATGCGTACGGAAACACTGTCGGTGTGGGTTTAGGTTTTCGTCGACTGAGCATCATCGATTTGGCGGGTGCCCGACAGCCGATGAGCAACGAAGACGGCAGTGTGCGCATGGTCTTCAATGGCGAAATCTACAACTACCAAACCCTGCGACGACGATTGGAAGGCCGTGGCCACCGGTTTGCCACGCAAGGTGATGGCGAATCGATTTTGCATAGCTACGAAGACGACGGCACCGACTGCTTCACCCATCTTAACGGCATGTTTGCCGTCGCTATTTGGGATGCCAATCGCAATCGCTTGGTACTTGCACGCGATCGCATTGGGCAAAAACCTCTTTACTACGCAGTCGCCAACAACAGAATTGTTTTCGGCAGCGAGCTCAAATGCCTTGCGAAAGTTCCTGGCGTTTGCACAGAAGTTGACCCCGCCGCAATCGACGAATTTTTAACCTATCAGTACATTCCGCATCCCAGCACAATTTGGAAGGGAGTTCGGAAATTAGCACCGGGGCATTTTGCTGTTTTTGAAAATGGCAAAGTCACCGTTCAGAAGTACTGGAACTTTGATCCAAGCGTCGAGACTCCCATCAGTTCAATCGATGCTCGCGAGAAACTACAGGAGCTTCTCACAGATTCGGTCAAGCTGCGAATGCAAAGTGATGTGCCGCTGGGGTCATTCCTATCCGGCGGCATCGATTCGTCGTTGATCACAGCGATTGCACAAAAGCAATCGGCCGATCCTGTGCGAACGTTTAGCATTGGGTTTCCAATCGCCGAATTTGATGAAACAACCTACGCTGCGCAAGTCGCCGAGCACTTGGGGACACAGCATCAACGTTTCGAGGTCTCACCCAGCGGGGTGGAGATTATCGACAAACTTACCTGGCACTACGATGAGCCATTTGGTGATTCGTCCGCCGTTCCCACCTGGTATTTGTCAGAACTGACCCACAAAGAAGTCACCGTCGCGCTCTCAGGCGACGGCGGCGACGAACTTTTCGCGGGCTATGATCGCTACCGCGCCCTTTGGCTCAGCAATCGACTTCAGAAACTTTTTCCAATCCACCGAATACCTGGTATCGGCTTGGTTCAGAAGCTTCCCGATTCCAACAAGCGTCGCTCAATCACGCGGCGTGCGAAGCGATTTCTTGAGGCAATTGGACAACCTACTGCTCGCCGATACATGAACTGGCTTCAGATCTTTCCTGAAGCCATGCGTGCTTCCCTCTACACGGATGACTTCATGCAGCAGTTGCCCGGCGATGACCCCTTTGAGTTTCTTGAATCGGTTTGGTCACGATCGGCTGGCCGGGATGTTGTCACGCGTGCATCGACGTCGGACATATTGTCATACTTGCCCTGCGACCTGTGCACCAAAGTCGATATCGCATCGATGGCACATGGACTAGAAGTGCGTCAGCCACTGCTTGACCACCGACTGGTCGAATTCGCCGCAAGCTTGCCCGTTGAACTGAAATTCCGGGGTCGTCGAGGAAAACTATTGCTTCAAGACACGTTTTCTAACCTCATTCCAAACAACATCTTCACACGTAAAAAAATGGGGTTTGGAATGCCGATCGGAGCGTGGTTTCGAGGTGAATTGAAATCGATGGTGCACGACACGCTATTGGCAGACGATGCGAAGATCTCCCCATTCATGCGGCGCGAGTCGATCGCCCAGCTCGTTCGATCACACGAACAGAGCGAACAAAATCACGGCTACCGGCTTTGGAATCTCCTGATTCTGGAAAAGTGGCTGCGGTGCTGGACCTAAACGAACCTTGTTGAGCAAAATCATGATCCGCTACCAAAGTGCTTTAGTGCTACTTTTTTGCGTAATGCCTGTTCCGTCGTTTGCGGACGGACCCAAAGACAATTCTGCAACAAGCGTTCGTCCAATCCCGCCAATCGGGATCGATGTACCCAAGGAAAGACTCGAAGCACTCTCGGATCGCTGCCGCTCGATTCGTAAATCATGCAAAAACCTGCTTCGGGGAACTTTTGATGATGCCGTTCGCGAGTCGATCGAAGGTAGCAAGAAGCCCAAGAACAAAGATCTAGTTGCGAAGCAAATCGCACAACTTGCCCGACTACGCTCGCTGGAGCCAGAAATCCTGGTCTTCCCACGGGCCGTAGAACTGGCGATCGAGTTTGGACAATTTCACAAACCGATCGCGTTGGAACAAGCTGACCAGCTTCTGGATCTGGCTAGTTGGCGAATCAATGCTGCTGGACGCGGAGGCAAGTGGGCGGACATCGTCGGTCTGACCGACAAAATGCAGCAGCAACTTATCGTTGGCGGATACCGCAGCAAGATCGATGGTTCATTCCAACCTTACAGTGTCGTCATTCCAGCTGGGTTCACCGAGGGTGACGTGCGAAAGCGGCGAATGGACCTTTGGTTTCACGGTCGCGGCGAGACACTGAGTGAAGCGAGTTTCCTTGCCAAGCAGCAAACCGACGCGGGGCAATACACGCCCGTCGATTCATTCGTAGTGCATCCCTACGGTCGTTACAGCAACGCCTTCAAGTTTGCTGGCGAGATCGATGTTTTGGAAGTAACCGACTACTTGAAAACACGCTTACCGATCGACCCAGATCGAATTGCGGTTCGTGGCTTTTCGATGGGCGGTGCTGGGTGTTGGCAGATGGCGGTTCACTACGCGGACCATTACTTCGCCGCCAATCCCGGCGCAGGATTCAGCGAAACGCCCGAGTTCCTTGCTTTCTTTCAAGGCGAAGATGCGGCAGGGACGGCCCCGCCGTACCAGAAAACGTTGTGGCAGCTCTACGATTGTCCACCCTGGGCCGCCAACTTGAACCAGTGTCCGACCGTCGTATACAGCGGCGAGATTGATCGCCAGAAACAAGCCGCAGACGTAATGGAAGTCGCCCTTGGGAATGTTGGTATCAAGATGTCACATGTCATCGGCCCAGACACCGCTCACAAAATCCATCCCGATTCCAAACGCGAAATCTCTGCTCGCATAGCTGCGATCGAAAAGCACGCTTCACCGATAACGCCCAAGTCAATTTCCTTTCGAACCGTGACACTGCGATACCACAGAATGCATTGGATCGATGTTCAGGGCCTTGATGAGCACTGGAAACCGGCAGCGGTGGATGCAGCCATCGATGATGATGAAATCAAGATTGAAACAGAGAATGTCACCTTGTTGAATCTGGATTTCGGCGCTGGTCAGTGGCCCGAAAACGCCAATGGTCCAATCCATGTCGCTATCGATGGCGACGAGATCGTGGGTGACAATGTCGGCTCCGATCGATCCTGGTCAATCAAGCTGGATCGCATCGACGGAACGTGGCAAGTCGCGGAGCAAGATGCCGGGCTCCGTAAACGACCAGAGTTACAAGGTCCAATCGATGATGCATTCATGGATTCGTTTGTCTTTGTACTACCAAGCGGCAAAAGTAGCGACGCGGTCGTGCAGCGATGGATTGAATCGGAATCAAAGCACGCCATGACACACTGGCGAAAACACTTCCGCGGCGACATTCGCAAAGTCATGGATACTGAACTGACTGAGGATTTGGTCGCATCCGCGAACCTAGTCCTTTTCGGCACGCCTGAGTCGAACACTGTCATCAAAGAAATCATCGATGACCTTCCAATTGATTGGACCACGAATCAATTATCGATTGGGGAACACAAAACACCTGCAGCATCCCACGTTCCCCTGATGATCTATCCGAACCCCAAGAATCCCAATCGCTACATCGTGCTGAACAGTGGTTTCACATTCCGTGAGTACGACTATCTCAACAACGCCCGACAAACACCGAAGCTCCCCGACTGGGCCATCATCGACGTGACCAACGGGGCCAATTTCCGCGACCCCGGAAAAGTCATCGCCGCCGACTTCTTCGACGAAAGTTGGCAGCCAAAGTAACCATCACCCTTCCACGGACTTCTTAAAGTCAATGGTTAAAAACGCGATCATGCTGAGCGTCGCGGCAATGGTGATTGACAAAAGCCCTACCAAGAAGACTGACCAGCCATAGTCTTCCGCAATGCTGCCACCAAAATAGTTGAACAGCCACGCGCCGCTGTAGCCGCATACGTCAATCAGCGCGACCAAGAACCCTGCATGTTTGCCACCAAATTTCACCGCAAAGATGCTCATGGGAATGTAATAGGCTGGCGAGATCGCAAATCCAAACACAAAGATCAATCCGATTGCTAGCGGCGTGCGTAATGATTCACTGACGGGAAGATTTCCGAAATTCCATAGCGCAACAACGCATAGGCAAGACGCCGCCAACAAACCGCCCAGCACATAGATCAGATTCTTCTTGGTTACGCGGTCGTATAGAAAACTGGTTGCGATGAGCGCCAAGAACATCCCTGTTGGAAACGCACTTCCAGCCATTGACGCGCGGTTGGCTGCAATTTGAAGGACTTCCGAAAGATAGATGGGGATGAAATTAATGAAGTCCATTAGGATGGTCAAAAAGCAGATGCTTAGACAGATAAGCCAAAAACGACCGCTCGCGACAAAGCGATAACACACCTGTTGAATCGACAAATCGTCAAAAGGATGATGCACCGCAGCAACGGTATCACTTGCGTCCGTCTCTTCTGGCCCCAGTGGAAGCAACCCAACATTTTCGGGTCGGTCACGAAGCAGGAAGAACGCGCCGATGACAGCGAATAGAGTCATCACAGCAGAAACCACAAATACCATTCGCCATGGCATGACACCCAACAAGAAGCCCAGCAAGATACCGGCAGCGATCGTGCCCACACGGGAACTGGTCGAGATGATGCTCCAGACCTGTCCGTAGCGCTTTTGGGGATACCACTCGGCGACCAGTTTCGTCATCGCGGGCCAACCACCGGCTTTGAAAAACTGCCCAAAGAAGTTGAAAACACCCATCATCACCAGGGACGAACTGAGCGCAAAGCCGACATTGGCCACTGCTGTCAAAGCCAACGCGATCATGAACATCCGCCGCCCGCCCAATAAATCCGCACCGATTCCGGTGACCAATTTGCCGGCAATCGCACCGGCACTATGCCAGCTCATCAATCGACCAAACGATGCCTTATCCATCGCGATCGTCGGGTCTTCCATCATCGCCGGACTGGCCGCGCCCAGCGTGTTTCGACAGAGCATGAACGCCGCGTAGCCGACATACATGGTCAGCAAAATCGTGATCTGCCATTTCGCTCGCGGGTCGCTCAGCCAACCATTTCCCTCTAACGGCTTGCTCGGATCTCGGTCAATGGGATCGCTGTCACTGGGAACCTCGGAACTTTCATACGGATTGCTCAACTGTCACTCCCCAATTCCGCCAGCCCCAGCAACCGATGCATATCCGTCTCAAGCTGTGACATCACCGGATCCTGTTCGCCGCGTACTCTTTTCGCTGAAACTTCGATGGGATCTCCCACTTTGATTTCGGCTGACATGGGCCGGTAGATGCGACAATGATCCGTTAGATCTTCTTCAAATCTTTCGACTGTCTCCAACATTCGTTCAGGAGTTGGATCATCACTGACATAGTCCGGCGGATAGTGACCGATCTGCTGTGCGATATACATATCCGCCATTTGATCCCAGCGACGGGTCTTCTCTTCCTCGCTCAGGTTGCCCTCAATCATTTCAGGTAGCACCGCGATACGAAGTTGTTTGACGCGGGCAACTGGAGTCTTGTCAGAATGCGATTGACCATCCCCTAGCCATTCGTTTTCCATCGGTACCAAGATTTGATCGATCAAGTTGCTAAGTCGATCCGAAACGCTCCCTGACTGGGGCTGGTCGAAATAGTCGATTTCTTTCAACCAAAGCAGTGCTTTTCCGACACGTTGAATCCGATCTTTCAAATCCTCTTCTCGTCGGAGCCGCCACGAAAGACGCGTTTCAATGTCATCTAGAGCGGCATGAAGCTCTCTCTCTAAATCGCCCTCGTAGCGATACCGAATGGCTATCGGATGAACAACCACCTTCGACTCAGGATTTTCTTTCGCACGCTTCTTGGCCGCTGAACGCGCGATAAAGGAAAGCCCTTCCATCATCGCCAAAAGCCGATCATTTGTTCGCGTGATGACACCTTCGGGGAAGATAACCAACGGTCGATTTCCACTGGTCAAAATTTCAATCGCTGCGTTGAGGGCGTGTCGATCCGTTCCCTCGCGATAAACACTGAATGCCCCCACGCGACGAAGAACAAAAGCTTGCAGCCAGCTCGTTTTGAAAACATGCCAACTGGCCATCATCTGTGGCTGCAATCCGGCTTGGCGACAGACTTCGTTGACGACCAGGGGATCAGCGGGACGGCAGTGATTGGGCGCCAAGACAACGCCGTTGCCCGCGGCGATCGACTCACGGATCTTGTCCAATCCGTCAAACGTCATCTTCTGCACGCCAAAGTCTTTTCGTAGACGCCTGCGGAGAAACAGTTGCAGGAACTTGGGCCACCAAGTGCCTTGGTACGGCGGCACAAACTGATACGGTTCGTCCAGGACAACAGGATGCATAGTCGCGGTAATCGTGAAGTAGTCGGAACGATAGAGACAGACAACAAAGATCGGTCGATAGCCTAACGATTTTTCTCTCTCAGTGGCCGCGTACCGAAGCGGCTCGTTACACTACGAGCCTGAAATCCACACAAACTCTCGCCAAAAATCTCTCTCATGCGTCATTTGTTTGTGATCTTTTTGCTCGCACTGGTCGTTGCTAGTTGTGTTGCGTACTTCGTCGCACCCTGGCTGCTTTGGTCGTGGGTCGTACTGGGCCCCATCGTTTTGTTGGGCATCTACGACTACTTCCAGCACCGCCGGTCAATCCTACGGAACTTTCCAGTGCTCGGGCACTTTCGATATCTTTTCGAGTTCATTCGCCCAGAGATCTATCAGTACTTCGTCGAGTCGGATACCGAAGGCGTCCCGTTTGATCGTGATCAACGTTCGCTGGTCTATCAACGCGCCAAGAAGGAACGCGACACGGTACCGTTTGGTACAAAGGAAGATCTTTACGAACCGGGCTACGAATGGATCAACCACTCGATGGCTCCCGTTCATCATGTTCCCGAGAACATGCGCATTAGCATTGGTGGCCCCGATTGCAAAAAGCCTTACTCGGCGAGTCTGTTAAACATCAGTGCGATGAGCTACGGATCCCTGAGTTCCAACGCGATTTTGGCGCTCAGCAGTGGTGCCAAGATGGGTGGCTTTGCGCACAACACGGGCGAAGGCGGCGTCAGTCCGTATCACATCCAGGGCGGCGGCGATTTGATCTGGCAAATTGGCACGGGCTACTTCGGATGTCGAGCAGCCGATGGTGGTTTCGATGTCGAGCGATACAAGGAAACCGTCGCTCACGAAAACATCAAGATGATCGAACTGAAACTTTCGCAAGGTGCCAAGCCTGGTCACGGCGGCATTCTGCCAGCGGCGAAAGTGACGCCTGAGATTGCCAAGATTCGTGGCGTACCCATTGGCAAAGATGTGAACTCACCTCCGGGTCACAAAGCTTTCTCAACGCCCACGGGCTTGCTGGAATTCGTCGCCGAGCTGCGCCAGCACAGTGGCGGAAAACCGATCGGTATCAAACTCTGTGTCGGCAAACGTCGCGAATTCTTGGCTGTCTGCAAAGCAATGGTCAAGACCGGGATCACTCCCGATTTCATCGCCGTCGATGGTGGAGAAGGCGGCACGGGAGCGGCACCATTGGAGTTTTCTAACCACATCGGCGCACCCTTGGTCGAAGGCCTGATCTTTGTTCACAACGCCCTGGTGGGTTATGGCGTGCGTCAACACATTCGTGTGATTGCCAGTGGCAAAGTGACGTCCGGTTTCGCGGTCTTGAAACGACTGGCACTCGGCGCCGATGCGTGCTACTCCGCTCGTGGGATGATGTTGGCACTCGGTTGTATCCAAGCACTTAAGTGCAATAGCAATCACTGTCCCGTCGGCGTGGCAACTCAGGAGCCCCACCTGATGGCAGGCCTCGTGCCATCGGCCAAAAATACGCGTGTTGCAAGTTTTCACGATGAGACGATCGAGAGCCTCTGTCACATGCTCGGCGCGATCGGTCTGGAAAGCCCAGCGGATTTGCGACCTTGGCATGTCATGCACCGTATCTCGCCGACCGAAACGCGTCACTATGGCGAGCTGTATGAGTTCCTGGAAAACGGCGCTCTGCTTCAAGATCCACTGCCCAAGGGTTATCGTCGAGCATGTGCCGCAGCGTCAGCAGACACCTTTGCTCATGCGACTGGATCTTGAATCGCGCAAGCTGTGTTGTTTTTACGTCCTCCGCCCGCGCAGCGGTCGTGTAGCTTTTGAGTTGTTTATCAGCAGCAATCTCCTTCACTCTCCCTCCGGGCAACGCCGTAGCGGATTTTGGAGCGGCAAATGACGGTCGTAAGCCGTTGGCG
>CAYUGI010000212.1:0-12069 GCA_964444105.1 uncultured Pirellulaceae bacterium
TGGTTATTTGTCTTGCAAGAGCCGATTTCTTCCGTTTTGGCGCAACATCAAAACTTACGCGTCGGGTTACCAAAGTCCCCTAGCCTCAGAAAGTGGTTCGCCCTGCAGCCGATGCCCAGCCCTTTGTCGCTAACGAGTGAGGGGAGAAGTGAGCCGGAGAAATCTGTGTAGGCACCAATGCCCGGAGGGAGAGTGAAGAAGTAAATATGCCGGCGAATCGAGGTATTCAAGTTTGCTGTGGTGTTGCCCAGGGTGGGGAGGCTCGAACCGATGCGTGCTCTTGTATTGAGCTATCGCGCGGAAGCTTGCACGGACTGCCAGTAATCTTCTTTCATTTTTTGGATGTTGATACTGTCATAGATCCAGACCTTACGCCGCGTATTCTCTGGCGGCGTCATGACTTGCGTCTCGTGGGCAAATTCTGGATGCAACATGGCTTCGATCAGCGCCAAGTCCCACATCGTCCACGACTTTGAATCGCCGAACTTTCGTTTCCACTCTGACGTTAGGTACTCACCCAACGGGCCCATTGTTTTGTGTCTGGTAAACGTATCGTCCTGATCGAACTTAAATGACTCCGAAATGGTGGCCGTCATAACGTGCAGCTCTAAGTCGGATTGGTTCAGCAAGAAGTCGGCTGCGTTAAGATCGCGACGGACGTTGAACTCCGATTTGTTCCAAGCTTTGCTGTTCGCGTCGTATCGGAAGCCCATCACGTAGGCCTTGATCTTCGGCGCGATCTCTGGCGAGAGCTTGATAGCGGAGGCCAGGTTCGTTGATGCGCCGATACAGGCAACGTGCAAGAAATCGCCATCAGGAATGATGCTGGCTTGGCGGATGATAAACTGAGCCGCTGGCGAATCCTTGGGATCATAGCCACCCCAGGGCTTACCCATCGGCCGCTCAGCTCCTTGCGGCACAGGCAGCTGATGGCGCCCAAGCAGTTTGACCAATGTTTCGTTGACATCCTGGCTAGCCTGAACCGAATCCGGATCACCCAGATAGTGAAACCATTGCGCAGAACTGATCCCAAGGACTTCATAGTTTTCCTGATTCAACAGACGCGCGATCGCGTACATGTCATCGATCTCGTTGGCGCTATCAGCATCCAAAATTAGCTTGGGCCGATCGGGCGATTGCGCACCAGCGGCGATGCTCAGACAAACAGCGCAACCGAACAGCAAAACAATGCGAATCATCAAAAGGTTCCTGCTAGAAGGATTCGAGAAAACGCGAGCAGCGTGTTCGGCTAGAGCCTAGCGCCGGCACACTCATTAACCAACGTGCCGAAGCGCATCAATCGGGCTCATCGCTGCGGCGCGAATCGCGGGATAAAGCCCGAAGACGACACCGACAGTCACAGAAATTCCAAACGCAATCGGGATCGACCATGGGATAATGATTGGTTCCATCGTCTGCACGGTCTCAGGTAGTGACGCCATTAAGTCGGGGAAACTGGTATTCAGGAACCAGCGAAACCACTCCAGAACTTTGCGGCAGGTGATGCCGCCAATGATCCCGGTGACCCCACCGGCTACAGAAAGCAAAATGGTTTCGATTAAAAACTGCCGCGTGATGTCTCGTTTGCGAGCACCCAGAGCGCGGCGGATTCCAATCTCGCGTGTACGCTCTGTAACCGTCGCCAGCATGATGTTCATGATCCCAATGCCGCCAACCATCAGCGATATGCTGGCCAACAGCCCCATCATCGCCATGAACATCAATCGCGTATTGCGTGCTTGTTCCAACAATTTTAATGGAACGCCGACACTAAAGTCTTCATATAAATGCGTTCGCCGAAGTGCTTGTTCGACGGCATCGCCCGTTGCGATCGCGTCTTGCTGATCTTTTAGTCGCAGAGTGACTTGCGAGATAGCGCGTCCGCCATTGTTTCCGACCGAATAGGCTTCGCCGAAACGAATCCAGTAAGTTTCCAGCGGAATGTAGACATTGTCGGAGAAATCTTGTTTGCGGCTGGTGCCTTTGACGCTTTCCATTTCAGCACGCGGAGAGGCAACTCCGACAACTCGGAAGAAATCATCGAAGACGTGAATCGATTTGCCAATTGGGTCTTCATGTTTAAACAACGTCTTGGCAACATCGGACGCCAAGACACAAACGTTTGTCTTGTTGTCGTTATCTGCATCGATCAAGAAGCGCCCCTGCGACATTTCCAGTGAGTACAGATCGCGGTACTCAGGAGTACACGCGTTGATTTCGCCCATGAACAGCCGATCGGCATAGCGAAATTCGCGTTGTGTCCTGCGATAAAACGGGATTGCTAGATCGATCGACGGAATGTTGCTTCGCAAGTGCCAACAGTCTTCCTCCGTCAGTCCGTAGTAATAGATCTTCTTGCCTTGCAGTTGGTCGGCTGACGGGCGTTCCGTACTGACAATGATTGTGTTAGCGCCCAGTTCTTGAATCTGCGCATTTGCCTTCTGGGCGATTCCTTCGCTGATCGCCAGCAACCAAATCACGCTAGCGACCCCAATGAAAATTCCCAGCACGGTCAGCATCGAACGCAAGGGATGCATCAACAACGTCTTCAGCCCTACGCGTAGATCCCGGAGCCGCAATCTGAGCTGCGAAGGCCGGCCTTTGCGAGGAATGAGATACTGCTGGCGATCACCATCGCTGGGAGGACGGATGCGCTGGTCCTGTTCGATCACGCCGTCACGAAGTCGTACGATTCGTCGCGCCCTTTCTGCGACCTCTTCTTCGTGCGTGACCATCACAATGGTCGTACCTTTGCTGTTCAAATCATCGAACAGATCCAAAATCTCTTCGGTGGTCGCGGTGTCAAGGTTCCCCGTCGCTTCATCCGCCAGGATAAACTCTGGCTGATTGATCAGACTGCGTGCGATACCAGCACGCTGCTGCTGCCCTCCGGAAAGTTCGGTCGGTCGGTGTTCACATCGCTCGGCCAGCCCGACCAGTTTCGCAAGTCCGCCGGTGCGATTGCGATCATCGCTTGTCATCCCTCCGTTGTACGTCAACGGGACTTCGATGTTCTCCAACACATCCAGCTGAGGGAGCAAATTGTAGGCCTGAAAAACGAAGCCAATTCGCTGAGCGCGTATGAGTGATAGCTCATCGTCTGTCAACTCGGAGACGTCACAGTCACCGATTTTGTATTCACCCGAAGTCGCGGTGTCTAAGCCGCCCAGCAGGTTCAGTAGTGTGCTTTTGCCAGATCCCGACGGCCCCATGATCGCGACGTAGTCACCGTGTGGCACAACCAGATTGATGCCCTTTAAAACCGATACCGACTCGCTGCCCAGATCGTAATCTTTACGCAGGTCGCGAATGCTTAGCGCTGCTGTGGCAACTTCGTCAGCCGACGCGTCAACAACATGACCGGTGTCATCCGATTCGGAGTTCTTTTTCAACATTGAACCACCTGTCCGTTGAGGTAGTCGGCCGAGAAGAGACTACCAACCCGAGACGTCGGTGTTGATGTTGCGCAAGTCTTCACCCTCCTGCTGGGAGACTGTCCAGCTTTCAGTTGGAGGGCCAGCATGGAAGAGAAGCGGAAAACGTCTGATGATGAGAAAGTACTTCCCCGTCTCTCTCGCTGAGGCTCGACCTCTCGCTGAGGGCAATCCCGTAGCGGACTTTCCAACCGGCATTCACCGCATTTGTGAGCCGCTGGACGTGAGGCCACGGGACTTGTTTGCAAAAGTGATCGATTGGGTGCCCGGCCGCTCACGCGTCGCGGCTCACAAGATTCTGCTACAGCGTTGCCCAGAGGGAGAGTAACATTCAATAGGCAGGCAAATCGACGCATCAAAATCCGCTGTGGCGTTGCCCGGGGAAGAGTGAACTAGGTTAACTTGATTTGACTGCCTAAGACTCTTGTTCAGGAAGATCCATCAGCTCTAAAACTTCTTCCTTTGATACATTCAGCACGATACTCTCGCCATCTGTCAGACCATCTTTGACAATTAGATCCGTCTCATTTGCAATGCCAACGGAGACGCGCCGTGTCTCAACGCCGCCTTCGGCCAACGGGATCGCACAGAAGAACTCTTCGCCGCGCTGAAGCACCGCTTCGATCGGAACCGTCAAAGCTTCGTCAATCGCGTCGATCAAAACATTCACTTCGGCCGTCATCCCGGGACGAAGGTCCGTTGGCGGAGAATCGACTTCAATAATGACTTCGTATTCTTTGACGTGTGCCATGTAAGCACTGATGGGCGGCAGGGGGTACTCGCTGACTTCGGTCACGACTCCCGTCAACGGCAATTCAGGCATGGCATCCAAACGCAAGCTAGCCGCTTGGCCTTCTTCGATGAAACCGATGCGCGATTCGTGAATTTTCGCCACGACTTGCATCTTCTTTGGATCAGGCAGTTGGATGATCGCTTGGCGTTCACGCACAGGCATGCCCTCTTCGATCAAGACAGTCGAACTGCTTGATCGGCCACGCTTGTTTGCGTAGACCACTTGTCCGGCGATCGGCGCTTCGATCATGCACTTGGCAATCTGGTCGGCGTACTCAGCGAGTTGCTTTTGGTCCAACTCCCAAGTTTTGCGGCGAGAATTCAACTTGGCCGTGGCTGTTCTGATGGCGGCGCGAAGTTGAGTCAACATTTTCTCGCGAGTGAACTTGCTTAACACTTCCAGCTTCGTTTCCGCGACCCCTAATTCCTGTTTGGCTTTTTCAAGAGCAAACATATCGGCTTCCAATTGTGCCTCAGGAATGTAGCCTCGCTCGGCGAGCTTCTTGCTGTATGTGATGTACTCTTCGGCGCGACGCTTGTTTTCTTCGGCGACGAAAACAGCGCTCTGCAATGCCGCAAGCTGCTCTTTATAGGTCCCTTCGTCGTATTCACTCAGGGCAAGCTTTGCTGACTCCAGAGTGGCTTCCGCTTCAATCGACGCAGCTTCGCTGTTTGAGCTTACGATCTGCTGTTGGATCAATTGATTCTGGAGCTGCGAATCATCAAGGCGAACCAAAAATTCACCTTCCTCAACCCAAGTTCCTTCGGGAACGATTTCCAGGATATTCACTGCCGATGATGCAGTCCGGCCGCGAACTTGGCAACGAACTTCAATATTGCTGGAACTTTGAATCTCACCCCGTTCCAAAACGCAGTGGATAAACGGACCGCTTGTGGCTCGCGTGGTAAGCACATCCAGCTCGGCGGTGTCGTCCATCAACCCACTGAAAAGATTGGATACGCTTCCGACGAGAAAATGTCCCACGATGCCCAAACCGAGCAGGACAATGATCCCAACGGTGAGGGGTGAACCAACAGCGCCTTTTCGCCGACGCCTCGTTGTAAATGAGAGTCTTTCCGTCGTGCTGTCTTCACACAACGATCGATCGGATGATGTAATCATCACAAATGATGGACCTGGATCTGGGGAGAGTGGCGGGTCGCGAGAGGTGGGGAGGGAGGTTCGCGGCCCAGGTGGGATCGTCTCAGTGTAGTTGATCGGCCAGCGGCTGTCAGGCTTGAAAGCCCTGATCTAGCTGGGTTGTTCGATGAATTTCGCGGGGAATTTCGCGGGGAATTTCGCGGGGAATTTCGCGGGGAATTTCGTGTGAAAAGCCCATGAGCATGTAATCCCAACGCAGGGAATGGTTCAAGCGTGAAGGGAAACCGAAGCCGTTTCGATCAGTGTCAACAATCGGCGGTTACTTGCCATTTTGGACAGCTATTCGTCTTTGTCGATCTTTCCCAGCTCATCCGGGGCGTCCGGTTCAGCCAGTTTCAACGGCGAATTGAGCTCGATCGCATCCTCCGGCGCGACCGGCAGTTGGTCCGACAAAGCTTCGTCATTTGCCAGGCTTGGAGAATTAGCAGCTTGCACTTCGCCTGTATCGATCCACACTCCGGTTGGATCCAGCTCCATTGTGCCCATCTCGAAATCCAGCAGTACCCGCAGGACTTCGTAGCTGACCCAAACGTTCAACAAATCGTTTTGAGCATCCAGCAAATCCGTCAAAGCCGATACAAGGTCACGCGCAGCGGTGGGAGACGAGTTGCGTTGCCCGCGCTGGCCGACGGGGATGGGTGCGTTTAGTTTCAATCCGGCAAGGTCCACCTGCGAAATAGCTACTTGGACAGCCGTTCGTCGTACTTCCAGATTGATCTGGCTCAGGTCAATGATGCGAACCGTATTGCGCAAGCTCTGCGTCACCCGGTCCTCGAACAGCATAAAATCACGTCTGGCTTGCTGGTAGTCGATAAGCGACTCGCGGTAGCGATTTCGTTCGGCCAACCGCGCCGTCGGCGCATCGAACTGGATCCCCATTCGCAATCGGCTACGATCGGCTTCAAAGTCGGTGACGCGGCCCGGCGTTGTCCCCACATTGCCGTTGACGACCAAGTCCAAGTTGCTTTTCAGGTCGTTTGCCCGGAACTCTATCTTTCGCCAAGTATCGACAAGGTTGGCCCGGGCGTTCATCCAGTCCAGTCGATTAAGTCTTGCGACCTCAACGGCTTTTTGCGCCGTGATCTCGATCGGAGGAAGACTGATCCCTTGCAACCGAATTTCAGCATGTACCAAAGACAATTCCAACAGCAAGTTGGACAAGTCTGCCGCGACCTTGATGGTGCGTTTTAGTTCGTTCGATAAATCGTCTTTAGCGTCTTCAAGCTGTTCGGCAAGCGTTTCCTTGGATGGTTCGTCGTCGGTCGCGTTGTTCTGTTCAATGGTGTCGTGGATACTCTCTTCAATTTGTGGTAACCGCATGCGAAGGAACTTGATTCGCTTCATCAACCGGTCTTTGTCATAGACCAGGGGATCCACATCGGCACCGGTGTCTTCCACTCGCCTGCGGACTTGCTCGATATCCTTGATCCGCTTGGGCAGCAATTCGTCCAACCGCTTCAAGTCGGATTTCGCATCGGCGAGCCGTTGTTCCAAGCCATCAACGAGGTCATCGATTTGTTCGCTCGCGCTGTCGATCAGTTCGCGCGTCGGTTCGTCCTGGCCCATGCGAGCCTTCAGCAACAAGTTGGCAACTTCGTCCTGCAATTGCGTCAACGGCGGCGGGATCAGGACAAACCGATCCAACAGTTGATCGCTAATCTCCAGCGGAAGATCGGGCGGCAAACCCAGATCCACTTTGAAACCGTCAACGCGACTTTCGTAGGCCGCTTTGGACGCCAGCTGACTACTTTGAGCATTCAGGAGAGCTTGACGCGCCTGGTCGACTTGAAGCCGATTGGCGATTCGCCCCGCTTCGAACGCGGCATCGAGCTGCGCGAGACTTTCGCGAAGCGCTGCAATGTTGGCGTCTTGGTTGCGGATCTCCTGCTGGTCTTGCAGCAATCCCAAATAGCCCGACGCGCCCGCGGCACCGTTACGTCCACTGGGAAAACCTGCGATCACGCCCAACCCAGACTGTCCGATGTTGTTGCCTAGCGAAGGCCCGCTACCGGAGTTGCGCCCCGTGGCGATGTTCACGTAAAACCCTTGTCGAAATTGTTGCATCTGACGCACATTGGCCAGCAAGTTTCGTTCGGTTTGCGTCAGTTGCTCCAGAACACGCGCTCGGCCACCCAACCGCAGGAGAGGTTGCACGAGCGAAAAGTCCAGCGATGACGTCAAGACATCGGTGCCGCTGCCCCAAGAATCCCAAACTAACGAATTTGCGAGCCCAACAACGAGTTCGCCTCCCGTCGCCGATAACTTGCGAAATCCAGCTGACGAATTCAAACCCGTTAGCGATTGCTGCCCAACGTCCCGGCCACGAAAGTCTTGGCCTAACGCGCTGCCCGCGAAAAACTGATGTTCGAACCGGAACCTTTCGAAGGTGACGTCCAACGCCGATAGGTACAACGTTTCGAGATTGTTCTGGTACTGTCGCGAATGCAAACGCGCGACGCGAACCGCATCACGAAGATCAAGGGTTATCTTGCCCTCTTCGGCCCCAGGCAACGACTGCATCCACAATGCCGGTTCAATGCTGCTGAGACGTCCGTTTTGGTTCCAGCAAGGATATCCCTCTTTGCCATCAACGCAGATCATCAACTGATGTGACTGAGGGTCGTCCGGCGGCATCGGTGGACAGTCAATTGCATTCGGATCCGCCAGTCGCGAATCAGCACGTGCATAGATACCGCCACTATCAAGATGCCCGCCCTTCTGACTCAACACACATTGAACGTCTTCATCGGCTTGCTGGCGAAAACGATGCCGCGAACAACCAGCCAACGTGAGAATCACTGCTGCGGCGATTCCAAGCGTGAGGGAGTTTCGCATCGACGACATAACGATGGGGCGTTTCCTGCGGGCAAACCCGAAAAGTGCTTGGAGATGTGCCAGAACACACTTTGCTCTTATCGGCGATCCAGGGAGGGATCATGAGGATCGCAGGGGTTTTACCGCTAGCAAAACTCAATGGCTGGGGGGCCAAGCCAGGACCAGAGATTTTCTGCGAGAAGCGTGTCTCGACGGATAACGATGCCAACTGTCTAGCATCCGTCTCCGATGCCAGAATTTCCCCCAGCGTGCGTTCTTTTCGCAAACGCGATCGCATCAGGCACGATCGGTACGGTGTTTTCCGTCAAAACCACGTTCGCTTGTTCTGCGGCGGCACAGATCCCCGAAGCTGCCCATGCTTCCAAGTGATGTTGGTAGACTGCAGCGGGAACCGCAGTTGCTGTTCAATTGCCGTTTTCCTACTATTCCACGCACAGCAGACGGTTCATACCGCTATTTCTCGATCAAGAAGAACTTGAGAAGGCGAACGCGAGAAATCGTTTGAGCGACTGCTATTGATTCGCCCGAAAGTCCCACCAGGAATTTGCCATGGATTGCTACCGACGCCCAATTTTGTCCGCCATTGCTCTGAGCGCGGTCCTTGCGTTCGCCGTCGGCCAAGAATGCGTTGCCCAAGTCGCACCTGCGTCACCAGCACTGCAAGACGGTGTGCCGATTCAGCAAACTCCTGTCGCTCCGGCCGCAGTCGAGCCGCTTGAGCCTGTGCAGGCCGCACCGGGAAAAATCGAACGAGCCCCGATCTCGTTTGACGCGACGCCGTCGGCTCGCGATAGCATCGTGGCCCGCCTGATTGCGACCCTGATGCCTCGACATCATATCTCATCGATCGAGTTGAACGACACAATCAGCAAACGCGCGTTGGATCAATTCATCAAATCACTCGACCCGCTAAAGCTGTACTTCTACCAAAGCGACATTGATCAGTTCGCTGCGAACTCAACACGCATTGACGATATGGTTCGCGCTGGCGACCTATCATTGGCCTACGACATTTTCCGCCGATTCACTCAACGAGTCGACGAAAGAGTCGCGGAAGCCCAAACACTCCTCCGCAGTGAATTCGATTTCGGCAAAGACGAAACCATCATCATCGATCCCGATGTGGCGACGTATGCCAAGTCGCCCGCCGAAGCGACGGACCGATGGCGAAAGCAAATCAAGTACGCGCTGTTGGACCTGAAAGAACAGGCCGAAACGGCAAAGAAGAAGGCGACCGAGGAAGACGCGAAAGACATCGTTCCAGAATTGGATCCGATCGAGCGTTTGAGTCGCCGGTATGACCGATACGCTCGCCGTTGGAAACAAACCGACAGCGACGATCTTTTGGAAATGTACCTGACCGCCGTGACAATGGGCTACGACCCACACTCGACTTACATGTCACCGGGAACGCTGGACGATTTCCAAATCCAAATGCGTTTGAACCTGGAAGGCATCGGTGCGGCGTTGCGAGAGAAAGACGGCAACACGGTTGTCACTAGCGTGATCACCGGAGGCGCTGCTGATAAAGACGGCCGGCTTAAACCAGACGACTCGATCGTCAGCGTTGGCCAAGGCGAAGAAGGCGAAATGGTTGACATTGTCGAAATGCCACTCAAAGACGTCGTCGATCTAATCCGCGGAAACAAAGGCACACTTGTTCGCTTGGGTGTCAAACCCGGCGGAACCGGAACGCTAGAAATTCTGAAAATCACGCGTGCTCGCGTCGAACTGGATGAGTCAGGCGCCCGCGGTGAAGTCATTGAACATCAACTTGACGGGGGCCCAGCCAAAAAGATTGGGTTCATCTCGTTGCCGAGTTTCTACTTGGACATGGAAGGCGCCCGTCAGCAGAAAGCGAACTTCCGCAGCAGCACACGCGACGTCCGCAATATCATCGAAGATTTCAAAGCCAAGGGTGTCGATGGTGTTGTGCTTGACCTGAGCAAGAACGGTGGTGGCAGCCTGACCGAAGCGATCAACCTGACAGGACTGTTCATCGACCGTGGACCGGTTGTTCAGGTCAAGGATAGCAATGGCCAAGTTCAGCAGTACGCCGACGATGAATCGGGGACTTCATGGGACGGTCCGTTAGTCGTGCTGACCAGCAAATTCAGTGCAAGTGCCAGCGAGATTTTCGCGGGTGCGATCCAAGACTACAAACGTGGTATCGTTGTCGGCGACCCAGCCACACACGGCAAAGGTACCGTTCAAACGCTGATGGACATCGGCCAACAGCTGTTCCGCAACAAGCGGCAAAACTACGGTGCACTGAAAGTCACGTTGCAGCAGTTTTATCTGCCCGACGGAGAAAGCACGCAGCTGCACGGTGTTCCGGCCGACTTGGTTCTGCCATCGATCACGCAAAAAATGGACGTGGGCGAAGGCGATCTCGAGTTTGCTCTGAAACACGACAAAGTCAACATCGCGCGTCATGACGTTTACAGCATGGTACCTGTCGATTTGCTCGGACAACTTCGCAAAAATTCCAGTCAGCGTATCGCTGGCGACAAGGAATTTTCTGATTTGATTCGCCGCATCGATCTGTACGTCGCACAAAAAGAGCTTGCGACGGTTTCGCTAAACGAAGCTAAATTCATGGCAAGACGTGCTGAATTGGACGCCCAGAAAGAAGACGAAAAGAAGGGCGAAGACTTGCAGAAAACACAGGACGAGATCTTTCGAGACACGTTCTACAACAAGGAAGTCATGAATGTAGCCCATGAGTACATCGATGGACTTCGCAAGCAGAACCTGGCGAAAGCTAGCTGATTGCAGGATTCTCAAAGTCGAAACTTCAAAGCCGCTGCCGGTTCTCTGGCAGCGGCTTCTTTGTTGATCCGCTACTACTCGAGCGAATGATGCCAACTGTCTCTCCACGCGCAACCGAACGAAGGTTTCGTCACGCATGTTGGCACAGAGGGCCCGCCGTAACACCACTGGTATCTTCACATCCTTCGCCCACAGGGAGAGCAAAATTTGGTAGGCAGCCAAATCGAGGCATGAACGATGTCATTGACTTCTGACACATTTCGACAGAGTCATGAATATTCCAGGCTAAGGCGTTGCCCGAAGAGAGCCTGAGCGGCGTCGTGTAGACTAGGCACAGTTTGAGTTGATTTGTGGAAACCTAGTTGAGAGTGTGATCGGAATGATGCTGAAGTTGTCGATCGTTTTGCTGTTCGCGACCTGTCTGATGTTTTGCGGCCAAGTCGTTGCTTTGGATTCGTCGGTGTCATCAATCATTCGCGATCATTGCGTTCACTGTCATGGCGCTGACGACGAGACTGAAGGAGATGTTGATCTGCTAGAGTTTGTAGAGGCAGATGGTGGTGTTGATTTAGAGTTGCTTGCAGCCGTCATCCGCGTCGTCGATGCGCGGGAGATGCCTCCGGAGGACCAGTCGGGATGGGATGACGTGAGCCGCGATGCACTGGTGGTGGATCTGAAGAAATCACTGTCGCAGCAGCTCGGTGAATCCGCGGTCTACCGGCCGACTTCGATTCGTAGAATGAATCGTTTCCAGTACAACAATTCAGTGATCGATCTGTTCGATCTAAATTGCATCGTGTTCACGCTACCCGAGCGCATGATGCGGGATCATGATGGTTACTTTCAGCCAGCAACTGAAAAGATGGCGGACACGGTCATGGTGGGCAGTCGGCCTTTGGGAAAGTCTCAACTAATCGAGCCGCGTCTAGCGGGTGTTGCCGCTTTTCCACAAGACTTGCGTGCCGAACACGGCTTTGACAATCAAGCCGATCACCTTTCTCTTTCACCCTTGTTGATGGAGTCGTTCCTGCGACTGAGTCAGTCGATCACACACAGCCCCGATTTTACGCCAGA
>CAYUGI010000213.1:0-11971 GCA_964444105.1 uncultured Pirellulaceae bacterium
CCTTCAGAGCGGGAGGTGCGGACTGGGATGGAACATCCTTATCCTCGAAAGCTCGAGCTAATTGTGGTTTATAAATTAAAAACTAAAACGGTGTCTTCTTTCCAATCGCCGTGGCCCGTGATTTGGGAGGGCGGTGAGATCAGAAATTTATGGTTTCCATCTTTCACAGGTGAAACAAAACTAAACAACAACTTTCAAACAAACTGACCGGCGTATCGAAGGGAGCATCGCAAAAAGTACCAAGCTGGGGAGTAACGCCTGAGGATGGATGGCCATTCGCAGAAGTTCAGATTTGTGTTGGTTCTTCAGGTTCGCTTTCGGATCGGTCAGGTGCCTCCGATGGCTCGGAAGCTGGCGTGCTGCTTACCGTCGTCTCGATGTGAGTCTGGTTTGCTAGCTTTATTACTCGGAACTCTTCGTCAGTGATCTCGCCCCTCAGATGCATCTCTTTCAAGTTTTCGAGTATCTGTTGGGCGTCTTGGTGGTCGTCGTCGGCAGAGTCGCGCAAGCTTCGCGCGACATAAAACACAATGGCGCATCCACCGGAAATGACCAAAAGGGCGACCGCAGACACGACCACTGGGTCATCTAGTAAATCACTCATAACCCGTTCGTAGGGAGGTGGCCAGCATGGTGTCGTTCCAATGTGAGTTTTCTGTTTCGGTAGCTTCTATTTTGATCGGAGTTGCCAATTCCTCCAAGAGCATCTTGGATGTTGGCTAGTCCGATCTTCCTGCTGCGGTAACCGAATGATAGGCGTGTCCACGAAGGGTGGTCCAGCTTTGGGAAGCCCAAATGCGGGTTTTTTCGTGTTTCACCGGTGAAACTGGCCAAACGGAGATCTGGAAATCCGGATATCGTCATTTACCCGCGTGGGGGAAGATATCCTGCCACAAGCTAAGACAGATGATCCCAGGCTTCTTTTGCGATGCTCATTCCTCTTTCGCTCTGTCCATCGATTTGAACGATCACGGGCACGCGAATTTCTTGCCGAGCAAGAGCGTGAACGACACGCCTTAGATCGACTCGTCCGGGTAGCTGAAATTCGTCGGTCGGCTGGGGTTCGTGGTTCGTCGTCGTTTCTGGGTCCGTCAAAAAAACGCAAGCGAGTGATGACGCGATGGGAGCAAGACGCTCGCCAATCGGAAACTCACCGGCGAGCATCATTTGTGCGGTGTCGGCTGCAATCGACAAACGGTTTGTTTCGCTCAGCCATTGATTGATTCGCTGGACGTGAGTCACCTTCGCAATCGCATTTCCTTGTTTGGGACGAACAGCGAGTCTGACATCAAGCAGTTTGGCGTCGACCAGCAACGAGTCGATCCGCTGAGAAAGTCTTTCCAGCATCGATTCGTGAAGATGCAAATCCGACGGATCGTCGATGCCGGACGACCCCGTTTCAAAGACGACAGTGCAAGCCTCTGGAGTCAGAAAGCTTGCTGAGGCAAGCGACATGACTTTTTGGATGCAGTCTTCTGTTGCCTGCGCTTCGTCAGTATCTTCACTGGCCAAGCTACCAGTATTGAGAAAGGGTGCTTGGGCTTCGACGATCACGTTGATTCCGAGTTCGCGCGATGAACGAGCGATATCCAGCAACTTTGCATCAAAGCCGTCTTCGTTTGGATTCAGCCCGCTCAGTCTTGGTTGGATGGCGACATGCTGGAATCCGATTTTTCCAAGCTCGCACATGGCCGTCATTTCGTCGTGCAAGAGCAAGCTGATCGTGTGGAAGCCCAGGTTCATCAGAGACGCCTTATGTGACACGCAACCGTTTGGCTAAGACGATGGCAGGAATGACCAAAGCAAACACTGCGATCGCCGCGATGCGTCCAGCGCCCAAAAGTGCTACCGCGGACGCCAGGGGAATAATGGAGAGAATCCCTGCGCGGATTGTGTTTTGAATATTCTCCGGTGAAGGTGCCGTCTGAACGCGAAGTCCTCGCAGTGCTACTGGCAACGAAATCAAACCAATGAGGATTGGGAAGTGACGCTGCGGGTCGATTCTCCAATTTCCGGCTTCCCCGGACATGCTGGGTGCGAAGGCGATGATGGCCATGCCAAATAACGTGACGACAAATCCTGTGGTGAGATTAAGAGACCTGCCACCGACTGCTTCGCGGCGAGCCATGGTGGTAATTCCCATGATGTAGATCCCAAAACCCAGTGCGAGATGCAGCACATGCTTTGGAACAAGGGATTCCCCAGCGACCAGCGCGATGCACGGTGATGCACCCAGCAGGAAGCTCAATACCCGACAGCTACCCATGGCAGCGGGGGCGAGCGGTGTTTTCTTTAGCGGTCCGTCGTAAAGGACAATCATTACGGCCAGCAGGGAAGCGACCAGCGCTGGCAACCAGGTCGTTGGAAATTGTTCCGATTGCACGACACCGGAAAGGCCTGCAGCCATGATCCCACTGAACAGCAAAAACCAACCAACCGTTTTTGCTTGAGATAACGGGATGTCGCCGGCCGGAATGGGGCGTGTTGGTCGTTCTTGACGATCACGCCGGACATCGAAGACATCGTTCAGGACCATGCCTGCCCAATAGAGTTTTACCGCTGCCAATAAGACGAGTGCCAGTCGCCCCATCGGGAACGGCCCGTGTGCCACAAGCAGGAATGCTGCGCTGACGTCTGCGATCACAGTGAATACGTTTGGCAGACGAACCAGTTGAGCCCAGGCAATCCACGAGGCTTTAGATTTCGGAAATGGATCGGGAGTCAACGAACTAGCTTTGCGGTGATAGGTGCAAGGAGACACTCTTGGATATCGAGCCGCTCATTGTAGCCTCTAACGACGCAGCAGTTTTCTTTGACTGTCTGTTAGACGCACGCCATAGCGTCGCAGGTAACGATCGGTCTCGTTGATGATATTGATGGAATAGTCTTGCGTCTCGAAACGGAATCGCTCAACGGGTGGGGCATCGATCGGTCGGACGCTGTAGAGTTCCAACAGTGATATGAGTCGTCCTTCGGGCTTTGCTTTTTCATTGGAGTGACTCGCGGCAATTGGATCACTCCAAAATTCAATGCGAACAGGGAGACCTTGACCGAAGTTCGTATTGGGCAATGACTCAGCCGCGATCGCGACCATGATTCGGGTGGGGAAAAGTTCCGGCCAGTCTTTTGAGCCGCTCTCCAGCAAGATGCGTTTGCGAGCTTCGCTACTGAGGGTACCCGAGATGCCGAGCAAGGGTGCTGACTTGATTTTTCCCATCCTCAAGTCGTAGTCCCGCCCGATCGTATCGAGCATCTCCGTCAGCGCACCGACTTTCAGTTTTGGGGGAACGTGATTGGGGGAAGGATTTTTTTGGCGTGAAACGTCTCGGACCCACTCGTTCAAACGGCCAACGTCGACACGTTTTAGAATAACCTTGTCACTAATCACGCTTCGCGTCCAAGCCAATCGGCCGTCGCTGATTTGTTGTAGCGTGTGTTGACCATCACCGTCGTGCATGGTGACTTGCATGTTGAAGCATCCCGTTCCACCGCCAGCTTGTTCGTAAGTCCCGACACCGACCATCTCGCGACCGGCAGTCCAAACACGCTGACGAATTTTTGCGTCAAAGGGTCTGCCGAAGGCGAGGCGATGAATGACCTGGCCAATTAGTTCACGGGCAGCATCTTGTGCTGCGGCTTCCCGTGTTGCCGCTTCGCGTGCTGCCTCTTGGGACGCTTCTTGCGATGCTGCGTTCGGATTTTGCGACGCAGCATCTCGGGCGGGTGTGTTCGCTGCCGATGACGAAGCGTCAGGCAGTGTCGTCATCGGTGGCTGTTGCGCATTTGCTGTCATTGAAAAAAGCAGCGTCATGTACACCAGCAACGCTTTCCGTCTCAGTTTCACGGAAGTTTGCTGAAGGGGGAAAGTGTGACGATGAATCTTCATGGTCCGGTTATGCCGATTTTTTCAAAGATGCAGGCCGTTTGTGCCGATGACATGCTACGGAGTCGGTCTGCCCGCGAGCGTGCGGATCGTAAGAAAGTGCATGGAGGCACGTCTAGCCGGATCAAACGCCCCGCTTGGGAGCCTCGATTCGCCCAGAAGTACGCCTCCCGACTTTCGCCGGCTTCTGACTTACAGAGCAAACCAGCCTAAGACCCGACGTTTTGATCGCCCAAGGGGTGACGTCGACGTCGAGCACCACCGAAGGGAACGAGGCAACCGATGAAACGATTCATCACTCATTTATCACTGCTGGCGGCTGTGGCAGTGATTGCCACTGGCTGTGCACCGACCAGACACAATCTACCGCCGGAGCAGCACATGATGCAGCCTGGCCCAGGCGTCGGTGGCCCAGGCCCCGGAGTCTTGGGACCGCAGCAGTATGGCGGTCGTCCACCGATGGGTGGTCCACAGATGGGTGGCCAACCACACTTTGGCCAATACGGTGTCAATAAAGTTTCCGGCGATTTCGGCATGCCCAGTGCACCGATTCCTGGTACCGAAATGCCTGGCAGCGACGCGATCAAACTTGCAACCGCACCAGCACCCAAAAGCAAGGCGTCTGGAAGCGGCGTCATGCAAGCCAGTTTCAACGGCTGTGGGCCAAGTTGCCAAAGCTGTAACGGCGGAGGCTGCTTCGGCAATCCCGGTCTTGGAAGCCAGATCCCAGCAGGTGGCGGTATCATGACCGGCGCGATGATGGGCGGTGCTATGGGACTGGGTGGTGGCGGTCCGCAGACTACCGCGCAAGTCACTTTCGGGCGTCCCGAAGGCATGCAAGTTCGTTATGACCAATCCGGCAGCGGAATGTTCGACAGCGAGCCGTTGATCGTGCCCGCACGTCAGAACTTCCCACAAGGTGCACTGTACCGCGTGAAGTTGACCAACATTCCTAATCGCGAAGGTGTCGAACTGTACCCAACCATCGAGCTGGCTTACGCCAATCCTCGCACGGGTGCTTACCTCGCACACAACTCGATCCCCATTCAGTTCACCGAAGAAGACTTCGACCAAGTTGTCACTGGCAACTTCGTCACCAAAGTCATTTACCTTCCAGATCCCGACTTCCAAGGTCCTGCTTTGGCCGGCATCGACACGCTTGTAAGCACGCGTCTTGATCCGGGCATCGATCCGATCGTCGAAGCAGATCGCCGAGGCTCGATTCTTGCCATCATCCGTTTGGGTGACAAAGACATCGAAATGCCAGGCACTGCTCGTCTAGGCATGGGTGCCAATGGCGGAATGATGGGACCACCGATCGCCGGCTTGCCTGCTCCATTCGCTCCGGCGATGACAGAGGGCTGCGGCGGACCGATGGGTGGCGGAATGGGTGCAGGCGGCGGACCTGGCTGCATGCCAACTCCACCTCAATTGCCCGGTATGGTTGCTGGTGCAACGGCTCCTCAGTACGGCATTCCGATCACCGGAACACCCATCGGGTTGCCTGGACCACCACACATTCCACTGGGTACGCCAGCCGGTTTGACCAAGCACGTCATTCGCAACCACACACCGATGCACATTCCGCGTCCGGTGGACAAGATGCGAATCGATGTTCGGCACCAGCCTGGCTACAGCTATCCAAACCCTGTTAGCCGCGTGAAGATCACCGAGCAGAACATTCATCCGGGTGTTCCAGCAGGCCGCGGGCTCTATCAGCACGCTAGCCAAGCGGTCGATCCAAACTGCCGACCGTAGAGTCGCTATCGGATAAGCAAAACGAAACGCGGCCCAGATCAAATGTGATGGGTCGCGTTTTTTTGAGTAAGAGAACTTCCTCGCTCCGAGGGAGACAGTGCTGAGAAACCGTCACTTTTACAGCCGCACGATTTAGCAATGTCAAACGAACCAAAACGACAACGTTCTGTGGCGATACGCTCGCGAAGCGAACGCCGGACTTGGGTAGGGTTGTTTCTGTTGTACGGTATTTTGGCGTATGGAGTTGTTTCGTATTTGACGGCCATAAAGCTGAATGCCGCAGAGCCTTCTGACTTCTTGCCACCCGATCGACAGCACGCACTTTACAGCGCTGATATGCCTGCGGGTGTTGTTGGTCGTGCCCGACTGACGCGTCGCGGCCCAGTGGCAAACTACTATCAACCAGTGAAATTCGTTGGCCCGACAGGAACAAGGTTCGCACTGCCCGAGGGCGGTACGGTTGGTCAGGGCGAAGCGGACTTGATGGCGGGACTGCTGATCGGTGGCGTTTATCGTTTCCGTATCACGGGTATTCCACGCAGCGAAGGTGCCGAACTGTTCCCGACCGTCGAACTGATCGATCGAATGTATCCGCCTGATGGGCTGGCGACTTCCTATCCAATCGTCTTGAAGATTGACGAAGTCGATATGCAGGCCGCCTTGGAAGGCAAGATGGTCACGCGGGTCGTTTACTTGGAAGATCCTCAAACGGCGGTTCCGCTTGAGCAGACTGACAAGCAAGCCAATGTCATGGACATTAGCGAGCACCAAGATGCGTTGGGAGTTGCCGATCACTACGGGCGCGCCGTTGCCATCATTCGCATCGGTTCGTTGTCACCGCCGCGAGCACCATCGTTGATGCCAGAGTTCTTCTTCGGGTTCCCATCTTGGGCACCGATTTTTCAACCCGAACAGTAAAGAAACATGAAGCGTTCTTTTGCTCAGCACACGATCGTTTGCACGTTGGCCTGCCTGTTTTTGGCGGGATGCCAAACTGCTGGACCAAGCAACGGACCCGCAAACACTGGTTTTAGTAATCCAGTCGCGGCGCGAACGACAACGATGCCTGGTACTTTGGCGTCGCTAAAGAATGCGTCGCCAGCGTCCAAGCAAACGGCATTGTCAGCCATGTCAACGGCATTGGGGAACGAAGGTGTCACCCAGGTCGCGTACGAACAAGCCACATCCAGGCCCGCGGTACCCGTCCAACCCGTTGGCTTCGCAAACGGTCCCATCCGTGTTGCCGTGGAAGCTGCCAAGAATCGGATCTCTAGCGGTTGCCAATCGTGCAATTCTGGATCCTGCGGTCCTGACGTAGGCGACTGCCAAAGTTGCCAGCCTGGTGGATATGTGGAGTACGTTCCCCAAGGTTGGAATGCGTTTGGTGTTGATCCGCAAGAGTTCATTTGCGATGGCGGCGATCATCAGCCCGCTGCCAGGGTGACTCGTGATGATTCAATCGATGGACTTCAACCCGAAGACACAGTCGTTCACTACACAACTGATGCGGGCGACATTGAGATTCAGCCCAGCAATCGAGTTTGCGTCTACTCGCCGCGTTTCGCATCGGTTCGCAAGATCACAGGTGCTGTTTCAGGCCAGAAGGTCACTGGACTTAATCAAGTCGATCGACCTGTTGGAACCGAAGGCATCAACAAGGATCTACCAGGATTGGTGATGCGAGATACAACTGAGCTGGGTCGTGCTGAAAGAGTCAAGCGACTCGATTTTTTGCGTGACCGCAATCGCGGTGTGCGTGTCGAGGGCGACTTGATGCCGATTCAAGGAAGCAATGTCATAGAGATGATGACGACGATCTCCAAACTTGAATTGCACTTGATGCTTGATGAGCAGAAGGCACTTCTGGAAGAGCATGCGACTGCTGCGGTCGCTTGGACGATCGGCGAGTCGGTTGAAGTCGCGATTGAAGACATGAAGCCACCCGTTTTGACGCGTGACGACAGCATCGAGGCATTCACGATCTATGAATTCCCGGATGCGGGCCGACTGCGCATTATCAAGATGGCGGACAAGGCACATGCACAAAGCGGCGAAGATGTCGGCTTCGTGATTCGCGTGCAAAACGTCGGCGACTCTGCGGTCAACAACGTTGTGATTACCGACAATTTGGTAACCCGGCTGGAATACGTTGCCGAAAGCCAGACGACGGATCGAAAAACCGACTTCGAGACGTTCCCCAATTCGGGCGACTCGCTCCGACTGGAATGGAAGCTGGAAGAAGAACTGCAAGTCGGTGAGAGTCTATTGATCGAATTCCGCTGCAAAATGCGGTAGCCTTGCGGTACTCATTCGCACTGAGCAGTCACGAAAAAGGCCGAAGAGAATTCTCTTCGGCCTTTCTGCATGGCGCAGCTGTGCATGGTGCAACTCTGCATGGTGCAGCTCTGCATGGTGCAGCAACTGGTTGCCAGCTTATGCCTTCGCCATTGCGTTTTTGATCAGGCCGACGACGGCCAAAACCGCGCCGCCACCAACGCCACCCGAAGCCACACTGCTGACAAGGTTTGCGACATCCAGCGTTCCTTCGCCTCCTCCGCCCAAGCCGAGCATGCCCAGGACTCCCGCGCCAATTCCACCACCCGCGATACCAGCGATTGAATTGCCAAGCGTGCCAAGGTTCAGGTTTTTGAAAACCGCAGCGACTCCGTTTCCGCCAACTGCTCCACAAACCAAATTAATCAAGAGAGGAACTAAACTCATCAAACGTCTCCAAGTAGGTACTACGTGGGGACCGCCCACGTTTCGTGCACCCAATTAGATAGCTGTTTTTCTGTTCAGTTCCGTGTAAAAATGTTGTTTGCGTCGAGAAAATTCGTTGCAGCAGCGAAACAACTTCACAAACGCCTTGTTCTAACGGCGTTTGTTGTTGCTTCGTCATCACTGGCAGGTTTTTTGTGCTTGGGAAGACACCTGGCGAATCGACACGCTACAAATGACTGTTCTGATCGATGTCGAATCTTGAATCGTACACTTCTCACTGAACCACTCCCACATGCGCGTTAACGATTCCACGATTGTCTTACTGAGTGTGTTGACTCTCAACTTGTGGCTACTGACGGGATGTTCGCGACAAAGAGAAGATCTGGACTACTCATACGATGTTGTTCAGACCTGGGAAGTCGAGGGTCTGCAATACGGACAGATCATTCAATTCGACTCTGTTTTCTGGGAGCCCGATGACACGGTCTCGTTAAGGAAACTCATTACCGAAGACACGATCTGTGCGGGCCGAAGTGTTTTGGAAATTGGTACCGGCACTGGCTTGGTTGCGATTCTTTGTGCGCAGAATGGTGCAGATTCAGTCGTCGCTACGGATATCAATCCAGCTGCCGTTGCGAACGCGCGATACAACGCGGCAATGTTGGCCGAGGAAATGGAAATCGAAGTGCGCAGCGTTTCAACGAAAGCGCCAAGTGCGTTCGCAGTCATCAAGGATAAGGAACGGTTCGATTTGATAATTTCAAACCCGCCTTGGGAAGACGGAAAAATCAGTAAGCCGGCGGACCATGCTTTCTACGATCCCGATTTTGCTTTAATGGATTCCTTGCTGGACGGATTGCCAAAACACCTCAAGCCAGGCGGGCGTTGCCTGCTTGCCTACGGTCACGTGCCCGCAATCCAGCGGCTTCGTGTTGAGGCGAAGAAACGCGAATATGCACTGAAAGTTCTCGATGAACGCGAAATCGAATCGCTGAGCAAAGATTTTTTGCCTGGGATGCTGGTGGAGATCCGCATGGGAACGACCGTGCCCACATCCCAATCAAAGCAACGTTTGGAAAACGATGGTTCTGGTGCTGCGATGACGAATGACAACACCAGTAGCGGTAAGCCGAGCGATTCATCTCGCGTTAAGGATCGTTAGTGGCCACTGGGGTCAAGGTAACGTCTGGCAGCTGACCACAGGAAAATGGTCGCGTATTTCTGCTGGCGCGTTGCGTGAAAGAACCAACGGCTCCGAGCTCGTGCTGTTGCGCACGATTCTGCCCGTGCGGCTTCAAATAGCGGCCTAAGCGTTACGAAGGTCGATGTCAAGCAACAAAAATAGTTGCAAAATCATGCCAGAAAGAGCATGCGAATTGACTTGCAGGGGATCGTTTCGCGTTACTAATATGAACTGTGCCGATGACGCCTTTATCGTCTTATTTAGTTTGGTCACGTGTTGTCACTGACCGCGTCACGAGCCTACTCACGCAGCGGAATTGTTTTGGGATGATCCACTACACCTGCGATCGATGTAAACGGAACATCGACCCGTCTCGTCAAATGCGATACGTCGTCAAAATTGAAGTTCAAACGGCGCCTGATGAGTGCTTGTCGGAACTGGATGACGATGTCGATCACTTGTCAGAACTTCATCAAGTCCTGGAAGGTTTGACGGATGAAGAACTGATTGACGAAGAAGACGACGCGACCATGAACGGTGATTACGACTTGTGTCCCGACTGCCACGCTCAGTATCTAAAAAATCCACTGGGCCGCGACGCGGTCTTGCCGCTGGGTTTCAGCAACAATTAAGCAACTCGTTGGTAAGTTAGCTGCCAGGAGATGTCACTTCGACTCCAAGTCGATGGAACTCAATTCGTTTGTCATGGTAGTCGATCGCCGCGACGCGGATTTCCATGGGTAGCCGGCTGATTTCACGATCCAAGTATGGGTCGGCTTCACCCTTGGTTAAGCGACGCACCCAGTCCTGACTTGTAGGTGGTGAATCTAGGTCAAGTTTCGCTGCCACATGTCGCAGCATTGATGGCAAGGTAGACGGTTTGCTTTTGTATCTCGCGTTCCGGCTTAGCTTGTGAAGGTGTTGTTCAGCCAAAGAGAACGCACGGGCACGCTGAGTCGCTTCTGCGTCGCCGCTCAAGTAGGTGGCGATAACAAACTTCGCTTCGCCAAGCGTTCTGATTTCCGTGTCAAAGCCACCAAAGGAACGCTGCGCTGTTTGCGCGACGACGTCCACGTCGATAAGTCCGCCTCGCCAGGTTGTGGGAACTTGCATAGTCAACGTGAATTTCTTCTCGCCGTCCAGCACTTGTGTCGCCGTCCATCGCAATTTGAAGTAGACCCCACGACCTCGGTCGATCGATCCAGACGCCGTGACCGCATGGACGGCAGGCTTCGCGTTGTATTGCTGTGTGATGCAATTCTTGTTCGTTGAATCAGCCCCCAGGCTGCCTTTGACGATCTTGGCATAGTCGCCAGTGACACTTAGCCCCAGCGACTTTGTGTTTTCATCGGAAATCTTGATCTGGATCGGTCCGTCAATCTCGCTGCGCGTTTCTGTCCGAGGCGCGTAGTCGGCGATTCGCATCTGAGCGTCGCGTGGTCGGCAGCGGACAAGCCATTGATCGATTCGAGGAAATGACGGGGAGGCGATCAGCGACGACAAACGCAATTCGCACTGAACGAGCCTAGTGTCATTTTGAATCGCAGTGTCCCTTTGGATTGCAGCATCACTTTGGATTGGGGTCGATGCCACATTGGGACTCATGTCAAAACGGATGACATGATCCTGGGACCACGATGATGATGACAGGCAGATAGCCAACACGGATGCAAAATAGAGATGCGGCGGACTTGAAAACATGCTGTTGCTTCCGTTCGGGGCGAATCAAATGTTGTTTCGTTGCCGTCATTTGGCAACTTCAACCGCTTCCGTCCCAGGAAGGGGCCATTGATTCCGCGGCGACTGGGTCTTTCGCCGCGCCGTCATGGCAAAGGAAAGGTAGACGGGGAAGCGGCACGGGCAAGCAAACGTTCGCTCGACGCATCAGCGGTGCAAAGATCGCGTCGAGTGTGAAACAAAACGGGTTTCGCTTTTTGTTTGCAGGTCACACCTCTTCGCAAGTCTTGGTTTGCAAAGAGCAATTTTTTATCGGGCAACGCCGTAGCGGATTTTTCTGTTTTCACTCTCCATCCGGGAGAGTCGAGCCTCTGCGAGGAGAGGGCCAATTCGGATCGCCGACGACAATCATTTTCGACACGCATTACCCCTCACCGGCCGCTACTGCGTCCGACTCTCCCGGAGGGCAACGCCGTAGCGGATTTCTAACCGGCGATCACCACATTTGTGAGCCGCTGGCCGTGAGGCCACGGGCCTTGTGTGCAACAGGGATCGATGTAAATGCCCGGCCGCTCACGCGTCACGGCTCACAAGAATCCGCTACGGCGTTGCCCTCCGGGAGAGTCGAGCCTTAGCGAGGAGAGGGCAATCCAGTATCGCAGCTCAAACCCGTTTACTGTGCGCGTTTCCCTCCCCGGCCGCTACTGCGTCCGACTCTCCCAGCGGGCAACGCCGTAGCGGATTTTGGT